>JAPPOT010000660.1 GCA_028817855.1 Myxococcales bacterium
AGCATCATGTAGTCGCAGAAGCGCAGGTTCTCGCCGCCGCCGTGCAGGTCCGGGGCGCGCTCGCGACCGTTGTTGCGGAACGCCTTCGGCTGCGTCTTGGTACCCGGGCCGATGTGCAGCATGAAGGGGACGTTGCGCTCGCTCAGCAGCGACCAGATCGGATCGTAGAGTGGATGGCCAGGCGAGCGCTCCGCGGGTGCGGCGGCGGAGAAGCTGATGGCGCCGCAGCCGTCGCGCAGCGCCTCCTGGATGCCCGCGAGCGCCGCGTCCGGGTCATCCAGCGGAACGTAGCCCACCGGGATCAGACGCTTGTCGTCCGCCGCAAAGGCCGAGATCGCGCGGTTGTAGGCGCGGCTGGCGGCGTAGCGGGTCCCCTCGTCACGCGCCGCGGTCACGGGGCCGATGCCGGCCGTGGGGAAGACCAGCTGGCTCGCGAAGCCGAGATCATCGAGCACGCGCGAGCGCTCGTCGGGATCGAATGCGCCGTAGGCCATCCACCCCTTGGGTCCCGCGATCGGATTGTCCGCAGCCTTCGCGTCGGCTTCCGGATCGGTCTTGCGCTCCTTCGCCTTGTCGAGCAAGTCATCCAGCGGATTGCGACGCTTGCCGTAGAGCGGCCGAAGCTTGCCGGCGAATTCGGCGTCGACATAGGCGTCGAGCCACTCGCGTGTTTCCATGACGTGGCTGTCTGCGTCGTGGGCGATGCGACCTTGCATGTAGCTCATGGTGACCATCCGAGCGGGACGTGATGGCGGCGCTCGCCGCGCGTCCCTGATGCCACGACGAGGTCTGTACTCCCGATGATATGGAGGATAAGATTCTCATATCAGGATTATCATTGCTGTTGCGACTATGAATACGAGACAGAAAGCGGCCTCTACGGGTCACCCAGCGGTCCGCGAGCGAATCCTCCGCGCCTTCTCCGACAAGGCCAGGCGCTCCGGCATCCGCAGCGTCGTCATGTCCGAGCTCGCCTCCGAGATGCGCATGAGCCCGAACACGCTCTACCGACACTTCCGATCGAAGAAGGAGCTGGTCGCGGCGCTGGTCGAGCGCTGGGCGCGCGATGCGGGCGCATCGGACGCCGGCATCGTGGAGGTCGAGAGCTCGCGCGGCGCGATCGACGGCATGACGCGTTGGGCGGAGGCGTGGGCCGGAAGCGTCGCGCGCTATGCTCCGGCCTTCTGGGAGGACCTGCGCCGCGACTACCCGGAGGCCTTCGCGATCTTTCGCAAGGAGCTCCGGCGCTGGAAGGAGCTGGGCGCTGCACAGCTACGGCCGCATCTGCTCCCGGATGTGCATCCCGAGGTCGCGCTCGCGCTACTCGAGCTGATTCTCACGCGCGTCTCCGACCCGCGCTTCAGCGACGAGCTCGACGCCACCCGTCGCGAGTCGATCCGGACCGCGATCGGCATCTGGGCCCGTGGTGCGCTGCGAAATCGCGGTGAGCTGGCCGTGGTCCCGTAGAGGGGAGGTCGCCCTCCTGCCCGCGCGACCGGACCGTCGAAGTGACAGCAGGCATGACCCGAACCCGGCGAGCGCCGACCCTGTGTGCCTGCGGGCCACACGGTTGCAGCGCCGAGGGAGGAGTCATTGAAACGGTCGCGACACGATGCAGCGGGCGCAGTGGCGCTCGCGATATGCCTGCTCGGTGCCTGCGATGCGGCCACGAGCGATGAAGCCGGTTCCACCTTGGTCATGCCCGACGATGGGAGCGCTGCCTCCGATCCCTCGCCGGTGCAGGACGCGACTCCGTCGCAAGCCACCGGCGATCGTAGCAGCGGGGCCGCTCCGTTCGCCGACGACGTGCCCGCAGGCACGAGCGCCGCAGGTGGAGCGGCCAGTGCGACCGACCCCTCGCTGCCGGCTGGCGGGTCCGGGGGCGAGCGTGCGGACGCGCCCGCCGAGTCCGACGACGCCGCCGACTTCGTCGAGGATCACCGCGCGGACTGCACGATCCCGTCGATGCCCCCGGCCGCTGCGCTGCCGGAGATCTCCACGCTACCCGACCCCTTCACGATGATGGACGGCAGCCCCGTCACCACACGTGAGCAGTGGCGTTGTCGCCGCGAGGAGGTCGCCGCGATGGTCGAGCACTACGAGCTGGGCGACAAGCCGCGCGAGCCCGAGCAGGTGAGCGGCGCCATGTCGGGCGACACCCTAGAGATCACGGTCACCGACACAGGTCGGAGTATGCGTTTCACGGTCGAGATCGAACGCCCGGCTGGGCCTGGGCCTTTTCCAGCGGTGATCGGCTACGGGCGTGTGAACCTCGGCACGGCCCTGTCCGGCCTCGAGGTCGCGACCATCGCGTACACGGCCGCCGACTTCTTCAATCCGGATGCGCCCAACCAGATGGCCCTCGATGGCGCCGCGGTGCGGGGTCAGGGCCTGTTCTACGACCTCTACGGCAGCGATCACAGCGCCGGTGCGCTAATGGCGTGGGCCTGGGGCGTCAGCCGCATCATCGACGCGCTCATCACCACGCCCGAGGCCAACATCGATCCGGCCCGCATCGCCGTCACCGGCTGCTCGCGCTTCGGCAAGGGCGCGCTGGTGGCCGGTGCCTTCGACGCGCGCATCGCGCTGACGATCCCGCAGGAAGGCGGCTCGGGAGGCTGCTCCGCCTGGCGCGCCATCGCGCACATGAAGTCGCTAGGCGAAGACATCGAGCAGCTCAGCAACGTCGCCGGCGGCACCAACTGGTTCCGCGCGAGCTTCCACACCAGCTTCGGCGACGCCACGGTCGAGCGCATCCCCTACGACCACCACCAACTCGCCGGGCTCATTGCCCCTCGCGCCCTGCTCAACATCGAGCAGGACGGCATCGCGTGGCTCGGTCCAGCCGCCACCCACATCAACAACGCTGCCGCGCGCGAGATCTTCGCCGCCCTCGATGCCGAGGATGCCCACACCTACGCGCTCAACACCGGCCACACCCACTGCGAGCTCCCCCAGGCCCAGCACCACTGGGTCACAAGCTACGTCGCCAAGTACCTCCTCGGCCAGGAGGGCGAGCCCGCAGCCATCGAGACCCCTCCAGGCTATGACTTCGACCGCCCGCGCTGGATCGACTGGTCCACGCCAGAGCTCTAGCGCGCGGGCGGTGCGCCCTGCGTCCAGCACCGTCGCCGATAGGTGCAACGCCAGGCACTCCAGCATCTCACAGTGTCGGTTCCGCCCCGAAGCAAGTTCGAGCAAAGCGAGAACGAGCTCCCCCACAGCGCCAGCCCGCACGACGCTCCATCCCGCCGAGGCAGGGAGTCGCTCCGGCGCAAGGAGCGCTCCGCGCGACTGCGCCGCCGACTCCCGGCGCCAAAACGGAGAAACCCTGATCCCGTCAGGGACCAGGGTTTCGTAGTGGAGGCGGCGGGAGTCGAAC
>JAPPOT010000255.1 GCA_028817855.1 Myxococcales bacterium
CCTCTGACTCGGCCTAGGAATCGGCCTCTGACTCGGACTCGGACTCGGTCTCGGTCTCGGCCTCGGCCTCGGATTCTGCCCCGGCCCCGGCCCCGGTCCCCGGCCCACCGTCACTCGCCTCCGTCCTGTGTTCAGCCGCCCGCGCCTGTGGCACTCCTGTGCCATGCCACCCCGCGACCCCGACCTCGTTCGCGCCCTCCAGCATGTCATCGGGCGTACACATTCGCGGCGCGACTTCATGCGCAACATGGGCGCCGCAGGCGCCACCCTGCTGGTCGGCTGCGGCGACTGCGGCGACGCCGAGCCCGACGAGCCGGCGGGCGATGCGGGTCCCGACGCGGGCCCGCTGCAGGACGGCGGCAGCGCGCTCGACGGCGGCCTCGACGCCGGCCAGGACGCTGCCGTCGACGCGGCGACTCCGCCCATGGACGACGTCTTCGACGTCTACCGCCAGCTCCGCGACGTCCTGCGCCAGAGCCCGGACCACCTGCCCGCGCGCGCGCGCGCCCTGGTCGAGGCGGGCGACCCGGAGGCGATCTTCGAGTTCGTGCGCGACCAGATCCGCGTCTACCCGACCGGCGTCTACAACATCAACGGTCAGGACCTCTTCACGCGCCGCCACTTCGGCACGCGCGCCACGCTCCACGGCGGCGCCGGCTCCTTCCGCGACAAGGTCGAGCTGCTGCGCGAGCTCTACGCCCAGGCCGACATCGAGGCGACGGTCGTCCACGGCGTCGTGCGCGAGGAACACCGCGACCTGCGCAGCTGGCTGCTGCAGCCGATCGAGCGCAGCTTCGACCCACCCGCCGACGCCGACACGGTCGCCGCGTGGATGCGCACCCTCGGCATCGACGCCGGCGCCACCGCCGAGCTCGAGCTCGACGCCGACCGCGCCCAGAGCGAGCCGCTCGCGTCCGCGCTCGAGGCCCTCGTCCGCGACGACCTCTCCGGCTTCGACTGGGACTTCCGCTGGCCCGAGGCCTTGCCGCTGCTCGAGCTGACCGTCGTTGGCGAGACCACCCACGCCTGTCCCCTGATCCCCGGCGCCCCATTCGGCGATCCGTGCGCGGACACCGTGACGCCACTCGACGCGACCCAGGCCTCGGAAGAGCCCACCGTCACCGTGCGCCTGGAGGCGGTCAACAGCGCCCAGCCCACCCTGCGCATTCCCCTCGCAGAGGGGAGCTGGCCACTCGAGGAGGTCGCCGCGCGCCAGGTGATCGTCGAGCTCGCGCCCGCCATGGACACACGCGACTACCTGCAGTCGAGCATCGAGCAGGTTCAGACCTTCGCACCCGTGCTCGCGGTCCAGCAGCTCGACGACGGCGAGCCCCCCGCGACACCGGCCGTGGGCGGCGCCGCCATCACGCGCTCGGGCAACCGCGTGGAGGTGGACGACTCCGGCCGTGTTCTGGTCAACGGCCTGGCGGTCCACGACCCCGATGCGCCCGGGCCCGAGCCCGACACCGTGACCGAGCTCGGAGCCCTCCAGGTCGACGCCGGCCGCTTCGTCTCGGTGTCGGTGCGCTTTACGCCGACCGATGCCGATGGAAGCCCCGTCGAGGGCCTGCGTGCCGACGCCTTCGTGCTCGAGGAAGAGGGCGAGCCGGTGCCCTTCCTGCTGACCGCCAACAGCGGGCGTCCGCGCGTGCTCGTGTTGATCGACCAGAGCGGGAGCATGCCGATCGAGTGGTCGTCGCTGGCCATGCAGACCGCCTTCGTCGACGGGCTGACCACGCGCGTGCGGGCCGACTATCCGGGGGCGATCATCGACCTGCGCCAGGACGCCGACTCGAACCTCTGGGGCAATCTGGCCGAGGCCACGCACTCGGAGCCGACCGTGATCGTCTACGTGACCGACGGCGACGTCGCCGACACCCGCACGCCCGAGGTGGTGGCCGCGCTGGGCTCGGGACCGCCCGCGGTGTTGGTCCACGTCGGAGCGCGCTCCGGCCTGGCCACCCTCGAGGAGATGGCGACCCTGACCGGCGGCGTGGTCTCCTCCGCGGACGGCTACGCGCAGGCCCACGACGCTGTCGCGGCCTTCGTCGCGGCGCAGGTCACACCCTCCTACGTGCTCAGCTACCGCGCCTCGACCGCCGGCCCCGCGACGCGCGAAGTCACGCTCTCGCTCGCCGGCGCGGATCTCTCGGTGTCGGGCAGCTACGACGTGCCGGCCGCCTCGACCTCGCTCGACCTCGTCGGTCTCTACCTCACGGTCGAGCACGACGGCCAGTCGGTCACGCGCACGCTCGCCGGCTTCCCGCACAATCACGAGAGCGGCGAGCCGGTCCCCGAAGACGCGCCGGCCCAGGTGCTGAGCCTGTTCTACAGCGATATCGTCGTCGACGTCGCGGCCGCCACGCCACCGCTGTCGGTGCAGCTCGACGAGCTGCTGACCGCCAGGCTCGGGCTCGAGCCCCTCTACGACGCGACCCTGGGCGACGACAGCGATGCGATCGTGGACGCGCTGCGCGCCGGCGTGCCGCGCCGCCAGGGGGACCTCGTCAGCCTGCACCCGCCGATGGACCTCGCCGACGACGGCGCATCGCTCCACTATCTCGACGGTCCCCGCTTCACCATCGGCGTCTCCGGACCGCTGTTCGGCACCAACCGCTTCGGCCGGCGGCTGGATGTCCTGCCGCTCAACCCGCCCTCGACCTTCACCGAGGCCACGATGCAGGGCCGACCGGCCCAGACGCTGCACGAGACGGCGCGTCTGGCCGTCGGCGAGGGCACGCTGCACGGCACCAGCACCCACTACCTGCTCGACGGGCAGCCCCTCGTCCACGTTCCGCAGGGCTCGATCAACCACTTCGATGGAAACGACGCGCTCGACGACACCCAGCGCACCACCTGGCGTCGGCTGCTGCGCGAGTACGGCACTTACCGGAGGGTCGCACCCGAGAGCGGGGATCCGATCGCGATGTGGGTCGTGGAGCCCGTGAGCGGCGCGCTGCTCGGCGTGCTCGAGAACGCATCCGGCGGCGCCGAGACCTACGTCGCGATCGAGCAGACCTTCGCGGAGATCATGACCATCGTCGAGTACATCCAGGAGCTCAAGACCGCGGCGGCCGTGGCCGGCATCGCGACCGGCGGCGCCGGAGGGGCGCTCAGCGGCTTCGGCCCCGCGCTCAGCGTGGGCGCGTTCCTCGGCGAGAACCTCGCGCGCCACTACGGCGTCGCCGCCCTCGTGGTCGCATCCCTCGCCGCCTACGAGACGCCGCCGCTGCTCAAGATGGACCTCTTCGCCACCGCCTGCCAGACCCTGCAGCGACTGCTCCCCGGCGGCCAGTACGGCCACATCGACGGCACGCTGGCCACCCTGATCGTCGGCGACCCCACCCTCATGTGCATCTGAGCAGACCCACCCGAACACTCC
>JAPPOT010000550.1:0-636 GCA_028817855.1 Myxococcales bacterium
GCCCTCACCCCCCACCCGACCACCCGTTGATGGATGCGGGGCTCGGGGACGGCGTCAACTCGAGCGGGGTTAGCCCCGATAAGCGTGTTCGTAGCGCCTCGCAGCGCGTTCCCAGCTGAGGTCGAGCTTCATCGCGCGGGTGCGCAGGCGGGCCCAGCCTTCGGTGTTGCCGTAGGCCGCCAGGGACCGCTGGATCGCGGACAGCAGCGCGGCCTGATCGCCCAGCTCGTACAGGAAGCCGTTGCCGGTCTCCAGGTTGGCGTCGCTGTCCACCACGCCATCGGCCACAGCGCCGATGCTCGGCGCGATCGGCAGCGCACCATAGCGCTGCCCGGAGAGATGTAGCTCGGTGCTGATCGGGTCGTCGCCGGTCACGATCAACCCGTCGGCCGCCGCGATCGCGCGGTGCAGCGCTCGCTCGTCTTCGTCCTCGAGCAGCGCGAGCCGCTCGGCGTGCTCCTCGGCGAGCTTGTCCAGCTGCTCGAGCGCCTCACCACTCGCGCTCTGGACCACCAGCTGCACGTCGTTGCGCAGCAGCGCGTCGAGCGACGGCAGCAGGTCCCCGATCCGCGTGTCGGCCACCGCGAACAGCAGCGGCACCTCGGGCCGCACGGGCAGCCCCACCTCGTACTGTAG
>JAPPOT010000550.1:646-3378 GCA_028817855.1 Myxococcales bacterium
CCCGTGAGGTCGACCGGATCGAAGCGGGCCGGCACGAGCGCGTCCGTCACAGGATTCCAGCGCGAGGCATCCAGGCCGGCGGCGATCCCCGCCAGCTTGCCCGCCTCCTCGAGCGCGTCGGCCAGGTGGCGGTCGGTTTGCAGCGCCTCGACTGCGCTTTGGGAGCTCGCGATCACGCGCTGCGCCACGCTCGCGCCCGCGTGCAGCAGGCTGCTGTCGTCGCCTCCGCGAGCCAGCGCCTGCAGCTCTGCAGGCAGCCCCACCTCGCTCGCTCCGTCGAGCTCGCCGCGCGCGCTCGGGTCGTGCAGCGACAGGACGCGGCGCGCGTCGGGTAGCGCCTCGCGCGCATCCGCCAGCGCCGGTGCCGCGA
This sequence comes from Myxococcales bacterium, assembly GCA_028817855.1. Lineage (GTDB taxonomy): Bacteria > Myxococcota_A > Polyangia > Polyangiales > JAFGIB01 > JAOUOP01. The sequence continues at coordinate 1,017 of JAPPOT010000550.1, forward strand.
ACCAGCCGTGGCCGTGCACCACGTCCACCGCGTCGCTGCGCTCCTTCGCCACTGCGATCGCCGCACGCCCGAAGGCCACCGCCGCGCGGATCTGCTCGGGGCTCGCGGCCTTGCCCTGCGCCGGCGGCGGTCCTTCCAGCAACGCGTCGTTGCCGACGAAGACCAGGTCCACGCCGCCGGTCGTGCGTCCATCGAACACCGTCATCTGGGCGGTGCTCGCCTCTTCGTCGTCGCCCGCACCTGCGAGCTCGACCGGGATTGTGCTCAGGCGGCGCGCTAGAGCGTGGGCGGTCGCGTCGACCCCGGCCCACAGTGGCGAGATGACCGTGACCTTGTGATCCATCCCGCGCAGCCCGCGGGGCAGCGCGGCGCACACGTCGCCGATCGGGCCCGTGCGGCTGTAAGGCGTGATTTCGGGCGTGATGAAGACGATCTCCACGGCGGCGCACCATACACCCTGCCGCGCCCCGGGGCCACGCCTTGGGCAGCTCCCCGGATTCCGGGCTATGCTCGCGCCCGTGAGCGCGCAGCAGGACGTACCCTCGGTCCCCGCATCCAGCCTCGGGCGGGTCGCGGTGTTGGGCGCTACCGGGCTTCTGGGGGGAGCGCTGAGGCAGACCCTGCGGGCCAAGGGTGCGGAAGTCATCGGCTTCAGCCGCAGCGAGCGCTCGGGCGCCGGGGAGTGGGCGCGCTGGAATCCGGACGCCGGCGAGATCGACCGCGACGCCCTGGGCGGCGTCCAGGTGGTCGTCAACCTCGCCGGTGAGGACCTCTCCCGGGGGCGCTGGACCCGCGACCGCAAGCAGCGCCTGTGGGACAGCCGCATCAAGAGCACCGAGCTGCTCGCCAGCACGCTCGCCGCGCTCGACACGCCCCCGCGCGTGCTCGTCAACGCCTCGGCCATCGGCTTCTACGGCGACCGCGGGGACGAAGCGGTCGACGAGGCGAGCGCCCCCGGCGACGGCTTCCTCTCGGAGCTGTGCCGGGCGTGGGAAACCGCCACGGAACCCGCGCGCGAGGCCGGCGTGCGCGTCGTGTTGATGCGCTACGGGGTGATCCTCACACCCAGCGGCGGTGCGCTCGCCAGGATGCTCGGCCCCTTCCGCCTTGGCGTTGGCGGACGCCTCGGTGCGGGCACTCAGCGCTTCCCGTGGATCGCGCTGCCCGACGCGGTAGGCGCCACCCGCTTCGTGATGACGCGCGAGGAGATCGAGGGACCGGTCAACGTCGTCGCGCCAGAGTCGGTCACCAACAGGCAGCTGACCGACACCCTGGGCGCGGTGCTCCGCCGTCCCACCGTCCTGCCGGTGCCGTCGTTTGCCCTGAGCCTCGCGATGGGGGAGATGGCGCGCGAGGCGGTGCTCGCCGGCGCCAACGTACGCCCGCGTCAGCTCGAGGTCTCCGGCTATCGCTTCGAGTTCCCGCGCCTCGAGGACGCCCTGGGCGCGATGGTCTGAGCCGGCCCGGTGCCGGTGGCTCTAGAACCCACCTCGAAACCTCCTCGCGGCGCCTTCCGGGCGGGACGCCACCGTCCTGCGCCTCGCCTCACACTCAACAAGACCCGCGCATTGCCTCGGTTCGCCGACGCGCCGCTCGGCACCGTCGCGCTCCAGAATCCATCCACGGGAGGTCTTGAGGTGGGTTCTAGACCGAGTCGTACTTCTCGCGCTGCTTGTCGAGGTCCTTCTGCAGCGCCTTACGGATGCCGGCGCTGCGGGCGGCCAGGATGCGCGCCGCCAGGTAGGCCGCGTTCTTGGAGCCGTCGATGCCCACGGTGCCCACCGGGATGCCGGGCGGCATCTGCACCGTCGACAGCAGTGCATCGAGCCCGTCCATCGAGCCCGACGCCAGCGGCACACCGATCACGGGCAGGAAGGTGTTGGCGGCCACCGTTCCGGCCAGGTGGTTGGCCATCCCGGCGCAGGCGATGAAGACCTCGACGCCGCGCTTCTCCGCCTTCTTGATGTAGGTGTGGACCCGCTCGGGCGTGCGGTGGGCGCTGAGGACCTTCACCTCGTTGCCGATGCCGAGCGAGTCGAGGATATCGGCGGCCTTCTTCACGACCGGGAGGTCGTTGGGGCTGCCGGTCAAGATGCCCACCTTGATGGGCGGCTTCTTCTTGGTCGCGCGCTTGGTCGCCATGGGACGGGCTATGTAGCTCCCGAGGGGGCGCTCGCCAAGACCCGATCGGCATTGTTTAATGCCCGGCCATGAAAGCTCGCCAGCTACTCCCCCTCGCTCTGGGCGCGGTCGCCGCCTGCTCCTCGGGGGCCCCTGCCTCGCCGGCGCCCGATCCGGAGGCGGCCGAGCCCGCGCCGGCCGCCGAGGCCGAGCCTGCGGTGGCGGCGAAGCCCGCCCAGCC
>JAPPOT010000182.1:0-2937 GCA_028817855.1 Myxococcales bacterium
GGCGAGCTGCGGGTGGGCGGCTTCCAGGCGCTGGATCCGCCGGGCACCCTGCCCCAGCTGAGCGGCGAGCAGGTGAAGGAGCCGGCGTTCGGTTTGCCCGCCACGTGGCTCGTCGCCGCCGAGCGGGAGCGGGCGGAAGCGCTGGGATACACGGTGGTCGACGCACCGACGGTGGCGGCCACCCACCTGACAGAGATGCTGCGAAGCGTCGCGCCCGAGCTGGTGGGTCGGACGGAAATGCAGGAGCTGCTCGACATCCTCGCGCGGCGCGAGCCCCGTCTCGTCGATGATCTCATTCCGAGCGTCCTCTCCCTCGGCGAGGTGATCAAGGTCGTGCGGGAGTTGCTCCGCGAGTCGGTGCCGGTTCGCGACCTCCGGTCGATTCTGGAAGCGTTGGCGGATCACGGCGCGGAGATCAAGGACGTCTACCAGCTCGCCGAGTGCGCTCGCGAGCGCCTCCGGCGCGCCATCAGCGCTCGCTTCAAGGACGACGAGGGTCGCATTGCGGCGCTCGTCCTCGATCCGCGCGCCGAGGATGCCTTCCGCGGGGGGGGGCCCGACGCCTCGAGCGCGCAGCGAGTGCTGTCGTCGCTCGATGGACTCGCGCGTGGTTTCGCCGGGGTCTCGACGCCCCCGGTCCTGATCTGTGCGCACGACGTGCGCCGCGGAGTTTCGCAGTTCCTGACTCGGCGTATCCCGGGCCTTTCGGTTCTCTCCTATCGCGAGGTGGATCCGAAGGCGACGGTGCAGACGCTCGGTGTCGTCACAGTCTAGGAGGACTATCGTGCAACACACGTACCGCGCAGAACGCTTCGACCAGGCGATGTTGATGGTCAAGGAGCAACTGGGGCCGGACGCAGTCATCGTCGGCACTCGGCAGGTCGGCACTGCTGGTGGCCGCCTCTACGAGATCACGGCGCTGGCGGGTGCTGACGCTGAGAGCCAGGGGATGGGGCCCCGAGACCTGGAGCGCAGCCGAGAGCTGGAGCGTCGGCTGCGCGGGCTGGGACTCGAGTCGACGATCGCACGGCGCTGGGCCAGCGCCTTGAGTCCGCAGCTCGAGCAGGGGGTGTGGACGGCGGGCACGCGCCGCGCGCTGGCTCGGCTGATCGAGGGCGAGATCGCGTTCGGCGGGCCGGTGGGTCGCGGCGCTCGAGTGGTGGCGCTGGTGGGCCCGACGGGAGTCGGAAAGACGACGACCGTCGCCAAGCTAGCGGCGCGCGCAGCGCTGATCGAGAACCGCCGAATCGCGCTGGTCTCTATCGACCAGTACCGCATCGGCGGCAGCGATCAGCTGGAGCGCTACGCAGAGCTGATCGGGGTCCCAATGTCGATCGCCGAGGACGCGCGCAGCCTGGAGATCGCGCTGCGTCGCTTCGACGACGCGGAACTGGTGTTCGTGGACACGGCGGGGCGCTCGCCCCGCGATCTCCACGCGCTGGCCGAGATGGCGTCGACGCTTCGAGGGGTCCACGAGCCGGTGGAGGTGCACCTCTGTCTGCCGGCGAGCATGCGGGATGCCGAGATGGAGCTGGCGATCGAGCGCCACTCCGTGCTCGACCCCCAGCGGCTGAACGTGACGAAGGTGGACGAGGCGGTCGGCAAAGGCACTGTGATCGGAGCCTACTCGATAAGCGGGCTGCCCCTGTCGTACATCACGACCGGCCAGCGAGTGCCGGAGGACATCGAGCTGGCCAGCGCGCAGACCCTGGCAGCACTGCTGCACACGGACGGGAGCGCACAGCCATGCTGAGGACCTCGGACCAGGCGCTCGGTCTTCGGTCCGCCCGGGAGCTGCCCCCCAGCGATACGCCACGCGTGGGCCGGCCCCACCGGCTGGCGACGCGTACGATCGCCGTCACCAGCGGCAAGGGCGGCGTCGGCAAGACCCAGCTCAGTGCGAATCTCGCGGTGGCGATGGCCGGGCGCGGGCTACGGGTCGCCCTGCTGGATGCGGACCTGGGCCTGGCGAGTCTCGACCTCGCGCTCGGAGTCAGGCCCGGAACCGATCTGGTCGCAGTCATGCGGGGTGACGTCGAGCTCGACGAGATCCTGGTCGACGTCTGCCCCGGCCTGAAGCTGATTCCGGCCTGCCCGGGGCGCTACGAGATGGCCAACATGAGCACGTGCGACCGCATGCGGTTGCTCAACCTGATCGATGGCATCGCCGGACGCTTCGACGCCATCGTCATCGATACGGGCGCGGGAATCGGCTCCAACGCGGTCGGCTTTGCCAGCGTGGCCGATGACGTGCTGCTGGTGACGACCCAGGACCCGACCTCGCTCCGCGATGCCTATGCGATGGCCAAGGTGCTCTACCGGCGCACCGGCGTCGAGCAGATCCAGGTGATCTCGAACCAGGTGGGGAGCGAACACGACGGGCTCGCCGTCTACGAGCGGCTCGAGGGCATCGTGCGGAAGTTCTTGGGGCTCGACCTCAACTACCTGGGGGCGGTACCGAGCGATCCGTGGGTCGGTCGCGCAGTCCTGAGCGGGCAGCCCTACATCCTCGGTGCGCCGAGCTCGGTCGCGGCCAGGGCGACCGAGCGTGTCGCCGGACGTCTGTGTGACCTGAGCAGACCGGAGGAACTATGCTGAGCGACCCCTCTGGCGGAGGCTACGCAGCCTACGGTGCGGCGAGGGCGCCTTCTCGAGACGAGCTGATCAAGACGGGCATGGAGTTGGTCCGCCGAATCGCATTCCGGATGGTCCGCCGCCTTCCACCCAACGTGGAGGTCGACGATCTGATCGGGGCCGGGGCCGAGGGCCTGATCAAGGCTGTGGGTGCCTACAATCCCGAGCGCCATCCGAACTTCGAGCCCTACGCGAAGGTTCGCATACGCGGGGCCATTCTCGACGAGCTGCGCGCCCACGACAGCCTGCCTCGCTACGGCCGCAGTCGCCTCAGCGAGGTCAGCACCGCGATCCGCGACCTGC
>JAPPOT010000182.1:2947-3472 GCA_028817855.1 Myxococcales bacterium
CGGCAGGCAGCCGTCCGAGGATGAGGTTGCCGAGCGGCTTGGGATCCCTCCGGAGCAGTACCAGCGCCTCGCCGGCGATCTGGCCCGGGGCCCTGCCCTTACGCGACTGGGCGCGGTCGACCCCGATGACGTGGACGGCCAGTCGCAGGATCCGTCCAGTGCGTACGACGACGTCGAGCTGAAGCAACAGCTGGTCGAGGCGATGAAGTCCCTGCCCGAGCGCACGCAGAAGGTGCTCGCGCTCTACTACCAGGAGGAGTGCACCCAGGCGGAGATCGGCGAGATCCTCGGCGTGACCGAGAGCCGCGTGTGCCAGATCCTCGGGGAAGCAAGCGCGCGCCTGCGCGCGCTCATGGGTGTGAAGGGACCGGGCCCTGGCCGCGCGAAGAAGCGCAGTCGAAAGTAGTGGGAGGCCAGCATGTCACACGGGATCTACAGTGCACTGTCTGGAGCGATCGCGCAGCAGCGCGCGCTGGACGTGGTGGCCAACAACGTCGCCAACGTCGGCACCACGGGCTACCGGGC
>JAPPOT010000182.1:3482-15403 GCA_028817855.1 Myxococcales bacterium
CTACCGGGCCGACCGCGCGGTCTTCGAGGAGGCCTTGACCGCGGCCGAGCCGGACGCGCTCGGACGCTCGCAGCTTCGCTTCACTGCGGTGGGCGAGATCAGCACGGTCGACAGCCCCGGCGTGCTGCGCCAGACCGACAACTCCCTCGACGTCGCACTCCAGGGTGACGGCTACTTCGCGGTTCGAACCGCGGCCGGAGAGCGCTTCACCCGCGCCGGCGCATTCGTGACGGATGGGGACGGCACCCTGCGCACCCTCGGCGGGGCAGCTGTGCTCGACACACGCGGCCGCCCGCTCTCACTGCCGAGTGAAGCCAGTCAGATCCTGATCGCCCCGGACGGCACGATCAGCGCCGATGGCGCTGACCTTGGCGGGCTGCGCGTCGTGCGCTTCGCCACGCCGGATGCACTCTCCAAGGAGGGCGGAACGCTCTTCGCGGCGCGGGAGGGAACGCAGGCGTTGCCGGTCGACGATCGGACGCAGGTGGTTCAGGGGCACGTGGAGCTCTCGAACGTCAACGCCGTCGCCGGTCTCAACGAGCTGATCACGGTGAGTCGATCATTCGAAGCATTTCAGAAGGTCATCGAGACCTTCCAACGCCTCGACGAGCGCGCTGCGCGAGACGTCGGTGCACGCGGGTAGTCGAAGAACAAAGGAGCGATAGCGATGTTGAAGGCACTCAATACAGCCGCGACCGGGATGGCCGCGCAGCAGACGAACATCGACGTGATAGCCAACAACATGGCGAACGTGAACACCACCGGATTCCGGCGCAGCCGCGCCGAGTTCCAGGATCTGATCTACCAGACGGTCCGCGCACCGGGCGGCACGTCGGGAGACGGCCAGAGCCTGCCGACCGGCCTGCAGATCGGCCAGGGCACCCGCACGGTCTCGACCGAGCACATCCACATGCAGGGCAACCTCTCGCAGACGGGCAACGCGCTCGACATCGCCATCGAGGGCGATGGCTTCCTGCAGGTCGTCCGCCCCAGCGGCGAGGTCGCCTACACGCGCGCAGGCAACCTCAAGACCGACGCCGAGGGCCGCGTCGTCACGGTCGATGGGTACGCAATTGAGCCGAACCTGAGCCTGCCCCCGGACGCCACCTCCGTGACCATTTCTGCCGATGGGATCATCAGTATCACCCAGGCCGGACAGTCCGCGACCAGCGAGGTCGGGCAAATCACCCTGGCCGGCTTCGCGAACCCGGCGGGTCTGCAGGCGATCGGCCGGAGCCTCTACATCGCCAGCGATGCGAGCGGGCAGCCGATCGTCGGAGGTCCCGGTGAAGAGGGGCTGGGGACCCTGGCACAGGGCTTCCTCGAGGGTTCCAACGTCGAGGTGGTCAACGAGATGATCGATCTCATCTCCAGCCAACGCGCCTACGAGGTCAACCAGCGGGTCATCCAGGCCGCAGACGAGATGATGCGGCGGACCACCGACCGATAGGGAGTTGTAGGTGTCCACTCGTCAAGCCACACCCTTGTCTGCATGCGCCTGCGTCGGGATCTTGGCGCAGCCTCCGCGCGGCAGTCGGAGACTTGACTCCGACCGGCGCTCACGCGCCCACAAGCGTGCGGGTTTTGGGCGCTCGGTCGTGGCACGAAAGGTGCTTGGTATCATCCCCGTGCGTGTTTGGTCGCTCGTGGCAATGCTCTCCTGCGCCTGGTCCAGTGCGGGCCAGGCGCAGGAGGCGATTTCTCTCGCCGAGGTGCTCCCGGTCCTGCAGGGAACCGAGCTCGGTGAGCTCGAGGTCGGCCCCGCGCCAGCCCCCGGCGACGAACGCACGGTGCGGCGGCGCGAGGTGCTGGCCGCCCTGCGGCGTGCTGGTCGGTCGGCCGACGGCCTACGCATTCCGCGCGCCAAGCGCATCCGCAGGGAGGCGCGCGTGCTCGAGGCGGAGGCGTTGCGTGTTCTCTTCCGGAGTGCGCTGTCCGCGCGGCTGAGCCCCTGCAGCATCGAGCGCCTGCGCGTGCCCGACAGCGTGACCGTCGCCGACGGCGAGCTGGAGGTGCGCAGCGACGTACGACCGCCGCGGCGCAGCGGCTCCGTGAGCGCCAGCGTCCTGCTCGAAGCGGGCGGTCAAGTCACGCGCGTGGCCGTGCGGGCGACGCTGCGCTGTCCGCCACCGCTCGTGCAGCCCGGTCGCCGCGTGCGCGTGGTCGCCGTCGTCGGCAATGTGCGCGCATCGGTTCCCGGAACGGCACGCCAGGCGGGACGCGTCGGCGATGTCATCAAGGTGACGCGCTCGCGTGCGGGCGTGTCGCTGCGGGCGCGCGTGATCGATGCGCAGACGGTCGAGGTGGTGCGATGAGCCGCCTGGCGCGCAACGGCCTGCTGGCGACCCTGCTGCTGGCCCTGCTGCCCGCATGCGGTCCGCAGCACATTCGGCCGCACAAGCCACGCCAGCGCAACTACGAGCCCGGGCCCTACGAGCGCGCGCCGCATCAGGTCAGCGAGGGATCCCTGTGGCAGGACTCGAGTCGCAGCCTGGTGGCGGACTTCCGCGCAGGGCGCGTAGGCGACCTGGTCACGATCCGCGTCGACGAGTCGCCCAAGGCGCAGGGTGATGCCGCCACGGAGATGGAGCGCGACGGGTCGCTGGGGATGGGCGCACCGAAGCTGCTGGGCTTCGCGCGGGCGCTGTCCGACTCCGCACCCGACCTGGACACCGACGAGCTGATCGACCTGATGAGCCAGGCTTCCTTTACCGGCGCGGGCGAGACCAGTCGAGGCAGCCGCGTTCAGGGCTCGATCGCGGCGCGTGTCCGCCGCGGACTGCCCAATGGCGACCTCTTCATCGAGGGCACGAAGGTGCTGCTCGTCAATGATGAGGAGTTGCACATCTATGTGTCGGGCGTCGTGCGTCCCCAGGACATCGAGCAGGACAACACCGTGCGCTCGAGCCTGATCGCCGATGCCCAGATCGAGTTCACCGGTCGCGGCGCGCTGACGGACAACCAGCGCCAGGGCTGGCTCTCGCGCATCCTCTCCGCCATCAACCCCTTCTGAAGTCATGTCGAAGCTCCTGCCCACCGCTGCCATCGTCGCTCTGCTCTGCAGCGCGTGGCTTCCGTCCACGGCGGAAGCGGCGCGTATCGAGGAGCTGGCCGACGTGCGCGGCGTGCGGCCGAACCAGCTGATCGGCTACGGACTGGTCGTCGGGCTGGCCGGCACCGGTGATCGCGGTCAGGCGCGCTTCACGGTCCAGAGTACGGCCTCGATGCTGCGCCGGCTCGGCGCCACGATCGACCCGAAGGCGATTCAGACCAAGAACGCCGCCGCGGTGGTCGTCACCGCCACCCTTCCGGCCTACGGCTCCCCCGGTTCGCGCATCGACGTGACGGTCTCGTCCCTCGGCAACGCCAAGAGCTTGCAGGGCGGGATGTTGCTCCAGACCCCACTCTACGGGGCCGATCGCGCGGTGTACGCCGTCGCGCAGGGGCCCCTGTTGATCGGAGGCTTTGCCGCCGGCGGGCGCGGTGGATCGGTGCAGCAGAACCACACGACGGTCGGTCGGGTGCCCCACGGCGGGATCATCGAGCGCGAGGCGCCAACGCCCAAGCTGGCGAAGGACCACCTCCTGCTCCAGCTGCGCTCGCCGTCGTTCGTCACGGCCCAGCGTATCGCAGCGGCGATCGTGGAGCGCTACGGCGAAGGATCTGCCGCGGCCGTGAGCGGTGGCGCCGTACGCATCAACGTCACCGCGGCCGCCGGCAAGGATCCGGTGGCACTGCTCGCAGAGATCCAGCTGATCGACGTCGAGCCGGACGCCCCCGTGCGCGTGGTGATCGACGAGCGCACCGGCACCGTCGTGCTCGGTGCCGGCGTGCGCATCAGCGAGGTCGCGATCGCCCAGGGAGGACTGACGGTCGAGGTGCAGCGGCGGCAGTTCGTCTCCCAGCCCCAACCGCTCGCCGAGGGCGAGACCCAGGTGGTCGAAGATGAGGAAGTGCGGGTCACGATGGAGGAAGGCGCGTTGATGCGCGTTCCGGCCAGCGCGAGCCTGTCGGACGTGGTCGAAGCGCTCAACGCGCTGGGCGCCACCCCACGCAATCTCATCGCCATCTTCCAGGCGCTACGCGCCGCTGGCGCCCTGCAGGCGGAGATCGAGGTCCAATGATCGAGGCGCTTGCAGCTGCCCGGGCCGAATCGGCCGGAAGCGATCGGGCCCCCAGCGAGGGCGCGGCGCGCGACGCTGCCCAGCAGTTCGAGAGTCTCCTGGTGCAACAGCTCTTCCGGGTCATGCGCAGGAGCGTGCCAAGCATGGGCGGTGGGCGCGCCGGCGGCATGTATCTCGACATGTTCGATGGGGCGCTGGCGCAGGACCTGGCCAAGGCCGGCGGTGTCGGCCTCACCCCGATCTTCGAGCGCGCGCTCGGGGGGGAGCCCGGCGCCTCGCACACGGTGCGCACTGGCCCACTGTCACTGGCTGCGCCGCTGTCACACCCCTTCCCGATCGAACCCGCGCGAACCCACGGAGCCCCCGCGGCCGGCGCGACCGCGAGCCTGCAGGCCGCGGCCTCGGAGCTGCTTGGATCGGGCGCCGAGCGTTGGGCCCGGGACGGGAGCCTGCAGCCCCAGGATCTGGCGAGCAACTTCGCCACCCAGGAGCCCGGTGGCATCGCCCGCTTCAACGTGCGCGATGCGCTCGGCTACCACGGCTACTACAAGTGCAACCTCTTCGCCTTCGAGACGGCGCGGCGCGCGGGCTTCGAGGTGCCGGTGGTGGGGCGCCCCGCCGGCTGGGGCTTCCCCTCGGCTGATCGCGTGACCGGCGACGCCCAGGATCGCGAGCTAACCGGCCACTGGGGCCATGTGGTCACAGGTGAGAGCGCCCAGGACCTGGACGCGGCCGCGCGCGGGGGCGGCCGCGCCTTCATGCTGACGGGCTCCGGGCACGGGGAGCACCGCGGCCACATGGCGCTGGTAGAGCGCGTCCACAGCATCGACTACGATGAAGGCGGTGGCCTGCGACGGATCGTCTTTGATGGGTGGGAGGCGCGCGCAGAAGGTGCGCAACACCTGCAGCGCAGGACCTGGAATCGCTACGGGAACCCCGGCGGTGAGAATGCCCGAAATGGGTTTGAAGGTATCGAAATCATTGAACTCAAGCGCTCGACCCACGGTCGGGCGGAGGTGCCGATCTCCAATGGCGCAGGTCGCTCCATTCGCGACGCCTCAAGATCGGCGCCACAACATCCGAGTGGGATTGCGGAGGCAGACCGATGAAGGTTCACGGAACCCCAAGACCAGGCCCGGTACACTCGCCCAAGGCGGAGTCGGGTCGAGATGCAAAGCAGGCGGATTCGCCGGTCTCCCGCGCCGAGCGCGTGGAACTCTCGGACGAGGCCAAAGCGCTGCTGTCCGCCAACGGGCCCGAGGTGCCGGACCAGGCGCGCATCGAGCGGCTCAAGGCGGCGATTCGCGACGGCAGCTTTACGATCGACTTCGAGCGCGTCGCCGATGCGATGCTGAGCGAGGAGCTCTGACGTGTCTGCGGCGGCTGCCGAGCTCTCACAGCTCCTCACGGAGGAGCGCGAGGCGGCCGTCGGGGCGCGCGTCGAGCGCCTGCTCGAGCTACAGCACGACAAGCAACGCGCGATCGATCGGCTGCGAGCGGAGTCGGGGCTCGACGAGCTCCCGCCCGAGCTGCTGCAGCGTGCCCGCACCAACGTCCAGCTGATCCAGCACCTCGTGCAATGTCTGCGCGGCCTCTCTGGCACCGACGCGGATGCGACCTATGGCGCCAAGGGGCAGCGCAACACCATGCCCCCACAGACGAACCGGGGGACGCTATGAGCTCCCTCTTGCGCATACTCAACGTGGGCGTCAACGGCATGCAGGCCGCCTCCCACGGGATCTCGGTGGCGTCCCACAACGCGTCCAACACGGCCACCGAAGGCTACACGCGGCGGCTCGCGCAGATCGATCCGGTGGACCCTCGACTGCTCGGCGGAGCCCGCGCCGCCGGTCAGCGTCGGGTGGCCGATCAATTCGTGGAGCGCCGCCTGCTCGGCGCCCGATCCTATTCGGGTGAGTCCGCCGCCCGGGCCGGCACGCTGGCGATCCTCGACACGGTCCTCGGCGGCGGCCCCGGCAGCGTCGGGGAGGCCATGCAGGCCTTTCACACGGCCCTGGCAGACTTCGCCAGCCTGCCCAACGAACCCGCCGCCCGCACGATCCTGCTGCGCCGCGCGACCGAGCTGGGCTCTGCCTTCCAGCGCGCATCGGGGGAGCTCGACGCCGCCCGCGTCGACACGAACGCGCGCATCGTCGATGAGGTCGCCCAGGTGAACCGGCGCCTGCACGAGATCTCCGATCTGGGCACGCGCATCGCCGAAACCGAGGCCCTCGGCCAGGATGCCAACGATCTGCGCGATCAGCGCGACCTGCTCGTACGCGAGGTGGCCGACCGCGTGCCGGTCTCGACGCTGACGGAAGCGGACGGGCGCATGCACCTGATGCTGGCGGGCTCGCGGGCGCTGGTCGGGCCGGACGGCTCGGTGCACGAGCTGCAGGCCACCACCGAGCCGACCTCCGGCGAGGTCCGGGTCTACCGCACCACCGCGGGCGCCACCGAGGACATCACCGGCATGCTGGGCAGCGGCAGCATCGCGGGCTACGTCGACGCCCGCGATGGGGCGCTGGCGGATGCCCGCGCGGGCCTCGATCAGCTCGCGGCCGACATCGCCACCGCCTACAACGGCGCCCACAGCGCGGGCTTCGGCCTCGACGGAAGCTCAGGGCTGAACCTCTTCGAACCGCACGCGAGCGTCGACCTCGCGGCCAGACGCAACCTGGTGGTGTCGAGCGACGTCGCGGGTGCGCCGATGCGCCTGGCCGCCGCCCAGGACCCGGGCGCCCTGCCAGGCGACAACCGCGTGGCCCTGCAGCTGCAGTCGCTCACGACGTCTCCGATCGCGGCGGGGGGCACCCTGAGCGCCGGCGACCAGCTCGCCGCCCTGGTGGCGTCCGCCGGCAGCGCCGTCCAGAGTGCAAACGCTCAGCGGGAGCAGGCGGATCTCGTGACCAGCCAGGTCAGCGCCCTGCGGGACTCGGTCTCCGGCGTGTCGACCGACGAGGAGATGGTCTCATTGATGCGCTTTCAACGGGCCTACGAGGCTTCGCTGAAGGTGATCAAGGTCGCCGACGACATGCTCGCCGAGCTACTCAGAATGCGAGGGTAGGACATGCGCATTCCCGACTCCCTGTTCTTCACCCGCGCGCGCGCGCAGCTCGAGGGCTCCCGGAGCGCCTTCGCCGAGGCCCAGTCGCGCGCACTCACGGGCAAGCGCGTACAGAAGCCCTCCGACGACCCTCTGGCAGCGGCCCAGGCGCAGCGTGCGAGCTTCCGCGGCAAGCGCGCCGAAGGCCACGAGCGCACCGTCAACGTCGCCCTGGCGGCGCTGCATGTCGCCGACGATGCGCTGCAGCACGTCTCCGAGGCCCTGGAGCGCGCGCGGCAGCTGGCCCTGCAGGCCGCCACCGACACGCAGAACGCCGACAATCGCGCGGCTGTGGCGGAGGAGATCTCGCAGATCCGTGAGCAGGTTCGCAGCCTGGCCAACACGCGCGCCGGCGGGCGCTACGTGTTCTCCGGTTACAGCGACGGCACCGAGGCCTTCGATCCCACGGGCGCCTACCAGGGTCACCCCGAGGCGGCGCAGCTGAGGGTCGCGCCGGGGGTGAGCCTGGCGATGGGCGTGCCGGGCGACCAGATCTTCGCGCCGCCCGCCGGTGCCGATGCCTTCGCGACGCTGGAGGCGCTCGAGACGGCTCTCCGGACCAACGACGTGACCGGCATCCGCGGCGCCGTCGATGGTATCGACGCGAGCGCAAAGCAGGTGGTCGACGCCCGCGCCGAGCTCGGCGGCTCGTTCGAGTCGGCCGAAACAGCGCTCTCGGTGGTGCAGCGAATTCAGGACCAGTCGGTGGCCGAGCAGTCCAAGCTCACCGATGCGGATGCGATCGGTGCGTTCTCCGATCTCGCCCGTGCCCAGCAGGCACTCGAGGCCGCGGTGCAGATCGCGGCCAACCTCCCTCCCGCTGGCTTGCTGGAGCGCAGCTGATGGCCCGCAGGGAGCTGAGCGAGCAGCGGGGCGGGCATGAGTAGCCTGGCTCCCCTGGCGGACCTCGGGGGCGGCGACAACCGCAACCTGCAGTCGGTCCTTCGCATCATGCGCGGGGCCGGCGTCGCCAACGCTTCAGATCTGCATCTCAAGGTCGGAGGCGTTCCGCGCGCGCGTGTCGAGGGCAATCTGTGCTCGCTCGACCATCCGCCGCTCGACGTACAGACCGTGGACACCGCGGTCATGACGCTCGCAAGCCTGGCCGGGGTGCCCGCCGAAAGGCTGGCGCTCAAGCAGTTCGACTTCTCGGTTGACGTGAAGGAGATCGGGCGCTTTCGGGTGCACGTCTACACCCAGCGCGGCACGCGCTCCCTGGCACTGCGCCGCATTCCGAGCCCAATCCCGGATTTCGCCGCGCTACGCCTGCCGCGCATCGCCAAGCGCATCGCGGTCACCGACCGGGGGCTGATCCTGGTTACCGGCGCAACCGGGAACGGGAAGTCCACGACGATCGCGTCGATCCTGGACTTCCTCAACCAGAACGCCTCCAAGCACGTCGTCACGCTCGAGGATCCGGTCGAGTTCGTCTTCGACGACAGGATGTGCTCCTTCTCGCAGCGCGAAGTCGGTCGCGATGTCGACACGATTGAAGAGGGCCTCACGGGCGTGCTGCGCGAGGATCCGGACGTGCTCTTCATCGGCGAGATCCGCTCGCTGGCGGAGTTCGATGTCGCGCTCAACGCGGCGGAGTCCGGTCGCGTGGTGCTCTCCTCGTTCCACGCTGCCAGCGTCGGCCAGGCAGTGCAGCGCATGATCAACCTCTATCCGATGGAGCACCGCGAGCCGGCGCGGGCGCGGATCGCGGACTCGCTCGCCGCTGTCATCTCCCAGAAGCTCGTGCCCAAGAAGAACGCGAGAGAGAACGTGCTGGTGACGGAGGTGCTCACGCGCGCGCCCACGGTGCTCGACTGCATTCGCGAACCCTCGCGCATGCGCGGTCTGACCGCCGCCCTGGAGTCGGGGACACGCGAGTACGGCTCCCACAGCTTCGATCAGGTCGTGCGCTCGATGGTCCAAAGCGACCTGATCACGATGGACACCGCGAAGGCCGTCGCCCACAGCGCCAACGACTTGCTCCGCAACATGAAGCTCATGCGCTGAGCGCTGCGCTCAGCGGCCGCCGTCCTGGTCGGGGTCTTCCTCCGGCGCCGCAGCGTCCGCGCGCAGCCCCGGGTCCGGCGAGTCGCCAGGGGGCGCCACGACGCCGCCATCCGCGAGCGACAGCAGGCAGAGCCCCCGCTGGCAGTCGAGGCCGTCGGCGCAATCGCTATTCCGCACGCACTGGTCGCCGCAGCCGAGCAGCACCAGGGCCACCAGCGGGCCGAGGCAGATGGAAGGTAGGGAGCGGACGCGCATCGTGAGCTCAGTGGGTCAGGTCGATGCCTATGCCCGCGCGAAGCATCAGCACGGTGCCGTCCTCGGGCAGATCGCTACCCGCGACGAAGGCCGCTAGCGACAGGAAGGCGAGCAGGCCAACGTCGCCCGCACCCTGCGTTCGCCCGATCAGACTCGTCTCGATGCCGAACATCGTGAAGGGCGCGAAGAAGAACGGCAGTGCCAGGCCCGGCCGGACCTCGAAACCACCCAGCGGTTGGCGGAGCTCGAGGCGCGGAGCCACGGCGACCCCGACGTCGCCCTCGAGCTCCGTGCGCAGTGACCCGCCCCAGAGCAGTTCCGGGCGCTCGTCGGTCCAGGTGCGGACGCTCGCGTCCAGCATGAGGGGATTGCGCTGGGCGGCGACGCTCTCGTCGGCTCCGGGGCCCATCTGCAATCCACTGCTGGCCGCGAGCCCCAGCTGGTAGAGCCGTGTCTGGGCCTGGGCCGACGCAGGCGCGAGCAGTACGCCCAGCACCATGGCCGCGGCCACGGTCAGTCCGGGGAGCATGGATTTCGCTGCGCGTGCCACCTGTGATCTCGGAATCGCGCCGCCCACGGCGGCCTGATCGAATCAAGAAGCAAGCGGCGTGCCGGTCCTCAGGCCCTGCGATCGAAGCCCGCGCGGCGGGCATGCACGCCGCCCCGATAGCTTCTCGCGGCCTCGCGCGCGTGCAGCGAGCGGTCGATCTTGTCCTGCAATTCCGCGCTCCTGGTGCGGACGACCGCCTGTAGGCGCGCGTCACGCTCGATCACCGCGCGCAGGCGCTGGGCGAGCTGCTCGCGGGCCTCGGGATCGAGCCAGGTGGTGTCAGCTTTTTGGAGGCTGGCGAGGACATCTTGACGCTTCGCCAACAACCGAGTGAGCTGCTCCGTGCTCGCAGCGGCGGGATCCAACCACGCGGCCTCCAGCTCCGAGAGCAGTCGACTGAGGTCGCTCACGGCGCCACCTGGGCCAGGTCCTGCCAGGCTTGCTCGAGCTCGCGCAGGACGTTCTCGACCGGCTCCAGGAGCGCAGGAGCCGACTTGGTGCTGGCCTCGCGCAGCCGGTGTAGACAGAAGTCGTAGAGACCCGACAGCTCGGCGCACAGCTCAGGTGCGTGGGAGGCGTCGAGCGATGCCTGAAGCTCGCTGACGATCGCGTGGGCTCGGCCGAGGCTGGCGGCAGCCGTGGGGTAGTCACGCGCCTCCAGCGCCTGCCTCCCCTCCGCGATCCGGCGCAACGCGGACGCGTAGAGTTGCACCACGACCCGCACCGGTGAGGCGGTCTCGACCTGGGCCTGTTGGTATTGGGTCAGCGCGAACGACATCATCCTCCTCCAAGCTGGCCATTGAGCTGGCCTAGCATCGACAGCATCTGGTTGCCCTGCGCCTGCAGGCCGCTCACCAGAGACTCCAGCGCGGCAAACTCCGCGCGCAGACTGGTCTCGTACTTCTCGATGCGGACCTCCATCCGATCGATCTGGTCGTCCAGGCCGCGGACGGTGTCATCGATCCCGCTGATCCGCTGGGTCAGGATCCCGTCCGAGGCGCGCACGTACTCCTCGATGCCCGCGTCCAGGCTGGCGAGCACGCCTGTCACGCCGCCGTCGGTGCCGAGCACAGCCGCGACCGCCTCTGGATCGTTGGCGAGGGCCTCTGTCAGGGCGTCCTCGTCAATCGAGAGCTGGCCGTCGTTGCCGCTGCGGATGCCGATGCTGTAGAGCGTCTGGTAGGGCTCCGACAGGGCCGTCACGCTCTGGCCGATCAGCGTGCGCAGGCGGGATTGCAGCCCACGCAGGGTCGAGTCGCCGGACAGGGAATCACCCGTGCGGGCCTGACCGCTGTAGGCGAACTCCGCGCTGATCGCCGTAGCCACGTCGTTGTAGGCGTCGACGAACTCCTGCAGCTGGTCCTGGATCGCGACGCTGTCGCGCTGCACCGTCACCGTGGCCGGACCGCTGGTCGCGCCGAGCAGGTCCAGGGTCACGCCCGGGATGGCGTCGCTGACCGCGTTGGTGGGGCGGGTCATGCTGAAGCCGTCGATCGAGAAGACCGCGTCTGCGGCCGCCTGGACCTGGTTTGCCGGCGTGGCAAGTCCAAGGGTCGTGCCGCTCTCCGTGAAGGTGATCGCATTGGCGGCACCGCTCTCGTCGCCGGTGATCTGCAGGCGGTAGTTCGTGCCGTCGAAGAGCACGCCGGCAGTGACGCTGGCCGACGATGCATTGATCGCGGAGGCGACCGTCTCCAGTGTATCGCTGGCCGTGACATCGATATTCACGGCGGCCTCGCTGCCGACCTGGATCGTGATCTGACCGCTGCCGAAGAGGCCGGACTGATCCTTGGCGCTGATCGGGTCGCTGTAGGTGCGCTCTGACGTGGCGAGCGAGGTCACGTCGACGTTGAAGCTGCAAGGGACCGCGCAGGGCCTGGAC
>JAPPOT010000798.1 GCA_028817855.1 Myxococcales bacterium
CGTTTGCGGCGTCCGGGCAGTTGGCGCTGGCGTTTGCAACTCCGTCTCCGTCGGGGTCGTCGTCGCACAGGTCGCCCGTGCCGTCCGCGTCGGCGTCCTCCTGGCCAGGGTTGTCGTCATCCGGGCAGTTGTCGCTCGCGTCCACGATGCCATCGCCGTCCTGGTCGGAACCGGAGGCGTCGGGACTGCAGGTCACGTCGATTTCGCGAGTGACGTCGCAGTCGAAACCGTCGTCGATGACCAGCTGGATCGTCACCGGACCCGCGAGCGTGCAGGTGTAGTGGGCGTGGTCGTGGTCCGCCTCGTCGAAGGTGCCCGCGGTGGCGCTCCACGCGTAGGTCACCTCGTCGTCGTTGGCGTCCTCCGCCTCGGCCTCCAGATCGATGGTGTTGCCGACAGCCACGTCGATGGGCGCAGCCACGATGTCGACGGTCGGACAGGCGTTGACCTGTCCGTTGACCACCAGGTCACCGTCGTTTCGCGAATCGCCGAGACCGCAGTTGAGCGTGATGCTGACCGAGACCGTCGTGCCGGCGCTCGGCATGTCGAAGTCCGCGTCGGCCGAACAAGCGAGGCCTTCACTGGTGAGCCCGCTGAGCTCGATGGTGTAGCCCGTGGCGACCGGAATGCTCCCGATGAATGCGGAAACGGTGTCATCGGCGTCCCCGACGTCGATTTCCCCCGTGCGGGGCGATGACTCATAGGCTCCGCCGGTGATGACCCAGCTGACACTGGACAGCTCGCTACCGTCAGGAAGCGTCAGGTTGATCTGAGTGCGGCCGACGGCCTTGGGCTCGTCTCCGCGTGAGTCGTTCCCGCACGCCGACAGCAGCGCTGCCAAGCAGGCTGTGATCAGCGCGAGCCGAACGGACTTCGGGTTTTGTCGTGACATCTGTCTTCTCGCTTTCTGTGCCCGGCCAACCGGCGACCGGGACGTGGGCAACGCGCTAGCGTTAACGCAAGGAATTTGCAAATGAATTGAGCTTGCGTAAGCAATTTTATTGCGATAGTGACGGTGCCAAGGAGACGGATGTGGGATCCTCGACACCAGTTGCGTTGCCGGGCTCGGGCGCTTGGCCCGCCTTGCTCCTGGCCCTGTGCGTGGCCGTGACCAGCCTCTCTTCAGCCGGTTGCGGCAAAGCGGGCGATGCAAGGGCGCAGCAGAGCGGAAGCCAGTCGCGGAGTGAGGGCGATGGCGGTAGTGAGGGAGGCGGCGAAGCGGGCGACGGATCCGCACCACGGGATGGCGGCCGGTGGCACGGTGAGGGTGGCGTGCCCGCATCGGCCGAGCCGGACCGCACAGGCCGTGCGGGTTCCGATGCCGGGATCGCCGCCTCCGACGGCGGCAGCGGCGACGCGGACCCCGCGGACGCCCAAGACGCCGGAGGCGACCCCGGCTCGGACGCCGGGACCGATGGTGGCGGCGGCGCTTCCGACGTCGGTCCCGGCGATGCTGGGCAGACCGAGCCGCTGCGAAGGCGCTGGTCCCAGAACCATGGCGACCTCACCTTCGTTCACCGAGCCGACGACGGTGCCCTCGACGTCACCTTCAGGTTCGACGGTGCGACCCTCGACGGCGACATGGTCCACGGGGACGTCGCCGTGGACGGGGTCGTGGTCCACTCGACCGCGGGGCTCACGCGACCGGAGCAGGACAACGGTTTCTTTGCTGGCTTATGCGTCGATCCCGGGCAGCAGGTGGCTTGGCTGCCGCAGAGGAACAGCGACGCGTTCGAGCTGGGCGTGCCCTTCGTGGGCCTGCTCGCCGGTGTGGATGCCGGTGTCTTCGTCGACGACGTGCTGACCTTGGAGCTGGTCGGCGTCCGGTCCCCGTCCGGCAGCGGTGCCTACTCCCTGTGGCGCGATGGCTTCCCGCCCACGTTCTTCTTCGCGTCGTGCGACGGCATCGATGCTGCCGACGCCGTGCAACTCCCGATCGGCCACGACCACTTCAACATGGGGTTCACCGAACCGGGGGTCTGGGAGGTCGACTACCGGATCTCGGGTGAGCTCGTCGAAGGGGGCTCCAGTACCGGCAGCACCACCGTCCGATTCCTGCTCGAGTAGATCTAGATCGCAAGATGCTTGTATTTGAATGACGCAGACCGCCGCAAAGAGCTGGGACCGTGGGCGTCCGACGTCAGGCATCCTCGAGCAGATGCTCGACATGGTCGCCGCGCGGGGCGGACGTGTGGCCCGCGCGGGGAGTGGGGCCGAATGAGCCCCGCCGCCGTGCTGGGCCTCGCCTGCGCAGGCCTGCTCGTCGGTCCTCTGTGCAGCACGCTGGGGAGGCGGGTCGAGCCCCTGTGGGCGCTGGTCGATGGCTTGGCCCTGGCCCTGATCGGTGGTCTGTGCTTCGCGTTCGTGCTGCCGCACGCGGTCACCGAGATCGGCTTCGTCGCCCTCGCGCTCGCGCTGGCGGGTGCAGCGGCGCCATCGCTGCTGCATCGTCTCTCGCCCGGGCGTGCCGGGGAGTTCGCCGTGGTCGGACTCGCGCTCACGGCGCACGTCGTGCTGGATGGCGCCGTGCTGGCCATCCAGCACGACGACGGCGCCGTCGCCTGGGCGGTGGTTGCCCACCGACTGCCCGTCGGGTTCGCCATCGTCGTCGCGGCCGAGGGGTCTCGCAGGCCGATGGCCGTGTCGTGGGGACTGTCGCTGCTCATGTCGGTCGGGACCGCGATCGGGTACGGCGTGGGCCCGGACGCGCTCGCCGGTTTGTCGGAAGGGGCCCACGCGGCGCTAGAGGCCGTCGTGGCAGGGGTGCTGCTGCACGTCGTCCTGGCGCCGCACGCTGCAGCGACCGGGCACGGCGACCCGCACGATCACGAGCATCACCATCACGAGCATCACCATGACGGCCAGCACGACCATCACCATCACGGTCACCACGAGCACCACGAGCCTCGTCCGCGGCCCACGCGCTGGGCGGCGAGCGGCGCTCTGGCGGGCGTCCTTCTGATGGTCGCCGGGGCCGTGCTCGCGGAGCCCCACGGGCTGGGAGACAGCCTGGCGAGCTTCCTGCGAACATTCTGGGTGCTGGTGCTCGAGAGCGCCCCGGCCCTGATCCTCGGCTACGGACTGGCGGGCATCGTGCCGCTCATGCTGACGCCCGCGCGCGCCAGCTCCCTCGCACGGGGCGGCACGGCGACGCAGGCCCTGCGCGGCGTCGCCTTCGGGCTGCCCTTGCCGGTGTGCTCCTGCGGCGTGCTGCCGCTGTACGAGTCGCTGGTGCGGCGGGGCGCACCGCCGATCGCCGCGATGGCCTTCTTCGTCGCGACGCCCGAGCTCGGGCTCGACGCCGTGCTGCTCTCGGTACCTCTGCTGGGCTCGTCCTTGACGGTCGCCCGCGTGATCGCGGCGTTCGCGGTCGCGCTGCTGGTCGCGCTCCTGGTCGGGACTCGCACGCGGGCCTGCGGACCGATCGAGAGCGAGCCGGCACCCGAGCTCGGCTCCGGCCCCTGGTCGGCACGGCTCGCCGCGGGGCTTCGTTTCGGCTTCGTCGAGGTCTTCGATCACACCATGCCGTGGATCGCGCTGGGACTGGTGATCGCAGCCATGGCGGAGCCGCTGCTCTCGCACGGCGCGCTCGACGCGATTCCGCCCGCCCTCCAGGTGCCGATCGCGGCGGCGGTGGGCGTGCCGATCTACGTCTGCGCTTCCGGGGCCACGCCGATCGCTGCCATCGCGCTGCACAAGGGACTCTCCGCGGGCGCCGCCATCGCGTTTCTCATCGCCGGACCGGCCACCAACGTGACGACCTTCGGCGTGCTGGCCCGCCTCCACGGGCGCCGAACCGCCCTGCTCTTCGGTCTCGCCGTCACGGCCCTGGCGGTGGTCGCGGGGTGGTCGGTCGACGCCCTCGGGATTTCGGCGGCACCCATCCTGGACGCCCATGCCGAAGGAGCCGCGCACGGTTCCCTGCTCGGCCTGGGCTGCGCCCTCGGCCTGCTGGCGCTCGCCGTCGCGTCCCTATTCCGCCAGGGGCCGCGCGGCGCCTTGCGTCAAATCCTCGAACCGATCCACGTGCTGAGCTCGGCCGGCCCGAGCTCCCGCTGCGCTGCAGATAGTCCCGCGTCGGGTGTAAGGATTTGCCGCGCTGCACCGTCTGCTGGGTGAAGGAGCGCGGGCCCGAAGCCCGTGGAAGATGACCATGACGGATGCCTGTAGATGCCCCTGCAAGACCTGCGAAAGCCCTTGTAATTGCGACTGTTCTGGTCCGACCGATGGCGGTTGCTGTTGTGGAGCGACGTGCAGTTGCAAGGAGCCGTGTCCATGCGAGCCGTCCTGCGGCTGTGACGCCGCGAAGAAGATGGCCTAGGATCGCGAGGTGCCCGCGTCTGTTGTTCCATCGAAGGCCGAGTTGGTAGCTGCGGGGCTTCGCCAGCACTCGAGGGCGCTTCGCTCGTTCGTCCACGCTCGCGTCGAGCCCGCCGACCGCGATGATGTCTTGCAGACAGCAGCGGTTCGCGCGATGGAGCGGGCCGACTCCCTCCGCGATCCCGAACGCGTGCTCTCGTGGCTCTATCGGCTGCATCGAAACGTCATCATCGACGCGGCGCGGCTGCGCGCACGCCAGCAGCGCCTGCTGGAGCGCAATGCCGTGCCTCGTTCGCAGGCGACCGTGGACCCCGACGAGCCGTGTGGCTGCAGTGTGAGCCAGTCGCGCCGCATCCACCCGGCCTATGCGTCGATCCTCGCCCTCGTCGATGCCGGGACGCCACGCTGAAGGAAGCCGCCGAGGTACTCGGGACCTCGGTCAACAACGCGACCGTTCGCCTGCACCGGGCGCGCAAGGCACTGCGCAAGGCGATGCTCGAGCACTGTGGTGTGCAGAGCGCTGCCGAGTGTGCAGAGTGCCGGTGCACTGTCGACGCCTGTTGCCCGACCTAGTGCGCTTGCCGCGCTGAACCTCACACGAATGGGGGCGAAATGCCGAACCGGGACTACAGCTCGAGCTGCATGCCTTCTCGTGCAACGAAGGCTGGCGACCAGGTTTCTCTGGCGTCCGTCTCGACCTGGTCCATGACGGCGTCGTCGTGGTCTGGGTCGTGGTGGAAGATCGCGAGCCGCTTGGCTCCCGCCTGCTGGCACAGCCGGACGCCTTCCTGCCAGGTCGAGTGCCCCCAGCCGACGTGGGCGGGCAGCTCGGCGTCCGTGTACGTCGAGTCGTAGATGACCAGGTCAGCGCCCTCGATGAGCGACAGGACGTTCTGGTCTGGTTCGCCTGGTGTGTGCTCGGTGTCGGTCACGTAGCACAGCGCCTTGCCCGCGTACTCCACACGGTAGCCCGTCGCACCGTCGGGGTGGTTCAGCATGGCCGTCTCGACACGGACGCTTGGTGACAGCGCAAAGCTGTCGCCTGCAACGAAGTCCCGAAATTCCAGATGGGCGTGCAGCGCGTCGAGTGGCACCGGAAAGTGCGGAGCGGCCATCTGGCCGGCGAGTGCTACGCGGATGCCTCCGCTTGATTGCAGCCCCCCCGCCATGATCTGCAGTGCGCACGCCTCGGAGAACACTGGCTGGAAGAACGGAAAGCCGCCGGTGTGGTCCCAGTGCACGTGCGTGAGCAGGAGTGTCGCGTCGCGCAGGCCCCGCTCGAGCAACTGTCGACCGAGCCCGCGAATCCCCGTTCCCGCATCCAGGATCACCTGAGCCCCGGCGAGCTCGAGCTGTATGCAGCTGGTATTGCCACCGTAGCGCGCATACGCGGGCTCGGGGCAGGCGATGCTGCCGCGCACTCCCCAGAACTTCACACCGAAGGCAGTCACTTGACCGGGCCCCCACCGCGCTCGACCTTTGACATTCTCGTATGGATGCAAGCGGGTTGCAACTGGAGTCGATCATGAGAGGGGCTCCAGGGCGTCGGTCAGATTCGCGCAAGTAGATTGCAAGTGATATGCAATTGCAATATTGACCGGCGCCGCCTCCATGTCGACTGCGACCCAAGAGCTCGAGAGCGTCGACCGCCGGCGCCGGTCCTTCCACATCTCCGAGGAGCGTTCCGTTCTGCAGGTCGTACGGCGCGCCGGCGTCAACATCGCGATCTGGCGGCGCGCGCTGCCCGCGTGGGTGACCCAGGCCGTCTCGCACTGGCTGCTCGACGCGTCCATGGAGCGCCCGAGCGTCGAGCTCGACTTCAGCGAGCCGGAGATCGACCGTTCGGCGCTGGTCGAACCGTTCGGGGAACCAGCGCTCCGGGCCTGGCTCGAAGAAGACCTCCTGATGCTTGGCCGCGCGCTGGCTTCGCTCGCGGAGCAGGCGGTGATTCGCGCGGAGCTCAGCGCGGCCCACACCGATCGCTGCAGGAAGCTCCACGCCGACTACGTGGGCTACCGTCTGATCACGACCTATGTCGGGCCGGCCACCGAGTGGCTGCCGGACGATGCCGTGCGGCGCTCGGCGATGGCGCAGCCGCCCGCGTGCCACCGTGAGGCGAATGCGCTGATCCTCCGCGAGGGGCGCAAGGTCAGGCGGGCGGTGGCGGGCGACGTGCTGGTTCTCCAGGGCGAGCGCAGCGCGCCGGGGCAGGGCGCTGTCCATCGCTCGCCTCCAATCGAGGTGAGCGGCGAGACCCGTCTCGTGCTCACGCTGACCGCCTAGAGCCAAGCTCTGCAAGGATCGGGTAGGCCCCTGGAAGGACCGCCTGCAGGAGCTCGTCTTCATTGGGCAGAGTCTCGACCACCGTGCCATTCAGGCGCCGACTACTGGAAGGCCACCATGGGCGACGCCATGCTCGAGATTTGCCCCGGAGCATTGAGTCCACCACAGGGCCTCGTGGGCGTGCCGCGACGAGCGAAAGCGCCGGCCCGGGTCCGTCCTCGGATTCGGTCTCGGACTCGGGCACGGCCTCGGACTCGGTCTCGGTCTCGGACTCGGGCACGGGCACGGGCACGGGCACGGGCACGGGCACGGGCACGGGCACGGTCTCGGACTCGGTCTCGGTCTCGGTCTCGGTCTCGGACTCGGCCGCGAACTCGGTCTCAGCCCCGGCGCGTGTTGCGGAACTCGATCGGGGTCTGGCCGGTCCAGCGCTTGAAGGCGCGGTGGAAGGCGGGGCCCTGGGAGAAGCCGAGCAGGAAGGCGACTTCGCCGACGCCCATCGAGGTCTCGGTCAGGTAGCCGACGGCGAGCTGGCGGCGGACGCCGTCGAGCAGCTCCTTGTAGCTGGTGCCCTCCTCCTCGAGGCGGCGCGTCATCGTGCGGCGGCTCATGTGCAGTTGCCTGGCCACCGACTCCGCGGAGACCTGGCCGGAGCTCAGCGTCTCGAGGATCGCGTTGCGCACCCGGGTGCCGGTGGTCTGGACCTTGGGCAGGTTCGCCAGCAGCTGCTCGGCGTGGCGTCGTAGCACGTGGTGAAGCTTGGGATCGGCCGCGGGCAGCTCCAGCTCCATGACGTCCGACTCCACCACGAAGCCCTCACGCGGCTCCGCGAAGCGCAGCACCGCGTCGTCTCCGTAGACCTCGCGGTATCCTTCCAGGTTGGCTGGCTGCGCGTGGCGGTGCCAGATCTCGCGCAGCACCAGGGCATCGCCCAGCGTGCGCTTCGCCGCCACGTAGAAGGCGGCGAGCTGAAAGTCGGCGGCCGCCCGGTTGAGCTCGACCTCGGAGGCGATCTTGGTGCGCACGAGGCCGCCGTCGAAGTCCAGCGTGACCTCGATGCCGTCGTTGACCAGGGCCACGTAGCGCATCAGGATCGCGGCGGCTTCCTTGACGGTGCTGGCGGAGCTGGCGGCGTACTCGAGCACGTCGTAGTCGCCCATCTCCGCGGCCTGCGCGGCCCTCAAGCCGATGTCCGGATCGCCGGTCAGCTCGACCGCGCCTCGCGCGAGCTCGATCATCGCGGCGGCCGGGATGCGGTCATCCGGGTCGGTTCCCTCGATCTGCGCCAGCACGGCTTGGGGCACGCCCGGGTAGCGCCGGAGCGCAGTGAGCCACGGGCGCAGCAGCCGCGCCGAGTAGCAGGGCTCGCCATCCTTGAGCGCACCTTCCACGCCGCGGATGGTAGCAGACGGCGCCCCACCAGCACCGGGACCGATCAAGTAGAACCCATCTCAAGACCTCGGGAGGTCTTGAGATGGGTTCTAGTGCTAGTGTCCCCGCCATGCCCTGGTCACCGGATGGTTGGCAGCGGCGGGTCGCCGAGCAACAACCCGACTGGCCCGACGAGGCTGCGCTGACGCAGGTCGTGAAGGCGCTCGGGCGTCGGCCGCCCCTGGTCTTTTCGGGGGAGACTCGCAAGCTGCGCGAGCAGCTCGCGGCGGTCGCGCGCGGGGAGGCGTTCTTGCTGCAGGCGGGCGATTGCGTGGAGTCCTTCGACAGCTTCTCCACCGAGAGCATCCAGGCCAAGCTGCGCGTGATCCTGCAGATGGCGGTCGTGCTGACCTACTCCGGCGGCATCCCGGTGGTGAAGGTGGGACGGATCGCGGGCCAGCTCGCCAAGCCGCGCTCATCGCCGACGGAAACGGTGGACGGCACGACGCTGCCGTCCTTCCGCGGGCACATGGTCAACGACTTCGCCTTCGAGGCGGAGGCCCGGCGCGCCGATCCCCAGCGCCTGCTGTCGGCCTACGATCACGCGGCCGGGACCCTGAACCTGCTGCGCGCGCTCACCAAGGGCGGCTACGCGGGGATGTCCCAGGTGCACGCCTGGAACCAGGCCTTCGTCGCGAGCAGCGCCCAGGGCGAGCGCTACGAGGAGATCGCCGCCGGCATCGACCGCGCGCTCGCATTCATGCGCGCCTGCGGCGTCGATCTGGAGGCGGGCGGGCGCCTCTCCCAGGTCGACCTCTTCACCAGCCACGAAGCGCTGCTGCTGCACTACGAGCAGGCCCTGTGTCACGGCGAGCAAGGCGCGCACTACGGGGGCTCCGCGCACATGCTCTGGATCGGCGAGCGCACGCGGGGGCCAGCAGGCGCGCACGTGGACTTCCTCTCGGGTCTCGCGAACCCGATCGGCGTCAAGCTCGGGCCGGGCGCGAGCCCCGAGGACGCACTCGAGCTGTGTCGCCGGCTCGACCCCGAGCGAGAACCGGGGCGGCTGACGTTGATCTCGCGCATGGGCGCCGACGCGGTGCAGGCGCGGTTGCCGCCGCTCTTGCGCGCCGTGCGCGATGCGGGCCACCCGGTGGTCTGGGCCTGCGACCCGATGCACGGCAACACCTACACGAGCGAGAGCGGCCACAAGACGCGGGACTTCGATGCGATCCTGCGCGAGGTCAGCGGTTTCTTCGCGGCCCACGGGGAGGTCGGCACGTGGCCCGGGGGGCTGCACGTGGAGCTCACGGGCGAAGACGTGACGGAGTGCATCGGCGGCGAGGCCGCGATCTCCGAGCAGCAACTGCAGGCGCGCTACGAGACCATGTGCGATCCGCGGCTCAACGGCCGCCAGTCCCTGGACCTGGCCTTCCGCAGCGCGGAGCTGCTCGCCGAACGCCGCTCATAGGGCGGCGCGGCTCTTGATCTCGAGGTAGCGGTTGACGGTCGCTACGGCGAGCTCGCCGGCGGGCGCCTCCACCAGGCCCATGCCGGACTTGCGCAGGCGTCCCTTCACGCCCTCGCGCTCCGCCAGGATGTCGACCGCCGCGGCGCGCCGGTAGGCCTGCTCCGGGCGCTCCACGTGCACCTCGGACATGGCCTCGGCCACCGGGTCGTTCATGGTCACGCACAGGGGCAGGTGCTTGCGCCCCAGCAAGGGAGCCTGCTCCGCCAGCGGCACGGCCTGGGACTCGTCGAGCAGGTCCGAGAAGAGCAGCAGCAGGGCGCGGCGCGGCACGCGCCCGCGCACGAACTGGGTCAGGCGCCGGAAGTCCACGTAGGTGGGGCTGGCCTCGACCGCGTAGAGGGATTCCAGGATGCGCTGATACTGGCTCGGCCCGCGCCGCGGTGGCACGAAGCTCAGCACCCCCTCGGCGAAGACGATCAGGCCCACCTTGTCGCCGCCGCGCAGGGCGACGTAGGTCAGCAGCAGCGAGGCATTGATGGCGTGGTCGAGCTTGGTGATGTCGTCGAGTCGGGTGGCCATCATGCGGCCGGCGTCGATCGCGACGATCACCGTCTGGCTGCGCTCCTGCCCGTGCACTCGCGTGATCGGGCGGTGGCGCTTGGCGGTGGCCTTCCAGTCCAGGTCCTTGAAGGGATCGCCGGGGACGTACTCGCGCATCTGCTCGAACTCGCCGCCGCCGCCCGAGCGCCGGATGTTGCGCACCCCGACGCTGTGGAGGGCGCCCAGGCGCAGGGCCAGCTCGTAGCGCTTGGGCCCGCGCAGGTTGGGGTAGACGCGCACCTCCTCGTCGAGCTCGACGGTGGCGAGCACCGAGCCGAGCGACAGCGCCCCCTCGACCCGCAGGTGGAGGTGGCCGAAGGCGTAGCGGCCGCGCCGATCGGGGGCGACCTGATACTCGAGCTCGGTGCGCGCGTAGGGCGCGAGCTCGGTCGAGAGCTCGTCCTCGTCGACCTTGAACCCGGCCGGGGTGTCGTCGCGTACAGTCACCTGGAGTCGGCGCGGGGAGGGGTTGTGCAGGCGCACGCGCACGCGGTTGTCGACGCCCAGCAGCAGGCGTGCCTCCATGCGCCGCTCCGCAACCGGCACCCGCGCGGTGAGCGAGCGCGACTCCAGCATCGCCGCCACGATCAGCAGGATGTCCACCACCAGACCGGTCGCCACGCCGTAGGGACCCATCAGATAGGCGGGCAGGGCGAGGGCGGCCAGCAGGGCCAGCCGGCGGCCCGGGATCCAGCGCACGGTGACCGGTGTCTCGACCGGTGTCGGGGGCGCGCTGGGCCGATCGCCGGCCTGGGTGCTCATCGCGGCACGTCCACGCCGGCAGAGACGCGGTCCACGACCTCGCCGGCGGACAGGCCGTCGAGCTCGACCTCGGGCGCGAGGATCAGCCGGTGGCAGATCACCGGATGCAGCATGCGCTGGACGTCGTCCGGAGTGACGAAGGCGCGGCCGTCCAGCAGGGCCGCCCAGCGCGAGGCGACCAGCAGGTGCACACCGGCGCGGGGTCCGGCGCCGAGCAAGACCATCGGGGTGGCACGGGTGGCGCGCATCAGGTCGCGGATGTAGCCGCGGACCTTGTCGTCCACCACGACCTGGGCTGCCAGCGTGCGGGCCGCCTTGATCTGGGGCTTGCTGACGATCGGGCGCAGCTGCGTGTGGGTCAGCTCCGAGGTCGAGGCGTCGGCCTGCACGCGCGTCAGGATGGCGTCTTCTTCCTCCACGCTCGGGTAGTCGATCTCGACCTTGAGCAGGAAGCGGTCGAGCTGGGCTTCCGGCAGCGGGTAGGTGCCCTCGTGCTCGACCGGGTTTTGGGTGGCGAAGACGGTGAAGAACTCGCCGAGCGCGTGCCGCTGGCCGTCGATCGAGACCTGGCGCTCCTGCATCGCCTCGAGCAGGGCGCTCTGGGCCTTGGCGGGCGCGCGGTTGATCTCATCGGCCAGCAGCAGCTCGGTGAAGATCGGGCCCTTGGTCAGGCGGAACGTCCCCGACTGCATGTCGAAGATGTGGGTGCCGACGATGTCACTCGGCATCAGGTCGGGCGTGAACTGGATGCGGCCGAAGTCGAGCCCGAGCACCGCGGACAGGGCGCGCACCATCAGCGTCTTGGCCGTCCCCGGTACCCCCTCGAGCAGGGCGTGGCCCTGGGCCATCAGGGCGACGAAGAGCGACTCGACGGCTTCTTCCTGTCCGACCACGATGCGCCCGACCTCATCGAGCACGGCTTTGCGGACGGCGGCCAGTTGTTCCAGCTGTTCCTGCATCAATGAGTTCCCGCGAATGCCAAGGGTGTAGATCTCATACTGATAGGGAATCGTCGAGGTTCGCCAAGGAGCGGCTCACTGGACGTCGGGCTGCGCCCGACCCGCGGGAGGGTCACGCGACCCTCCCGCCCCGTCGGCCAAGCCGCCGGGGTCCCAACCTCCCGCGAGGTCGTCGTCGCAGGCTCCTCCTCCGCGCATGCTGTGAGACCTGCGGGCGCGCTCGCTCCTGGGCGAACCTCGACGATTCGAGTGGTTCGGAGCGTTTGGTGCAGCACGGCCCTGCTGAGACGATCGTGCCGTGGCTCCAACAGGCAGGCGCACAGCCTTCGCGCCAAGGTGCACGACTGGACAAGCAAGCGTCGACCTTGGACCGTTGCGAGCGTCAATGTCGGAGTTGCACCCATGCTAACCTGATTGTCCTGGCGTCGCGCCGGAAAGATCGTCCGTGCGCATGGCCTGCTCCACCAGCTCGTCGAGCCGGTGGCTAATCTCGGGCAGATGCGCGGGCTTGAGCCCTATCGCTTCCCGCTCGACGCCGCCGATCTCGTGCACCGCCTCGGCGGCGCTGCGCAGCCCGCGGGCCGAGAGCACGCGCTGAAGGCGCTCGGCGGTGGCGCCCGGCATGTGGTGGTGGTGGGCGACGCGGCCGAGCGCCTGGCGCACCAGGATCTCGACGGCGCCGCGCGGGTCGCCCGCGCGCGAGAAGAGGTTGCCCATGCTCGCGACGAAAGACGCGGTGCCGCCCGGCGGCTCGGGCAGCTCCTCGCGGATGCCGCCGAAGCGCGTACCCGTGCGCAGCAATAGCAATCCGACCACGAGCAGCAGCTGCAGCGCCACCGGTCCCATGCCGGCGCTGCGGAAGTACTGCATCATGGAGCGCCGCTCGCCGACACCGAGATGGTACTCGTCGAAGAGCACGGGGCCGCTGGGCGCGTAGGCGCTGACGATGCGCGAGAAGATGACGCCACCCTCTGCGCTCGCGAGCGTGCGGTTCTGCAGTGGGCTGGCGGAGGCGAGCACCACCATGCGGCCCTTGCCGTGGGGTACCACGACCGCGGCTTCGCGGCGCACCGTCGACTGGGGCATGTCCGGTGCGTCATCGACGCTCAGGACCGTCTCGAAGTCCTTGTCGTCGTCGACGCGAATGCGCCCGGGCTCGACCAGGGGTACCCACTCGATGCCCGCGAGCAGCTTGCCTTCGGGCACCGCCCAGATCGACTCGGGGTCGACCTCCGCGTCGAGCCCCGCTTCCTCGAGCACTTCGTCCAGGTCCTCGTCACCGGTGGCGGACGCGTCCTCCTCGTCCTCCATCTCGATGAAGCGGAAGCCCTCGCGGCAGCGCGGGTCGCGCTCGAAGCCGACGCCGAGCGCCTCCGGCAGGTAGTGTCGCGCGCCCGCGACCAGCAGGGTGCCGCCGCCCTCGACCCAGCGCTCCAGCTCCTGGCGTTCGTAGCGCGAGAGCTTGCGCGCCATGCCGGTGTCGCAGCCGCCGAGGGCGACCAGCATGGCCGGTGGGGGCGGCAGGGCGGCCAGATCCTGGGCCCAGCGCGTCGGGGCGGCGCCAAGCCGCTCGCTCAGCAGGTAGAGACCGCGCGTGCCCTTCGGTCCCGCCCCGTAGCTGGAGTAGGCGCCCACATAGCGACCGCGCTCGGCCACGCGCGAGCAGACCACCAGGCTGGTCGACAGCAGCCCCAGCAGCAAGAGCGACCACAGCACGCGGCGGATCAGGATCACGCGGCGTCCTCCGCGCAGACGCGGTCGGCCAGGGCGCGCCCGCGCTCGTAGTCCTCCATGGTGGTCGGCTCGTGACCGTACCACTTGTGGTCGAACAGGCGGGTGAAGCTCGCGAAGGCGTCGCGCACCTCACCGCGGGGCATGCCGCGCAGGTACTGCCAGTTGGTGCGCGTGGGATCGAACTCGATCAGGCGTGCCCGGTCGAGTGTGACCAGGGTCGCGACGTAGAGCGCGCGCAGCGCCGCACGCGGATCTCCGCCTTGCGCGAGCCGGGTGGCCTCGTCGAGGAACGAGGTCGGCTCCTGGGCCAGAATGGCCTGGGTCTGCTGGCGTGACGTCGCGCCGGTGTGTTGCACGATGCGTCGCTTCGAGTAGGCGTAGCTCGCGATCAGAAGCAGCCCCAGAAGGGCCAGCGCGATCAGCACCCAGGGGGGAATGGCCGGCATGCCGGAGGGCTCGCGCGTGGCGGTGTCCTCTTCGCTCTCGAAGATCTCCTCGAGCCAGCGGAAGAAGCGCTCGAAGAGGTCCCGGAGCGCCTTGTTGTCTTGGTCGGCGAACTCGCGGAACTCGTGGCGCGCCAGGATCTCGTCCACGTGTTGCCGTACCTCGGCGTCGCCCGAGCGGGCTTCCATGGGTGGGGCGTCGGCCGAGGGCGCGTCCGGCTCCGCCAGAGCGGGCGTGGGGTGGAGCGCGCTGGTGGTTGCGATCAGCACCAGGGCCGCCACGGTTGGAGGTCGCATGTCCAGGCCGCGAGTACGCGATGTGCTGGACTCGATCACGCGGTCGATGGCCGCGTGCAGGTCCGCGCCATCGCGTCGCGAGCGCGCGTCGACGAAGGCCTGGGCCGAGATGGCGGCCCGCAGGGGCTCCATCAACACGAGTGTCAGGCTGGCGACGAAGAGCGGCACCAGCGTGTTGTCGAGTGACAGGAAGGTCGACACCAGGGCCACGTCGAGCCCGACCATCGAGTGTGCCAGCAGCAGGCCCACGCTGCAGAAGGCGTAGAGATTCGCGAAGGCGCCGACTGCGCCGATCAGGGTGAGCAGCTCGACCACCGAGAAGACGCCGCGCGTACCCGCGGTGTCATCGAATGCCTGGCCGAAGGCGGCCCAGCCGCGCTCGGGCTCGCAGGCGCTGCGGGCGAGCCAAGAGGGTGCAACGCCGCCGCGCACCGACAGCAGCGGCCACACGAAGATGACGGCGAAGGGCGAGAGCACCGCCATGCCGACCAGCAGCCACAGCCACATCCACAGTCCCAGGCCGACGACGCCCGAGGTGGTCACCACGCTGGCCGGGTGTGCGCGCTCCACGTTGATCGGCAGGGTCGGGCGCAGCTCGAGGGCGTAGGTGCGGGCGAGGCCGCTGAGCGACACGCAGCGCGCCAGGTAGGCGGCCGTCAGCGCGAGCGCGAAGAGGGGGCGCAGCGTGCGGATGCCCTCGATGCGCTCCAGGTAGTAGATGCCGAGTGCGAGCAGGGCGATGGGCGTGCCCGCCAGCAGGCCTCGGACGAATGCCGCGCCCCCGCCACGCCGGACGGCGAGCAGCGCGCCGTCGAGCATTTCGAGCGGTCCCACCGCCCTGAGCTCACTGCCCCCCGTGCTCACCTAGGTGCCCCCCGGCAGCAGCGCCTCGAGCATCACCCAGGTGCCCACGACCAGCAGCACGGCGTAGAAGCTCGCCGCGAGGTAGCCCTTTCCCCGCGCAACCTTGCCAGCGCCGCCCTTGCGGTTGCCCTTTACGGCCAGCCCAGCGAGGCAGGAGACGCAGTAGTTGATGCCCTCCACCTTGGTCGAGCACTCGCTGCAGACCCGCGTGCGGCACTTCACGCACACGCCGATCGCCTCGCGCTGGGCGTGGTTTTCGCAGGTGGCGACGGCGGGGGTCACTGGGGG
>JAPPOT010000070.1 GCA_028817855.1 Myxococcales bacterium
ATCACATCCACCGCCAGGTGATAGCCGCCCTCGCCCGATCCGTAGCCGCGCACGAACCAGCCCTCGCGCACCGGCCACAGCAGGGTCCCGTCGTTGGCTGGGCCCTTCTCCGCCGCCTCGCGCCACTCGTCGGTCACGATGCCACCGAGCAGCCTGGTCGCCGCCCGGCGCGTCCCGAGGCCGAGCTTGAGCGCGTGCATCAGGGCGGCGCGTCGGCGCAGCTGGCTGACGGTCTGGTGCTTGCGAGTCGGTGCCGCCAGCTCGAACATGCTCCAGCGCGCGGTCGGCGCCCCGGCCATGCGGTGGAACGCCCGCTCGCCCTGCAGCCCGTACATGGCCTGGGCGTGCCAGCCGATGAAGACACACAGGGCGATGCCGACGAGCCCCGACAGGGAGAGGGCCGAGGTGGGCAGGATGGGAATGCGGAGGCTCGAGGCGGGACGTCCGTTCCCCCGCAACAGGACAACCGTCAGCCCGCCCCGCCGGCGCGTCATGGATCCGGCCTCAGAGCGCCGCCGTCAGGATGCCCAGCTGCCATCCGGCGAAGAGGCAGAGCGCCGCGATGCCGGCGCCGAGGCACAGGACTCCCAGCACGCTGCGTGCGCTCACCTGCAGGTTGCGCGAGGCGCGGCCGTCGTCGCGCACGATCATCAGCGTGTAGCCCTCGCCCATCTCAGCTGACCCCGAACGGGTTGGGCGCCTTGTCGTTGCTCTCTCGCGTGCCCGCCGCAGCCGGTGGCGGTGGTACGGGGCGGCCCTTTTCGGTCTCGCGCGGCTTGTCCATCGCCTCGACCTCGGCGTCCAGGGACACCTGTGGGGCGGAGGGCTGGTCGTCCTCCCCCTTGGCAGCGGCTTCGTCGGCGTTTTCTTCGCCGTGCACGGTACGGCCGTCCAGCACTGCGCCCCGGTCGATCTGCAGGGTGGCGTAGCGCACGTCGCCGCGCACGACGCCGCTGGCGACGACATGCAGATGCTTGTGCGCGGTGACCCTGCCCTCGACCCGGCCGCCAACCGCAACATCGTCGGCTACCAGGTCGCCTTCGATCTTGCCCTTCGGTCCGATCGAGACGTGGCCCTTCACCACCAAGCTTCCCTGGATCTCGCCGTCGATCTGGACGCGTCCCTCGACGCGCATGGTGCCTTCGATCACGGCGCCCTCACCGATGACGGTGGGGGCCTGCACGGTTGTGTTCGTCGACTTGCTCCCAAACATGGGCTCTCTCCTGTCGCCTCTATCGCTGCGGGGTCAGCGATGCGTTGTAGCGGTAATAATACATCCTGAGCGCCCGGCCGGAAAGGCCGAGGGGGGTGCGCGCATGTGGGTTTCGTTGCGGAGTGCCGTGGGGACGCGCTAACAGGGCGGTGATGGCGATTCGCGCTGTGATCTTCGACCTCGGCGGGGTGATCCTGGGCTCCCCGATCGACGCCTTCACCGCCTACGAGGCCGAGCTCGGGCTGCCCCACCAATTCCTCAATCGGATGATCGTCGACAACGGGGAGGGCGGCGCCTGGCAGCGCTTCGAGCGGGGCGAGCTGGCCATGCCCGAGTTCCTCGACGCGTTCGATCAGGAGGTCGCCGCGGCCGGCGTCCAGATCTCGGCAGCGACGCTGATGCAGCGCGTGGCCCAGGTCTCCCAGCCCCGGCCGGAGATGCTGGCCGCCATCGGCCGCATCCGGGAGGCGGGTCTGCGGGTGGCCGCCCTCACCAACAACTGGGCCTCGGAGGACCAGCGCAGCAAGATGTCGCTGCTGCGCGACCACTTCGACGTCTTCGTCGAGTCCGTGCGCGAAGGGCTGCGCAAGCCCGACCCGCGCATCTACGCGCTGGTCTGCAATCGCCTCGGCGTGGCCGCGGTCGAAGCCGTCTTCCTCGACGACATCGGCCGCAACCTCAAGCCCGCGCGCGCGATGGGCATGACCACCATTCGCGTCAGCAGCGCGCCGCAAGCGCTCTCGGAGCTGGAGCCCGTGCTCGGGTTGTCTCTGAGCTGAGGAGCGCTTGTGCCCCACGACGCCCCGCGGCACCCTTTCTTCCATGGCTTGTCTTGCGAGGTGGGTAGGGGTTCTGGTGGTGCTGTGCGCGCTCGCGTGCGGTGACGATCAGGTCGCCGACATGGACGGTGACGACTCCGATGCGCCGGCCGGCAGCGGTGATGGCGACGGCGACACGCGCGACGACGGCGCCGACGATGTCTTCAGATTCGCTGGCGACAGTGGCGCCGGTGAGGGGACCGATGCGGCGCTGACCGATGACACGGGCTCGAGCGGCACCGAGCTGCCCGAGCCCGTGGTGGGCGATGGATGGCTGCGCTTTCAGGAGGTGGAGCCCAGCGAGGAGGGCGCGGTGCGCCTGGACGTGGACGTGCCGGCCGGCGCCGACTCGATGGTGCTGACACTCGATCCCCGCACGCTGCCCCGCTCCCTCGCGTTGGTGGCGCTCACCGCGCCCGACGGCGAGCTGCTCTACGACTTCCGCGACGAGGAGACCGAGTTCCCGTACCAGCCGACCTCGCTCCGCAACGCCAACGACCATCTTCCCTACTCCTTCATGTTTCCGACCAATCCGCAGATGCGACTCCAGTCGGGGACTTACGGCGTGCTGCTCTTCGTGGACGATCCGAGCGAGCCGGTCGACGTGGATGTGGTCTTCCAGCAGCTGCCGGGCGGGGACGCCGAGCCGCGCCTCGGGATCGTGCTCTGGTTCGCGGACGGCACCACCATGGATGCGGCCCAGGCGCGGGACGACGTCGACTTTCAGGATGCGGTCGACGGCATGGTCGGCATCTTCCGCTCCGCCGGCATCCGCATCGACGAGGTCGAGTACGGCAACCTGGGTGCGGGCGACGAGACCCTGGCCACGGTGGAGGGGGACGCGGACCTGGCCGAGCTGATCGCCGAGCTCCGCGGCGACTCGGCCCAGGTGCTGCACGTCATCTTCGTCGAGCACATGGAGAACGAGGCGGGCAACACGATCCGAACCCGGACGAGCGGCGCGCCCGGGCCACCCGCCCATCCCAGCTTCGCGCGTCGCGGTGCCGCGGTGATCGCGCTGGACACACTACCGTCCTCGATCCGGCGTATGGGCGAGGTGCTGGCCCACGAAGCCGCGCACTACCTCGGCCTCGCGCACACCACCGAGATCGATGGAAGCCATGATCCGATCGTGGACACGGCGGAGTGCCCAGCCGACCTGGCCAGCGAGACGCTACCGAGCGGAGAGGAGGTCCTGGTTCCCGCCGACTGCTCCGATCACGACGGCTACAACCTGATGTTCTACCGACCGCCGCTCGGCAGCATGGACCAGCGCGAGCTCACCAACGGGCAGGCGGTTATCATGGCGGTCAACCCCATGGTCCGCTGGGTGGAGCCCTAGGGCGACTCGTCGGGCTTGGGGGGCGGCAGGCCCTCGCACTGCTCGGCCATCGCGCCGGTGCTGGCCTGGGCGGCTTTCGCGACCGGAGAGCCCGCGTGGATCGGCACCGCCTCCGAAGCCTGCTTCGCTTCGTCCACCGTGAGCGCCATCGCGGCCTGGGCCCGCTTGGCGGGCTCCAGCCGTTGTCCGAACTCGTCCAGCACGTCGTCCGCCTTCGCGAGGGCCTGCTTCAGCTGGTCGCAGTCCGGGTCGGCAGAGCAAGCCTTGTGCATGCCACTCTCGAAGGCGCGCATCCAGGCCCCGCTGGCCCGCTCGTAGCGCGCATCGGCATCGCGCTTGACCGGTTCCGACAGCCGCTGCTCATGGGCGCTCATCTGCTCCTTGCCGGTGCGCTGGGTGTCGCGTGCGTCCTCCATGGCCGACTCGAGCGAGACCACGTAGGAGGTCCACGTGGCCTGCGCCTCGTCGCGCGCCCGCGCGCACTTCTCGTCGGCGGACTCGCACGCCGCGAGCAGCGCCAGCGCCGCCAGCAGCGAAGTCACGGTCCTGGCCGTCGGCGGGATGGTGGCTCTCCGTTCAGGCGCGGTGCCCGACCAGGTGCGCGAACGGTGATGCGCCCCGGTCGATCACGATTTTGCCAGAACGCACCACTTCTTCCACTGCCAGCGCAGCCAGGTCCGACAGCAGGGCGTCGATCGCCGCGCTCGTGCCATGGATGCACAGGATCGCGCGTCCGTCCGTGTCGTCGCTGAGCATGCCGCCGCGTTGCTCGGCCAGCGCCAGCGCGCGCTTCCGCTCCTCGCCGTCGCAGCGCACCTTGATCAGCGCAACCTCCTCCTCGAGGGCGTCGTCGTCGCTGTGGTCGGTGACGAAGACCACATCGACCAGCTTGTCGAGCTGCTTGATGATCTGCTCGAGGGTCTCCGGGTCCCCGCGACTGGTGATCGTCATACGCGCGAAGCCGCCCGTGGCGCCCGGGCTCACGGCCAGGCTCTCGATGTTGAAGCCGCGCCGCGCGAAGACCAGCGCGATGCGTACGAGCACGCCGGGCTTGTCGCGCGCCACGAGTGAGAAGGTGTGGATGTCGTTGTCCATGCCCGCCTGGGCGGCTGCCGCGCTGCTCACGTGCTGCCCTCCGGCTTTTCCATCTTCTCGGTGGGGCGCTCGATCAGCATGTCCGACAGCGGTGCGCCGGCGGGGATCATCGGAAAGACGTTGTCCTCCTTGACCACCTCGGCCTCGACCACGCACGGGCCGTCTCGGTAGGCGCTGGCCTCCTCGAGAACGGAGTCCACGTCCTCGGGCTTGTCGATGCGGAAGCCCTTCACGCCGTAGGCCTCCGCCAGCTTGACGAAGTCCGGGTTGCCCTCCAGGTCGACGCCCGACAGGCGGTTGTCGAAGAAGAGCTCCTGCCACTGGCGCACCATGCCCAGGTAGTTGTTGTTGATGATCAGCGTCTTGACCGGGAGCTTGTGGATCGCCGCCGTCGCCAGCTCCGAGAGCGTCATCTGGAAGCCGCCGTCCCCGACCACCGCCCAGACCTCGGTGTCGGGCCGCGCGAACTGGGCGCCGATGGCGGCCGGGAAGCCGTAGCCCATCGTGCCCGCACCGCCGCTGCTCAGCCACATGCGGTTGGCGCGCGTGAGGCAGAACTGGGCGGCCCACATCTGGTGCTGGCCCACGTCGGTGGTGACGAGGGCCCGCCCCTGGGTGACGGCGTTGAGCCGGTCGAGCACGTGCTGCGCCCGCAGGCCTCCCCCGTCCGGATACTTGAGCGGGAACTCCGTGCGCCACGCGTCGCACTGGGCGAGCCACTCGGCACTGTCGAGCCGGTTGACCAGAGGCAGCAGATCTTCGACCACCAGCTTGGCGTCGCCGAGCAGCTGGACGTGCGTCTTGACGGTCTTGTTGAACTCCGCCGGATCAATGTCGATGTGGATGCGCGTCGCGTCGGTGCAGAACTCGCTGACCTTGCCGGTGATGCGGTCGTCCCAGCGCGCGCCGATCGCCATGATCAGGTCGCAGTTCATCACCGCCTTATTCGCGTAGGCGGTGCCGTGCATTCCGAGCATGCCCAGGTGGCGCGAGCTGGTCTCGTCGACCGCGCCCTTGCCGAGCAGCGTGTTGACGACGGGCGCCTGCAGCTTCTCGGACAGCTCGGCGACGACTTCGCCTGCGCCCGAGATGACCGCGCCGTGGCCGACGTAGAGCACGGGGCGCTTCGACTTCGCGATGCGCTCCGCCGCGTCCTTCAGGATGGCCTCGTCCGCCCGCCCCGGCACGACGTAGCCGGGAATGTCGGGCTCCCCCGGATCGGGCGCGCTGCAGACCGCCGAGGTGACGTCCTTGGGCAGGTCGATCAGCACCGGCCCCGGGCGGCCGGTGGTGGCGAGGTAGAAGGCCTCGCTGACCACGCGGGGGACATCCTCCACGTCGGTCACCAGGTAGCTGTGCTTGACCACCGGGTAGGTGATGCCGGTGACGTCTGCCTCCTGGAAGGCGTCCTTGCCCAGGTTCGGGGTCGGTGTCTGCCCGGTGAGTACGATCATCGGGACCGAGTCCATCAGGCCGGTGAGCAGGCCGGTCACGGTGTTGGTGGCGCCGGGGCCGGAGGTCACCAGGACCACGCCCGGGCGCCCGGTGGCGCGCGCGTAGCCATCCGCCATGTGGCTGGCGCCCTGCTCGTGACGGGTGAGGATGAGCTTGATGTTGGAGTCGACGAGGGCGTCGAAGATGGGCATCGCAGCCCCGCCGGAGAGGCCGAAGATGTACTCCACGCCCTGGGCCTCCATGGCCTGGACGAGGCGCTCGGCGCCGGTGAGGGTGGCTGCGTTCATGGGGCTGTCGGCCATCGGAACCGTCGATGATACTAGAGGTTCGAACGTGTCCGTGCGGCAGCGGCACGGTGACGTCAAGGCGAGGCGCCTGAGGATGCCACCAGACGGCCAATTGTCCAGCGATTCTGCCTGATCGGGCCGGACAGGATGGGTCACCAGCCCCGCTGGGGTGGCCGTGTCGGGGGTTGTTGACAGCCACCCCGGGGGACCGCCAAGGTGTCAACTGGATGTACGCCGTTTGGGTGCGGCGGCTGGTAGCACGAGATGCCGGATGTGGTCGAGACGCGGGCCGCCCTACGCGGTCGCTCGGATGACGAGATCCTCGCGTGGATCGCGAGCGTCGGGGGCACTCGTGCCTTCATCGCGGAGGCCTTCGGCGGCATGCGGGAAGCCTTTCTGGCCGACCGCGCGGCCGGCCAGTCGGCCGTCATCGAGTGGGACATCCGCACGCCTGACCAGGGGGTTGTTCGCTACTGCTTCGTGGTCGAGGACGGCGCCTGCCGCGTAGAGGAAGGCGGCTCTGATGCCTCGGCGGTGACGCTGGGCATGAGCATGGCCAACTTCCTGCGCCTGCTGGTGGGAATTCTCGACACGCGGCAGGCGGTGGAGGTCGGGACGCTCGAGGTCGACGGCGACCGCGTGCTCGCCGGCACCATCCGCGAGTGGTTCCGCGACAGCAACTGAGCGTGACCTGCGAGTCGATCCATGGGAAAACCCTGGGCGACTCGCGATGCATTGCGCGCGCCTATCGCTGCTAGGGCTCTGTGTGCTGGTCGCCTGTTCGACCAGCGAGCGTCTCGGCGATGCCGGGCTCGACGAGGATGGCGGCACCACCGAGCGGCCCGCTACGGGTGATGGCGACGGTCCCAGTGGTGCAGAGGGCTTCGGCGCGCCATGCCAGCGCACGTCGGACTGCGGCGGCGAGCTCTTTTGCGACGAGGAGATCGAAGCGAGCTTCGTGGCGGATGGCCTGCCCGACGAGCAGGCGGAGCTGCCGGCGAGCTACTTCCCGGGCGGCATCTGCGCCCCGGTGCCGGCCAATCCCTTCGACCCGAGCGGCCGCAACTCGTGCAACCCGCTCAACGCCCAGCCGGAGCAGGGTTGCGGCCAGGACGGCGCCTGCATCGTGCTGAGCTTCGACCAGGGCCAGATCGTGGCCTGCAGGCCTGTGTGCGAGCCCAGCGACGACGACGACGGCGGCTGCGGCCGCTTCGGCTACACCTGCGGCTTCAGTCAGCGGGTGTGCATCGAGGGCTGCCAGTCCGACGAGGAGTGCAGGCTGCGCGTCGAGGATGAGGACGGCGACGGCGCGGGCGACTCGCTGGTCTATGACGAGGAGAGTGAGGCCATTTGCAGCCCGGACACCTTCCGGTGCGAGCTGCCGAGCTTCAACCGCGCCAAGACCGGCGACGAGTGCGAGCGGCTCGACGACTGCGAGGCCAACGGCGACTGCATCGGCGCGTTCTCGGCGCGCGGTGGCTTCCAATTCCCCGGTGGCTTCTGCACCAAGGTCGGCTGCGACGTGGAGGACCGGGAGTGCGAAGGGGACGGGGCCGTGTGCGAGCCCCTGCGGCCGTGGGCGCCCGGCATCGTCACCCCGCCGCTGTGCCTGTCGCCGTGCACGGTGGGCGCCGAGCCGGAGGAGGACCAGCTCGGGGTCGAGGGGCACGGTGAGGGCTGCCGCGAGGGCTACCGCTGCCACTACAACGGCGGCCCTGGCGCCGAGAGCGGCGTCTGCGTGGGCGGCAACTACAACGACCGCGAGGACAACAACCTGGGCGCGGCCTGCGACGAGGACGCCGATTGCTTCTCGCCCTTCGGCCTGGGCTCGTGCCTCTTCCTCGGCGTCAACGGCCTGCAGGCGCCGACCGGCTTCTGCACCGTGATGGACTGCGCCGTGCCGGGCCTGCCCGAGGATCTGTGCGGTGCCGACGGGCAGTGCATCGGGCTCAACCGGGATCTGAGCTTCTGCGCGGCGGGCTGCAAGGACGGAGACGACTGCGCCTCGGGCTACGCCTGTGCCGACGACGACCAGGACGCCACCACGCCGCGCATCTGCTACCCGGCCTGCTTCGATGACGCCGACTGCGGCTCCGACGCGACCTGTGAGCTCGACCCAAGCGCCGGTCTTGGCAGTTGTGTTGCGTCGGGCACCTGAGGCGGGTAAAACCCACTTCGAAGGACTCGACCGCTATGTACATTTACAATCCACGCGGCCAGAAGAAGAAGCGCAACAAGAGCGCCCGCCATCGCGCCAAGCTCAAGGCCAAAGACCGCCGGCGCAAGCGCCGAGCGTCCAAGTAGAGACCGCCGGCGCAAGCGCCGAGCGTCCAAGTAGGGCGTGTCTCCGGGGCTGCGCCGAGCGTCCAAGTAGGGCGTGTCTCCGGGGCTGCGCCGCCTGGTGATCGCGCCGGCTCGCCGTTCCAGCCGGGCAGATGATGTGGCACTCATGACGCGTGTCCTCGGCTCGGCTGCTCAGCATCGTGTGGCTGGCCTGTGCCGCGTTGCTGGCCGGCGTGCCTCAGCTGGACGGCTCCCGGAAGGCTGTAGGGCCCACCCAGGACTGGAACGCTCGCCTGCCGTGGACCGCGTGTGACCAGGCGCTTGCCCTGGCGAGAGCGAAGAAGCGGCCGGTGCTGGTGGTCGCCTACGCCGAGTGGTGCGGGGTGTGCACCACGCACAGCAAGCTCTTCCATCACCCGGACGTCGTCAGAGCGCTCTGGCGCTTCGAGCTGGACCGACTGGACGTGGCCCGACACGAGGGTTGGCGACGCGCCTGACCCCCAGGTGAGTCCCATGTGCCACGCACGCGTGCGGGCCCCCGAGGGCAAGCCTCACCCGCTGACCTCCGGCGACCCCGAGTACCCGCACTACCTGGATCCGGATCGCCCCCGGGAGGTCCTCGCCTTCCTGCGGAAGGCCACCGCGGCCTTTCCGGCCCGCGAAGAAGGTGCGCCCTGGAGCACGGTCCAAGTAGGCCGCACGGGCCGCTCACCTCGGCGGGGGTCGCCGGCTCTCCTGGACGTAGGTCTGGGCGATCTGGGCGCTGGTGTTGGCGATCACGCGGTCGGCGACGCGCAGGCGGCGACTGAGCTCGCGGGCGATGTTCATCACCAGCAGGGCGTACTGGGCGACGTCGCGTTCGTAGAGGAGGCGACGCACGTCTGCGGCGGTAATGCGCAGGATCAGACTGGGCGCCAGCGAGCGCACGCTGGCCGAGCGCGGCTGGACGTCGAGGATCGCCATCTCCCCGACCCAGTCGCCGGGTCCGAGCAGCGCCACGCGCACGTCCCGGTCTCCGCCACCCTTGTGCAGCACTTCCATCTCGCCGTTGAGCACCAGGAACATGTGCGAGTCCACGTCGTCCTCGCGCATCAGCATGGCGCCGGGCAGGGCCGTCTCGGATGGCAGCTCCGCCGCGAGCAGCTCGAGCGTGTCGTGCGAAAGCCCCTGGAAGAGCTTGTTGCCGGCGAGCAGCTCGGCGGTGATCGGGGTCTTCTGGAGATCGCCTTCGTTCATGGGCCCTCGGCGCCATGATAGCAGCTCTCTCGCCGTCGGCCCGCCCCTGTGCCGGGCCTGCTTGAACCGGCTCAGAGGCGATCGCGGCCCAGGCGCGCGTTGTCGATCAACCGCGTCTGACCCAGGTGCGCCGCGCACAGCACCACCACGTCGTCGCCGGCCGTGCCAGTGCACGGCTCCAGGCTCTCGGCGCCGACCACAGCGATGTAGTCGATACGATCGAAGTCGGCCTGCACCGGTGCCCGGGCCAGCGCTTCCAGTCGCGCGACCTCGCGCTCGCCATCGCGATAGGCCGCGTCGGCCGCCCGCAGGCCCTGCACGATTGCGGTGGCGCGCTGACGCTCGCCGGCGTCCAGATAGCGGTTGCGCGAGGACATGGCCAGGCCGTCGGGCTCGCGTACGATCGGGCAGCCCAAGACCTCCACCGGCATGTCCAGGTCCCGGGCCATGCGCCAGAGCACGCGCCACTGCTGGTAGTCCTTGCGCCCGAAGGCCGCCACGCACGGGCCGACGGCGTTGAAGAGCTTGGTCACGACCGTCGTGACCCCCCGGAAGTGCGTTGGCCGGTGGGCCCCCTCGAAGCGGGCCGTGGTGCGCTCCACCTCGACGTGGGTCTCGAACCCCTCGGGGTACATGCCGTCCACGGGTGGCGCGTAGACCAGGTCCACCCCGCGCTCGCGGCACAGCTCCACGTCCTGTTCGAGCGTGCGCGGGTACTTGTCGAAGTCCTCGCCCTCGCCGAACTGGGTGGGATTCACGAAGACGCTGACCACGACCCGGGTGGCGCCCGCCTCCCGAGTCGCCGCGACCAGCGACAGGTGGCCGTCGTGGAGCGCTCCCATGGTCGGCACCAGGCCGACCCGGGCATCGCTCGCACGCAGCTGGTCACAGGCCTCGCGCAGGGCGCGCGGCTCGTGCACGACATCGGTCATCCCTGGACGGGCTCGCTCCCGGGCACCGCGGCCGCCTGGATCGCATCGCCGCTTGCGGGCGTGGAGCGCTCCGGGATCTTCCCGAAGCTCTCCGCCGCGGCGGGGAACGCGCCCTCGCGCACGTGCTCGCGGTAGCGGGCCATGGCGGCGGTGCCGCGCTCGAAGAAGCTCTCGTACTTGCGCACGAACTTCGGCACCCGCTCCGGGGTGAGCCCGAGCAGGTCGTAGCAGACCAGCACTTGCCCGTCGCAGTGGGGACCGGCACCGATGCCGATGGTGGGCACCGGCAGCTCGGCCGTGATGCGCGAAGCCAGCTGGCTCGGCACGCCCTCGAGCACGACCGCGTAGGCACCCGCGTCGGCGATCGCTTTGGCGTCCGAGAGTACGCGCTGGGCGTCCTCCTCGCGCTTGCCCTGCACCTTGAAGCCGCCCATCGCGTGCACGCTCTGGGGCGTCAGGCCCACGTGGCCCATGACCGGGATGCCTGCGCCCACCAGCCGCCGCACGGTGTCCGCCATCTCCGCGCCGCCCTCGATCTTCACCGAGTGCACGCCGCCCTCGGCCATCAGCCGGCCGGCGTTGCGCATCGCCTCCTCCGGGGAGACCTGGTAGCTCATGAACGGCATGTCGCCGACCAGGTGCGCGCGCTTCGAGCCGCGTGCGACGGCGCGGCAGTGGTAGATCATCTCGTCCAGCGTGACCGGCAGCGTGGTGTCCTGGCCCTGGACGACCATGCCCAGCGAGTCGCCGACGAGGATGACGTCGGCGCCCCCCTCGTCCAGCATCCGCGCGAAGGTGGAGTCGTAGGCGGTCACCATGGTGATGCGCTCGG
The DNA here is from genome assembly GCA_028817855.1 of Myxococcales bacterium. Taxonomy (GTDB): domain Bacteria; phylum Myxococcota_A; class Polyangia; order Polyangiales; family JAFGIB01; genus JAOUOP01. Next base: position 11,494 of record JAPPOT010000070.1, read on the forward strand.
AGCGGGACGTCATCGCCCGCAGCGTCTGCACGGTCACCCGCGCGGTCGACGGAACCTTGTGGCTCGACATGGATGGACTCTCTTCTGTCTCCAGTCGCGGCCGGGTGCACTCCCGGTCCACGCATTCGACACCTACAAGCTAGCACACCATGCGCGGGCTTCGCGAGCGGCTGCTCGAAGCGGGGAAGTCCGCTTTGATCTCAGCCGCTTAGGGCCTCGATGGCCTCCTGGATGCGCTCCTGGAGCGGGTCGTCGGGCGGCGCCAGTCGGGCGGCCTCCTCGAGCATCGTCCGGGCCTGCTCGGTGCGCCCGGCGTCGGCGTGGGCACGACCGGTCTCGAAGGCGACCAGCGGATGCATCGAGCCCATCACCGTGGTCGCCGAGCTCAGCACGTCGATCGCCTCGTCCGCCAGGCCCTCCTGGCGGAAGAAGCCCGCCATCGTGACGTAGGCGCGCGGGTCCGCGGGGACCGCATCGATCGCCGCCTCGTATTCCGCGATGGCACCCTCGAAGTCGTCGGCATCCCGCGCCGCGCTGGCCAGCTCCATGTGCGCCATCAACCGCGGCTCGCCGCCCTGGTCGGCCCCTAGGGTGGCGATGAAGGCGCGCAGCGCTTCACGCGCCCGCTCCGCGTCCTCGGTCAGCAGGCGCGCGCGGGCGACCTCGAAGTGCAGGTAGCGTGGCTCCTCGGCCTCCTCCAGCAGCGCCTCGAGCTGTGGGCGGGCTTCCGCGGCCCTCTCCTCGTAGAGCGCGAGCAGGGCATCGCGCATGCGCACGCCAAGCGCCTGATACTCCTCCACGCGCGCGTCGTCGAAGCTGACGGTGATCATCTCGTAGCGCTGATCGGCCGAGAGCGCCGACGGGTCGGGCGGCTCCTCCTCGGGGGCCTCCGCCAACTCGGCCAGGCGTTTCTCCACCTGCTCGACGAGCGCGGTGTCGGCCGCGGTTTCGATCGCCGCCTCCCACTCGGCCAGCGCGAGATCCTCGGCGCCGTTGGCCAGCAGGCGCTCGGCCTCGGCCATGCGCGTGCGCGCGATCGCATCGCGACATGCGTCGGCGCGCTGCATCAGCTGGTGCGCCCGCTCCGGCTGGGCCTTCTCGATCGCCCGTGCGGCTCGCTCGTAGGCGAGCTTGGCCCGTCCGTGCTCGCCGGCGTCGAAGAGGGCGTCAGCCTGCCGCGCCTCCTCGTCCGGCTCCCTTCCCCCCAGCAGTCTCTTCAGCAGCGACACGCGCGCGAGTCTACTTTTTCTCGCGTCGGTTGATCCACTGGTTCGCCATCGAGCGGATCTGGGCAGCGACGTTGCGGCTGCGGGCGAGCGCGCGCAACTCGTCCAGCCGCAGGTGGCTGATGAAGCGCATCGAGATGCCCACCGGGGTCTTGGGGTTGAAGACGAGATTGTGTTTCACCTCGCCGCTCTTGATCCAGTCCTTCTTGCCGCCGACGTAGCGCAGGATCTCCTCGCTGACCTCCTTGCTCTTCGCCACGTCGGCGGCCTCGGGCGCGGTCATCTGGGGAGAGCTGATCGCGGCGTAGGCGACCTGGCGGTTGTTGTCGCGTACCAGCAGCATGCGCGCACCCTTGCTGCCCACCATCGCCAGCCGGATCTTCTCCGCCTTGCTCATGTCGGCGATCTGCATGCTGAGCGGCTTGAACTGCTTGGTTACCTCCTCCTCGCCGGTCACCTTGTCGCGCGCGATCACCTCACCGTCCGCGTCCATCTCGAGCGTGTCATTGAAGGCCGCGTCCTGGGGTAGCGGCTCCTCGCTCGGCTCCGGGATCAGCTGCCCCTGCAGCGCCTCCACGTGCTCCTTGAACGCCGGGATGCCGCTGAGCTCGAGCCCGTTGCGCGCGGCCAGGTCGATCAACCGGTCGGCGGTCGACATGCGGGTGTTCTTGTTCTTGTAGAGCGCCTCGATGATCAGCGGCGCCTGGAGCAGGCGCGCCTCGTTGACGGCGATGCGCTCGGCCAACATCTCGCTGGCCGTGCGCGCCATGCGCTCGACGGTGTGCGACCCCGTCGCGTGGTTGGCGATGAGCAGCCCCAGCAGCGCCTCGTTCGTGAACGTGCTCGCGAGGAAATCGAGCACTTGAAAGGGCAGCGCTGCGCTGCAGGCGGGCTCCAGAACGTTGCGTGGGAGCGCCTTCAGGGACGCAAGGGCGGTGTCCTTCACCTCCCGCGCCTCATCGTGCGCGAGTTGCGCCAGCATGATGATCTGATCGTGCCCGCGGACCGGAACCAGGCCCTTGGCGGCCATCATGCGGCCAGGGGCCGGACCGTTCGGGTCACAGAAACGCTTGAGCGCGGGGGGTAGCTCCTCGAGGGCTAGCGGGAGCGTCTGGATCGGCGCGTTCATCTTGCGGCGCGGGCCTCGATAAAGTGTAGCGTCCAGGCAGCTGCGTCGTAAAACTCCAAATGCCCACTGGGCAAGGCCCAAAATGCCGAGGATAATTCCAGGGTGAGAGGATGCACGACCTGTCGTTGCAGCGGCATGCGCCTTGCTCTGGCGGCGCTGCTGGTCTCGCTGCTCGCGTGCAGTGACGACCCCGGGCAGATCGAGATCCCCGAGCTCAGCGCGGTGCGCGACGCCGCCGCCGCTGACCTGCCCGATGGCGCGGTCCTGTGCGACGACGACCGCGACTGCGCCGACGCCATCGAGTGCACCAAGGACGTGTGCGCGCCGGGTGGCTTCTGCGTCAACGCCGCGGACTCGAGCCTGTGCAGCGACGGCATGTTCTGCAATGGCGCCGAGGTGTGCGCGCCGGATCTGGGTTGTCGCCCCGGGCTGCCGCGCAAGTGCAGCGACGCGGACGTCTGCACGGTGGACTACTGCGATGAGCAGGCCAAGCGCTGCGTGCACGAGCCGCGCGACTTCGACGACGACGGCGAGGTGGACTGGCACTGCTTCGGCGGCACCGACTGCGACGACTTCGACGCGACCCGCAGCACCTCGGCGGCGGAGATCTGCGGCGACGCGATCGACAACGACTGCGACGAGCTGACCGACGAGGCGAAGTGTGGTGCACCCGAGTTCGATGCCTGCGGCGACGCGCTCGACGTCAGCGCGGGTGGGCTCTTCGTCGTCGAGTACGCGGGCACCGGTGCCGACTACGCCCTGAGCTGCGGCACCGCGAGCAACCGCGACGTGGCCTTCTCCTTCGAGCTCGACAAGCCGCGCGACGTCAAGCTGATCGCCAAGGGTCTGCTGAGCGACGACAGCGAGGAGACCGCGACCATCGCCATCCGTCGCAACTGCGACGACGTCGCCACCGAGCTCGAGTGCCGCAGCGGCTTCCCGGGCATGGTTCGCATGCGCGCGCTCGAGCCCGGCAAGTACTTCGCCATCGTCAAGAGCGAGCAGTCTGCGCGCGTCGTCCTGGAGGCCCACTTCGAGGAGCCGACCGAGGCGCCGGTCAACCAGAGCTGCGACGGCGCCATCGACATCAGCGCCGGGGGGCGCTTCGAGTCGGACTTCGTCGACGTGAGCAACGAGCACGACATCCCCTGCGGCTTCACCGACTCGGAAGACCTGATCTACGAGCTCACGCTAGAGACGCAGCAGGACGTGGAGCTGTCGGCGATCAGCTTCACCGGCGAGCCCATGCACTTCGCCGTGCGCACCCAGTGCGATGCGCCGGAGACGACGCTGCGCTGCTTGTCCGACGCGCCCGCGCGCGGGCGCCTGCACCAGCTCGACCCCGGCACGTACTACGTGATCGTGGAGAGCTCGCCCTCGCGCGAGGTCGACTTCAGCCTGGACGTCGCCATCCTGCCGCCCACGCCGCCGCCGCCCGGCGACGGCTGTGGTGACACCATCGACATCGCGCAGGAAGAGCCCCTCATGGGCACGATTGCGCAG
>JAPPOT010000234.1 GCA_028817855.1 Myxococcales bacterium
AGTCACCTTTTCGTCAGCCGCGCCCGATTCCTACGGTTTCAGGTGATCGCTGACACCGACCGCAAAGACATCCGTTCCGATTTGTTCCAGCGTTCGTGCCACAGTGCTTTCTCCGGTCCAGGCGCGAGCGCGGCGTTTCGCGCCGTGCGGCGAAGCCGCCACTCCACGGGGCCTCTTCGCTTGCAATAGGCGGGAAGCTAGCACACGTTGGACAGCGTCTCCTTCGATGACCACAGCACGACGCCACCACTTGGTTCCACGGTTCTACCTGCGTCGATTTGCCAACGCGGACGGTCGCCTGTGGGTGTTTGACAAGGCTAGGCAGCGGGCCTTTCGGTCTAGCGCGCAGAGCATTGCTGTCGAGTCAGGGTTCTATGCCTCGGCAAGCCTTCAGGGGACGCCGGAGGGGCCGCTGTTCTTGGAGGCGCAGTTCGCGGCCCTTGAGAGCGAAGCGGCGCAGGTGCTCGAATGCTGGACAGACCAGGCGACCGGATCGGATCGTGTCGAGATACCGACGGTGAACAGAGAAGTCATGTCGCTCTATCTGGTCACACAGCTTCTGCGTACCGCTGCGCAACGGAATCTCCTCGTCGAGTTTGTGCGAAAACATCCGGCGGTCGACACCAACGCGGAAGCTTCGGTGTTGGCCGATGTGGCAGACGCCCATGCCCGCCTTCTTTGCGACGACGTAGTGCAGGCGCTGGCCGATACCCTCCAATCGTTCATTTGGGTGTTCGCTCGGAACCAGTCGGGTACGCCGTTTTGGATTTCGGACCAGCCGGTAGTACTTGAGGACGGTGCGAGCAAGCAGTGGTTGTCCACACCCTCGCTTGCTCGTCGTGGCGTTCAGTTGCTCTTTCCGATCTCTCCGTGGCTGATCCTCTACTGCATGGAGCCCCACCACTGGGCGAAGCTAGGTGCATTCGGTGACCGCGTATCTCCTGTCGAGTTCGTAGGAGCGATGGTCGATCACGAGAACTCGGGCCAGGTTGGTATGTCGAAGAGGTTCGTCTTCTCCTGCGAGGGTGATTTTGCGTTCGCGCGTCTGTACTGCGATATGCACCCGGAGATCGCAGATCCGGATCGCGAACGATTGATGCCAGCGTGACTCAGACCACCGCGTTGCGTCCCTCGTAGAGCGGGCTACGGCCATCGCGCTCTGCCAGCCACGCCTCGTATCCATCAATCGATCGGCCGCCGAGGTTCAGCGCGTATTCGATACCAAAGACGGCTACAACGATGAACAACTCGCAATCGGGCGTGTAGAGCAGGTCATACTCATGAAGCGTCTCCATCGGAGTTTCGCCGACCATCGCCATCTGGTCCGGAGGGTAGAGGTGGCGCTGGCTGAATGGCCAAGGGGTCGTCGGAAAGCCGCGCCGAACAAACGCGCGAACCTCATCGAGTTCCGCCATGTCAACGATCTCGTCAAGGTGCTCCGACGTGTGCATTCGCGCCGCCAGCGCCTCGACACCAACCTTGGCGACGAAGCGCGCCGTGGCGAAGTCGCTGGGGGGCAGTCCGATCGGCGTCAGCAAGGTCATCTTGGTGCCGGAGAGAAGGCTGCGAATATAGGCGTCCTCGTGCTCCTCATCGAGGACCCGAATCCAGGTGTCGCGGTCGCAGGGGTCCTTTCCCAGCTCGACAGGACTGGCGGGAGGCCAAGAGAGGCCCGGCAAGGTCGGAACTCGGCGCCTCTTGCTAGGAATGGCCATCTGGAACCGTAGCTCGCGCATCTGACCGGAGTTGACGAATGGGTCCTCCACGTTCCGGGAGAAGTAGTTGTTGCAGCCGTCGCAGACCACACCTGGGGCGAGGACGTGTTCGGTATTACCGAGCGACTCCGGGATGATGTGCTCGACCGATCTTGAGTCGTCAGAAGGCTGCTTGCAGAAGACGCACCGCATGAGGTGATTGTGCGGCGTCTTCTAAAGGAGATCCATCTGGGCAGTCTTTGGTGGCCAAAAGACGCCCAATATCAGGAAGCTACCTGGGTGCAGGGCCATGTTCCCCGTGAAGAAGTGCGTGTCCCGGTCGGGCGCGCACATGGTTTCCAGGAACCGCTGCCGGACTAAGGAGGTGGTCGTCGCCTCGTCGTAGGTGCGCCGCGTTCTTCGCCAGAGGGCTGCCAGCTCCCAGTCGATGATCTTCATGCGGTGGGGTTCGACATTGCGGCAGCCCTCGCACCGGTAGCGGTAGTAGAAGCCGACCGGGACCTTCTCCAGGAGTGTGTTCTCTTTCGTCATGAAGAGATCGCGTTGGCCGAGCTTTGCCAGTTCGGCCTCCGTCCACTCGTGGGACTCTTCGTGCTCTGCCTCGACATCGAGGATCTCCGCAGGCCGAAAGAAGCCTAGCGAGGTCCCGTCCTGCTTTTGCGCGTCCTGTATGTCGCACATCGGCAGGGTTGGAATCTGCTTGATGATGTCCCAGCGCGAAGCCCATGCGTGGTCCCTGGAGAGCACCGGCGAAATGACCTCGATGGAGTCCGGTACGGGGCGCAAGGTTTCCGGGCGAGGGTCGCTCTTTGCCTGTTGGGCGCTCACCCTGATCCACTGGTACTTCTGAAACTGCTGGTCGTCCTCCAGCTTGCGAAAGGGCATGGGGTAGAGCCGTCTGAAAGCACCGTCGCGCGTGACACCCGCGATGCACGCTGCCTCACCGTAGCTGCTGCTCGGATTCGGGTACGCCTTGACCGTGATCAGCAGTTCGAGTGGCGAGGCCATCAGACGTGTTCGATATCGAGCCCCGTGTTGGCGGCCAGGTAGGGAGCCAGAGTGCCCCGGTGACAGTCTTCCGGGTGGTGCTCGCCGCAGAGCTCCACAGAGGCTCGCGCGCGGAGCAGGTCGGCGGCGGCGTCCTGCGCTTCGGGCTGCTTGGGCAAGAGCTCGCGCTCGTACCGCTTGAAGAGCCGCTGCCGCTTCGCGCGGGTAGACAGATCCGTCCGCATGTTCGATGGGATGCCCAGCTCCGGCATGTGTCGGTAGTCGATGCCGACGTTGCCGCACATCCGCTTCAGAGGCCCCCCGGAGAAGCCGTACTTCTGTGAGTAGGCGTTCTTGCGAACGTCAACGACTCGCCCGATGCCGGTCCTGAGCAGCTTGTCGAGGAAGGCGTCGATCGACTCACCTTCGTAGCCGGTCGTGAACACCGCCGGAGCCGCCTCCTTGCGGGCTCGCGGGGGACGCAGCTCGCTGCGGGATGCGTACCAGTCGTAGCGAGCGTAGACATTGTCGATCAGCTCGTCGTGGCCCAGGTCGCCGTACTCGGCCAGGGTGGCCCGCGCGGCGGCGCGCACCGAGGGCTTGAGCCGGTCGGTGAGCGCGCCCACCTCGCGCTCGCGGCCCTCGGGGATGTGCAGG
>JAPPOT010000924.1:0-2935 GCA_028817855.1 Myxococcales bacterium
CCCTCACCCGCCGCGAACGTCCCCCAGCCACTTCAGCAGCGCCGCGTTCGTCTCCTCCGGCTTCTCCTGCTGAATCCAGTGACCGCCGCCCTCGATCATCACCTTGCCGCGCAGGTCCTCGTACCAGGGGTCCATCATGTCGGCCAGGCTGACGCCGGGCATGAAGGCCAACACCGGGTCGCGCGTGCCGGCGATGAAGAGTGCGGGCTGGGTGATCTTCTTCTCCGACAGCTCCGGCAGCTTCTCGAAGTCGCGCTGGAAGTTGCGGTAGCGGTTGAGTGGGCCACGGAACCCGCTTTGCTCGAACTCGCCCGCGTAGTACGCGACGTCCTCCCCGGTGAGCCAGGCCGGCAACGGATCGGGATCGATCGCGCCCTCAAGCAAGGTCGAGTCCGGGCCCTTGCCCTCGTTGGCCTTGATGCGCTCCTCGTCGCTGATGTCGCCGCTGGCGCTGTAGTAGACCTTGCGGATGGTCGCCGCCGGGTCGGCCTCGAGCTCCGCCTCGGCCACGCCGGGCTTCTGGAAGTAGAGCTGGTAGAAGAAGCGGTCCCTGTAGATCTGCTTGAAGACCTCGATCGTCGGCCGGTCACCACGCCCCAGGTGCGGCACGCTCAGCCCCGCCACCGCCTTGACCTTGCCCGGGTAGCGAATTGCCGTCACCCACACGATCGGCGCACCCCAGTCGTGCCCGATCAGGATCGCCGAGGTCTCACCGAGCGCGTCGATCAGGCCCGCGATGTCGTCGGTGAGCGAGGTCATGTCATAGGCCTCGATCGCCTGGGGCTTGTCGCTGCCGCCGTAGCCGCGCACGTCCGGCGCCGCCACGCGATATCCGGCCTCCACCAGCGGGTCGATCTGGTGCCGCCAGGAGTACCAGGACTCGGGCCAGCCGTGGACCATCACGATCAGCGGACCGTCACCTTCGACCACAGCGCGCAGCGTCACGCTGCCGGTATCGATCTTCTGGAACTGACGCTCTTGCATGGTGTCTCCTGTTCGCGGGCGAGCCCTGTGTGCCCGAGAAGCATAGCTCCCCCCGGCGGCCGCGAGGGGGAGCGAACGGGTCAACCGCTCGGGACACACGCGGCCGTCGACGGGGGCAGGCCGGGCGGGGTCGGCCTCCATCGCCGGGCCGGAGCCCGGGGGTGGTGTCGCTGGACACGCCCGCGGTCGCGCTTATTGCTTCTGGAGAAAAGATGCCTCCGGAATCCTCCACCGACGCGCGGCTGCTGGCCGCGGTGGAGCGTCTCGACGCGCGCCTCGAACGCGTCGAGGCCGAGCTGGCACAGCTGAGCGGGCTGCTCGAGCTGGCGCCGGCCGCCATCGCGACCGCAGCTGACACCTTCGATCACTACGCCGCCCGCGCGCTCGAGGCCGGCGTCGATGCGCGCATCCACGACACAGCCGTGCTGCTGGAACGCGCCAACGACGCGCTGACCCGAGCGCTGGCGATCACGAGCGACCGCGGCGAGCGTGTGGGCCCTTGGGGGCTGTTGCGCGCCCTGTCGGACCCCGACGTCCAGCGCAGCCTGGCGCTTGGCGTGCGCTTCGCCCGCCTGCTCGGCGCCGAGCTCGAGCAGATGGATGAGGGCGGAACGCTGCGCCGCCTGCCAGACGCCGGGAGCTCCAGCCGATGAGCGCCGCGACCCAACACCACGATGTCGTCATCGTCGGCGGCGGCACCGCCGGCCTGACCGTGGCCGCGCGCCTGCTCGCCGCCCAGCCCGGGCTCGACGTGGCGGTCATCGAACCCTCCGAGACGCACTACTACCAGCCGATCTGGACCCTGGTCGGCGGCGGCGTCTTCGACCGCGAGATCTCCGCACGGCCCGAGGCCGACTACATGCCCGCCGAGGCGAGCTGGATCCGGGAGCGCGTCCTGGACTTCGACCCGGAGGCGCGCGTCGTCACCACCGACGCCGGCGCGCGCGTCGGTTACCAGCAGCTCGTGGTGTGCGCGGGCATCCAGCTCAACTGGAGCGCAGTCGACGGCCTCGAGGGACAGGCCGGGCAGGGCGGCATCTGCAGCAACTACGCCTACGAGACCGTCTCCAGCACGTGGAAATTCCTGCGCGGCATCGAGCAGGGCAGGGCGGTCTTCACGTTCCCGCCGACACCGATCAAGTGCGGCGGCGCGCCGCAGAAGATCACCTACCTGGCCGACGATCACCTGCGGCGGCGCGGCGTGCGCGATCGCGTGGAGGTGGTCTACTGCGCCTCCACGGCAAGCATCTTCGGGGTCGACAAGTACCGCCGCTCGCTCGAGAAGGTCGTCGGGCGCAAGCAGATCGAGACCCACTTCCGCCGCAACCTGATCGCCGTTCGCCCCAGTAGCCGCGAGGCCATCTTCGAGGACCTGGACGGTGGGCAGGAGCTGGTCGTCAAGTACGACTTGCTACACGTGGTGCCGCCCCAGGGGGCCCCGGACTTCATCGCGCGCAGCGCCCTCGCCAGCGACGCCGGCTGGGTCGAGGTCGACAAGCACACGCTCCAGCACACGCGCTACCCGGATGTGTTCTCGCTCGGCGACTGCAGCTCGCTGCCCTGTGCCAAGACCGGCGCCGCCGTGCGCAAGCAGGCGCCAGTGCTGGTCGACAATCTGCTGGCCCACCGCGCCGGCGAGGCGCCGTCAGCAAGGTACCATGGCTACTCCTCCTGCCCGCTGGTCACCGGCTACGGCAAGCTGATCCTCGCGGAGTTCGACTACGACGGCGTGCCGACGGAGAGCTTCCCTTTCGATCAGAGCCAGGAGCGCTACAGCATGTACGCCCTCAAGGCCTACGCTCTACCCGAGCTCTACTGGAACGGCATGCTTAGAGGGCGGATGTAGGCCTAGAGGGAATCGTCGAGGTTTTTTAAGGAGCGGCTGTGGTCCAAGGCCCCAAACACCAACGAGAGACCCGAACCCCACCGGGTGGTGCTCCGCGCGCGCTGG
>JAPPOT010000924.1:2945-3358 GCA_028817855.1 Myxococcales bacterium
CCCCCGTCGCCCCGCCCCGCCCCCGGGGGGGCCCCCCGGGCGCGCCCGCTCCTGAACAAACCTCGACGATTCGAGTGGGCTTGGGCGGGAGGTGCGCGTGTGGGTGCCAGCGGGCATCGTGGTGCTGTGCTGCGCGCGCGCTGCCGGAACCCAGTGGGCCGTCCACTCGCCGAGGTACCGAGGTCATCCCCGAATACGGAGGCCGTGATGCAGCGCGTCTCATCCAGCTCGAGTGCACGGCGCAGCCCGTAGCGCCCAGACGACCAGGCGACCCTGGTCTAGCAGAGGATGTCGGGGGCGGACCTGGTTGAGGCGCATGAAGCGCATCATCCGGTGGTCGAAACGAAGAGGGTCCGCGGTCCCGCCCGTGGACCCAACGACTCAGACCCCGCGAGCGCGACCTCGACGACAGC
>JAPPOT010000080.1 GCA_028817855.1 Myxococcales bacterium
GAGCCCCCGTAGCTCCCCGCCCCGCACCAGCCAGGCCTGCCCCCGCCCTTTGCCCCTGCCCCTGCCCCTGCCCATCCCGTGCGTTCCACGAACGGTCGCCGCTTGCCTGCAGGGCAGGGGCAAGGGCAGGGGCAAGTTCACTGCTTCACCTCACCGTGGACCCGGCGCACCCGGCCGGCCTACACTCCCGCCCGATGGCCGGACCCGCACAGCCCGCGCGTGACGCGTCCGGCCGCTGGCTCTATCCGCTGGTCGTGCTGATGCACCTGGGTCTGACGCTCTACTTCGTCAGCCCGGCCGCCGTCTTCGGGGATGAGCCCCTTTCGGGCGACGACTTCGATCTGCACATCGGGCAGACCTTCCGCGCGGTCGAGGGGCTGCAGCGCTGGGGGCACAGCTGGGTCTATGACGTGGACCTGCTGGCGGGCAATCCCGCCGGCGTGATCGTCGACAGCGGCAACAAGGGCTGGTCCCTGTGGACGTACGCCGGCGAGAGCCTCGGGCTGTCGAGGGCCGTGGCCTTCAACACTTTCGTGCTCTTCGGCCACTTGCTTGCGCCCATCGCGGTCTTCCTGTGCGTGCGCCTGTTCGGGCTGGCGCCGCGCGTCGCGGCCCTCGCGGCCGGCTTCGCCAGCCTCTACTGGTTCTTCGACTCCTTCACCCACTGGGTCTGGTGGGTCGGGATGTGCTCCTACGCGACGGCCTCGTCCTTCGCCCTGATCCCGCTCGGGCTCTTCAACCGCTTCATCGTGCACGGCAGCCGCCTCGCTGGCGCTGCCGCCGCGCCGTTGCTCGGCCTGTCGTTGCTGATCCATCCCTACAGCTTCTTCATCCTGGTGGTGCCGATGGGGCTGCTCTACCTGCGGGCCGCCCGGGGCCTGGCGCGCGGCGGCCACCTGCTGGTGGGGGCGATCGTGCTCACCGCCGTCGGGATCAACGGCTACTGGCTCCACAACGCGCTCACGCACTGGCACTACATTCTCGATTCGGCCTACTTCGGCCAGACCGGTCTGGTGCACCTGATCACCGACTACTTCAGCATCGTCCTGAACCCCACGGACACCGGTGTAGTCGGCACGCGCACGGGCTTTCGCTTTCTCTTCTGCGGCATGGCCGTGGCCGGCACGGTCGCGCTCCATCGCGCGGGCGACCGCCGCTTGCTGCCGCTGACCGTCACGCTCGGCGTGCTGCTGGTGCTGGCCTACCTGGGTGGCCACTTGCCCGGGGTCACGCAGATCCAGCCCTACCGCCACGTGGTTCCGGTCGGCTTCGTGGCCGCCATCCTCGCGGCCGCCTTCGTCGAGCACCTGCGCGCCTCCTCCGTGCTACGCGACCTGGCCTTCGGCGCGCGCGCGGCGCTGCTGATCGCGGCCCTGATCGGCGTGCAGCATCTCTCGCGCGACGTGCTCTACTTCATCCCCGATGCGGTCCCGGAGGCGCCGCCGCTGATCGACGACACGCCCTCGCCGGTCACTGGCTACGGCTACCTGAGCCACTTCCGCAAGCCCGAGCAGCTCTCCTTCCGCCTGCCCCATCCGCCCCTGATCCAGTACCCGGTCGATGTCGTGGTGGACTGGGTGCAGCAGCACGTGCCGGCCGGTCACCGCATCGTGGTGGACAACGCCGTCATGGGGGAGCGCATCGCCTGGAAGACCGGCGTGGAGGTGCTCGGCGGCTTTCGCGAGCGCAACATCGATCACTCCTACGCCAACTTCATGCGCCGCTTTGCGCGCGAGGCCGCGAGCCGAGAGGACATCGAGCGCTACGTGCGCCTCTACGCGGTGAGCTACTTCGTGATGCGCGATGCCCGCAAGGATCTGGACGCGGCTACGCACATCCTGCGACGCGCGCCGGGCCCCCCGGGTGTGATCGTCTACCGCGTGATCGAGCCGGTCCGCTTCGTCTTTGGCGGACCCGGCGAGCTGCGCGCCAGCACCAATCGCATCGAGGTCACCGGCACCGACCCGAGCCGAGCGGTGACGCTCGCCTACCACTACCACGAGGCCCTACGCTGCCGTCCCGACTGCCGCGTCGAGCGCAAGGAGCTGCCGCCCGACCGGGTGGGGATGATCCGCGTACCGGCGCCCCATCCCCCCGACTTCGTGATCGAGAACGGCTACTGATGGAGTCTTCTAGAACCCATCTCGAGGCCTCCTCGCGGTGCCTTCTGGGCGGGACGCGGCCGCCCTCCGCCTCGCCTCACGCTCGACAATACCCGCGCATTGCCTCGGTTCGCCGATGCGCCGCTCGGCAGCGTCGAGCTCCAGAATCCATCCACATGAGGTCTCGAGGTGGGTTCTAACCGCTACTGGCCACTCGCGCTCACGATGATCCTGGTGGGCGCCGCGCTGCGCTATCCGGCCTTCGGCTACGACTTCGCCGCCGACGACTACGCCCAGATCGCGATGATGGAGGGAGGCTACCCCAGCCCCCGTCACCCGCTCTCGCTCTTCAGCTTCTCCACGGGCGAGCGTGAGGACGTCCAGGCCCTGATGGACGCCGGCTTCTTTCCCTGGTTCTCCCATCCCGAGCTGCGCCTGTCGATGTTCCGCCCCCTGGCCAGTGCGATGATGTGGGTTGACCACGGGCTCTTCGGTCGCTGGGCGCTGGGCTATCACATCCACTCGCTGCTGTGGTGGCTCGCGCTGCTTCTGGTGGCTGCCTGGACCTTCCGGCGCCTGCTGGGCGACCGCCTCGGGCTGCTGGCCACGCTCTTCTTCGTGCTCGACGAGGTTCACGGCGTGATGATGGGCTGGATCGCGAACCGCAACGCGATGGTCTCGGCCCTGCTCGGGCTGCTGGCGCTCACCGCCCACGTGCGTGCGCGCGAGCGCGGCGAGCCCATGCCCCACCGGGTCTGGATCTACTTTCTGATCGCGCTCACCGCCGGCGAGTACACGCTCTGCATGCTCGCCTACTTCGTCGCCTTCGAGCTGGTCGAGCGCCACCCCGATCCCGTCGTGCGCCGCCTGCGCGCGCTCGCGCCGCTGCTCGCGCTGTCGCTGGGCTTCCTCGTGTTGCGCTCCGCGCTCGGCTTTGGCTCGCACGCGTCGGACCTCTACATCGATCCGACGCGGGATCCGCTCCGCTTCCTGGCGGTGGCTACCGATCGCCTCCCGGTGATGATCAGCGACCTCGTCTTGACCCTGCGTGCCGACTGGTGGAGCTTCGGTGTGCCGCCTCCCTTCGATCTGGCAGGGGTCTACCAGGGGCCGGCGCCGCTCGAGCGCTGGCGCGTGATCCAGGAAGGTGTCGGCTGGGTCGGCCTGCTGGTCGTCGGGCTTGCGGCCGTCGTGGCCTTGCGGGGGCGCGCACCGGTGAGCCGGGAGGTGGTGCGCGTGCGCTGGCTCCTGC
>JAPPOT010000589.1 GCA_028817855.1 Myxococcales bacterium
GTGCGACGTTGCCGAGGTCGCGGCGATGCCACCCTGGGAGTGGCCGCTGACGCCTGCGCGCGTGCTGAGCTTGCCGAACAGGGGGCTGGCCGGATCGTCGTTCTGCGCGAGCAGGTAGTCGATGCCGGCCTCGATGAAGGGCATGCTGCCGGCGTTGGCGTTGTGCGCGGCGATCGTCACGATGCCCCAGCTGGCCGCGTGGCGGTGATAGGCGCCGTAGGTTGCCGAGCCGGTCACGCCGGTGCCGTTGCCCCACGACACGATCGGGTGCGGGCACGCGGCTTCCAGATTGACGGGATGAAAGACGGTGTACGCGCCGAGGCCCCCGCCGAGATCCACGTCGTACTGGGTGATCGGGTAAGGCCCCTCGCTCGAGAAGTCCCCAGCGCCCTGCAGGCAAGTCCCATCACCGGGGACCCGCGGTGGTGGTTCCATCGGTGCTCCCATGCCTGCGGTGCCACCCGCTTCGGGTCCGCCGGGCGGAGCGGCCGGGGGGGCCGCAGGTGGAACGGGCTCGTTGACGTCGCCGGAACCCGGGGGAGGTGGCGGTGCCCCAGTGCCAGCCGGATCGGCGGTCGGCGTGGTGACGCTGTCCGCCGCCGAGGGCGTCGCCGGCGTCGTCCCGCCAGGCGTGGTGACCGTCGCCTGCCCCGCGCCCGTCATCCCGGTGTCCTGCGTGCCGTCGGCACAGGCACCGACTGCGCAACAAAGGACGCATGCGAACACTGCTGATCTTCCGTCTGACACCATTTGCCCACCTCGTAACAAATGCGTTCCAGACCCACATCTTGTGCGTACCCTTGCCACCCACCGCACGCAAGTCGACGCTCGGGTCTACACAGACGAACGAACCATGTGAGAACGATTTCTCACGTCATCGATGGGGGCGTGGTCCCCGGTTCGGACAGGATGGCTCGGGGAGCAACACTCATGACGAGCGAAGCTCCCCAACTGTGTGGCATGTCCCTTCCCCTCTTTCTCGTTCGAACGGAGGAGAAGTCCAGTAGAAGAGCAGCTCGCAGCGGCGCTCGCGCTCCAGGGCGCGCACCTTGGGGCTGCGTGCGTTGGCGGAGACCAGGATGGCCTCCGGACCCGTGCGCCTCCGGACCCGTGCGCCGCACGGTCACCACGCGCGCGCCGGGTTGGCCGGCCACGACGGTCGCCAGGGTTGCGAACGGGGCGTGCGGATCGCCCAGCTCCGCCGCACGCGCGCGGTCGCTGCGCAGCAGCTCCAGGGGATCGTCGATCGTCTCAGGGAGCATCGTCCTCACACCTCAAGAACTCGATGTGCAGCCGCGCACCCGCGACCGGCTCGATGTGATGCGATCGCCCTGGACCGACCGTCCCGTCCACGCCGGGCCGCAGTATCAGCATGAAGTCGCCCTGGTCTTCGAGCACATACGCCACACGCCCGTGCTCGACCACGATGCGCGCCCAGGTGTCGGCCTTGAGCGTGTGACTCGCACGCAGGCCCTTCGGCACCTCCTGGTCGCCCCACGTGGGCGTCGACTTGTAGACGCGAGCGCGGGTCGGGATCTTCGGCATCCGGCAGAAGTCGCAGGGTAGGGCGACGCCGACCTTCTCCCTGCGGCTTGCCTCGCTGGTGACCCAGGGGGCGAGCTTGAACGGTGGCTCGTGCCGCACGTGTTGGTTGTGGCCGCACTCGAGCTCCGCCACCCAGACGCCCTCGTCGTCCTGGTGGAAGCCAGCGATCCTGGCAGTCGGCTGATCGGCGGCTTGCTTCGTCATGGGTTGAGCATAGCGCCCGATGCGGCAGCGGGATGACGATACCCGTGCGCCCGGGTCTGGCCACCCGAGCTCAACCTCGTGGCCAGCCCACCGGGATCAGATACAGCACCGTCTGGTCCTTCGGAATCCGCAGGGTCCTGGAGACGGCGCGATCGTGGAACGCCCCGATCGGCACGGCGCCGAGCTGCATCGCCGTGGCCTGGAGCAGGATGTTCTGGGCCACGTGTCCCGCCTCCAGCACGACGTAGCGCTCGGCGCGGGGGCCGTATTTGGCCTCGGTGCGCTTCGGGTCTGCGGCGATCGCGAATACCGCTGGCGCCTCGGCGATCGGCTGCTGTCCCAGCGCGGTGCGCGCGAGCTCCTTGCGCGCGTCTCCCTCGCGGACGCGGCGCAGGGCGTGTGGCTCGCGCTGGTGGTGGTAGACCCCGGCCTGTGTGACCACGTAGAGGTGCAGCGGATAGAGCGCGCCCGCCGACGGCGCCGTGCGCAGGCCGCGCCTGCCGGTCGAGCCCTGGGCCGCCCACAGCAGCCGGCCGATCTGGGCCGCGCTCAGCGGCGTGGGCAAGAAGTCGCGCACCGAGCGTCGTCGAGCCATCACCTGCTCGAGCGCGCCGCCCTCCGCGGGGCCGACTGTGGGCAGGCGCACCTCACGGCCCGAGACGGTTCCGCCGTCGGCGACTGAAGGCGCCCCGGGCCACACGCCCTGGGCGAGCAGCAGGCAAACGAGGGTTGCGACGGAAGCTCGCATCGAGACTCACTTAATCCTCCGGCGCGCTGCCGCCATCGCGGGTCATGGCCGTAGGCCGGGCGGTGGATATCTAGTCCGCGTGCGACGCCCGTTCCCGGCGCTGTGGTGCATGGTCGCGCTGGCGCTTCCCCTGGCTGGCGAGCCCACGGGCGCCGCCGCCGCGAGCGGAGGCTGCATCCTCGAGGTGCACCTCGCCGGCATCGTCAACGCGGGCTCGGGCGCCCACCTGCGCGACGCGATCGCGGCCGCCGAGCGCCAGCGCTGCGATGCGGTGCTGATGGTCGTGGACACGCCCGGCGGCATGCTCGACGAGACGCGCGACATCGTCAGCTCGATGCTCACCGCGCGCGTCCCGATCCTGGTTCACGTCGCGCCGGCCGGTGCGCGCGCTGGCTCGGCCGGCGCCTTCATCGCGATGGCAGCCCACGTGGTGGCGATGGCGCCGGGCTCCACCATCGGCGCGGCCCACCCCGTGGTCGGCATGGGCTCCGACCCCGAGCAGGCGGGCGGTAAGCACATGGCGGCCAAGGTCGAGAATGACACGGCCGCCTTCGCCCGCTCGATCGCCGAGCAACGGGGCCGCAATCTGCAGTGGGCGGAGCTGGCGGTGCGCGAGTCGGCCTCCGCCACCGCCCGGGAAGCCCTCGAACTGGGCGTGATCGATCACGTGGTCGGCACGACCTCGGAGCTGCTCGCTGCCGTGGATGGCACGGTCGTGAAGCTCGACGGCCGGGAGCTCACGCTCTCCCTCGGGCAGTCGGCTCTCGTGCCCTTCGAGCCCACCATCCAGCAACGCGCGCGCGAGGTGCTCGGTGACCCAAACCTGGCGTACGCCCTGCTGATGCTCGGCATCCT
>JAPPOT010000033.1:0-30129 GCA_028817855.1 Myxococcales bacterium
CGTCGGGCTGCGCCCGACCCGCGGGAGGGTCACGCGACCCTCCCGCCCCGTCGGCAAAGCCGCCGGGGCCCCACCCACCCGCGAGGTCGTCGTCGCTTCGCTCCTCCTCCGTCCTAGCTGCATCGCGCAGGTGGGTCGCTTGCAGCAACGCAGCACTAACCGCTCAAGGTCGCTCGACGATTCCCTCTCGCTGTGCTGACCACCTAGGCGGCGGCTCGGCGTCCGCCTTTGCCTCGGTTGAGATGCGTCATGCCCTCGCTCAGGCCCTCGAGGGTGAGCGGGAACATATCGAAGACCTGGCGCACGTGGTCGATCGTGGTGCCACCCCAGTAGGCCTGCGGCTCCGGGTTCATCCAGACCGCGTTGCGGAAGTGTTGCTGCAGCATCATCAGCCAGGCGATGCCCGGCAGCGTGTTGCGATCGTTGACCGAGATCGCGCCGCCCTGGCGTAGCAGCTCGTAGGGCGCCATCAGCGCGTCGCCCACGATGATCAGCTTGTAGTGGCGGCCGCACTCGTGGAGCAGATCGTTGATCCAGATCGGCTCGTCGAAGCGCTCGGTCTCGTAGACGCGCCCGTACACGCAGTTGTGGAAGTAGTAGGTCCGCAGCTCCTTGAAGTGCGTCGCCTTCTTCGTTGCCGAGAACAGCCGCGACATCATCTGGGCGTAGGGGTCCATCGAGCCGCCCACGTCCATCAGCAGGATCACGCGCGTGTTCGGTCGGCTCGGTGGCCGCACCACCACCTCGAGCTCGCCGGCGTTGCGCGCCGTCTCCGAGATCGTGCGGTCCAGGTCGAGCTCGTCCTCGACGCCCTCGCGGATGAAGCTGCGCAGCCGCCGCAGGGCCATCTCCATCTGGCGGATGTCCAGCGCCACGTCGCTGCGGTAGGGCCGGTAGGTGCGCGCGTCGGCTACCTGCACCGCGCTGCGACCGCCACCCTTGCCGCCGGCGCGCATGCCCTTGGCGCCCTTCTTGCCCTTGCGCCCGAACTGGGAGGTGCCCTGGGTGCCGATCCACTTGTTGCCGCCGTCGTGGCGCTCTTTCTGCTCGGCCATGCGCTCTTCGAAGAGTTTCTTCAGCTCCTCGAGGTCCAGGCTCTCGGCCAGCGCCTTCTCCTCCTCGGTCAGGTCATCCATGTTGACCTTGGCGTCCTTGAGCCACTCGAGGAGCTCCTCCTTGAGGCGCACGTGCTCGCCCTCCACGCCCTTGAACTCGGCCAGGAAGGCCTGGTCGAAGGCGTCGAGGTGACCCTCCCGATGCACCATCAGCGAGCGAGCCACGTAGTAGAAGCCATCGAGGGAGCTGTCGTGCAGCCCCTGCTTCATCGCGTTTCCAAGCGCGATCGCCTCCTGGGCGCCGACGGGGACGTCGTACTTGCGCAGCCGGTAGAGGAAGTTGAGGAACATCGGGCGCGTCATCGGCAAGCTCCTGTGCTCAAGAACGCCAGCGCGCACCGCCCGAGAGCTGGTCCGCGTAGGCCACCAGGTCCTGCTCCTTCTTCAGCAGCGTGCCGAGGAAGGGGAGATTCTTGTCGAGCTTCACGTCGGACACGCCCATGTCCTTGAGCATCGCGATCCAGTCCACCAGCTCGCTGGTGCTTGGGCGCTTGCGCAGCCGCTGCATGTTGCGGATCGCGTAGAACGCATCCATCGCCTGCTTGAGCAGCGCATCGTTGAGGGCGGGGTGGTGCACGTCGACGATGCGACCCATCAGGTCGCGCTCGGGGAAGTCGATGAAGTGGAAGACGCAGCGGCGCAGGAAGGCGTCCGGCAGCTCCTTCTCCGCGTTGCTCGTGATGATCACCACCGGGCGCTGCTCGGCTTTGATCTCGTCGCCGGTCTCCATGATCTTGAAGTGCATCCGGTCGAGCTCGTGCAGCAGGTCGTTCGGGAACTCCAGGTCCGCCTTGTCGACCTCGTCGATCAGCAGCACCACGCGGCGATCGCTCTTGAAGGCGCGCCCCAGGGGGCCGAGCTTGATGTACTGGCGGATGTCCTTGACGTCGCCGTCGCCGAAGCGGCTGTCATACAAGCGCTGGACGGTGTCGTAGTGGTAGAGGCCTTCCTGCGCGCGCGTCGTGCTCTTGACGTGCCAGGTGATGAGCTCGAGGTCGAGCGCCTCGCTCACCGCCTCGGCCAGCAGCGTCTTGCCGGTGCCGGGCTCGCCGCGCACGAGCAGGGGCTTCTGGAGCACCAGGGCGCAGTTGACGGCCGCTTCCAGGGCCTCGTTGGTGAGATAAGACTTGGTTCCGCTGAAGCGGGCAGACTCGCTCATTGCCAATTCACTTCCTTTCGTCACCCGACCCGCACACCTCGACGCCAGGAGGTCACCGTGTGGCGGTCCCGCCGGGTTGTTGAACTATATATAAAGCAAGCGTTGGAATCCCGGTAGGCGATCGACGCACGTGAATGGGGACATTTGCGGAGCGGCGCGCGGCGGGATCCGCGGTCCGGGCTGGCCAGCGCGGCCGCCGCACGCGTAGAGTCCCGCCCGAGTCGATGGCTCTATCTCGGATTCATTGGCCTTTCTTGGCTGGTCTCGGCCTGCTCGCGGTCGCCGCCTGCGGCCGCGGTGGCGCCCGCGTGACCGAAACCGCGACCCCGTACTTGCGCTGCCTTGCGCTCGACCCACCCAAGGCGCGGCAGGCCCAGGTGGGGCCCGCGAAGCTCTCCCTGGAGGAGCGTCGCCTCACCATCGAGGGGCTCGAGCCTCCCCTACGACTGGCCGCCTTCTCCGGCCCGGGCTTTGGCGGGCCGCCGGCTGCGGCCCAGCTCGAAGCACTGAAGGCTGCGGAAGCCCAGCTGATCCTGGTGCTCGGAGGCCTGGGCGATGAGCAGACCACCGCCGACGCCACCGCCGCGGCGCTGGCCACGCTGGGCCCGCCCGTGCTCGTGGTGGCAGGGGGGCGTGACCAGCCCGAGCGTATCGAGCGCGCGATCGACTCGGTCGCGGGCGGCGGCGAGCGGATCATCGATGCCACAGCGCTGCGCTCGATCGATATCGGGAGCGATACACTGATCCCCGTGGCCGGAGCCTCCGAGGGGCGCTACGCGCTCGGCCCCAAGCACTGTGGGCATGGCCTGGACGACCTGAAGGACATCGCCGGCGAGCTCGGCGCAGGGGGGCTGGGGCGTCGCTGGCTGATCGCCTGGCACGCTCCCGGTCAGTCCGGGCCGCGCGGCGTCGCGCGCACCGAGGCCGGTCTCGACCTGGGTAGCGCCGACCTCGCCGAGCTGGGCCGCCGGGTGGGCGCCGCGGGTGGGCTCTTCGCGTGGCCCGCTGTGCAGGCCGTGCGCCCGACCGCCGACGGGGGCGGCCGCCGCGTGGGCGTCGACGTGCCCGCTCCCGACCTCCGGCTGGTCGTGCCACGGTTGTCCGGCGTCGCTCTGGAGCGTGATGACGGCAGCCAGGTCCTGCCTGGCTTCGCGCTGCTGCGGCTCGACCACAAGGGCCTACGCCTGGTCAGTGTTGTTGGTCAATAGCTATTTATTTCAAAGATTTGTTGCCGAAACCTCACGTGGCGATCGCTTTCTGCGCGGCGCCTGCGAGGGTGGCCCGCAGCGCATTTGACTTCGCGGGGGGCGCGAGCAATAGTCCGTGCCCATTTCGCGCCCGGATGGCCCCGGCGCAGCGGGCCCCGACGATGCCTGAGCTCGTGCTGCACGTTACCGACATCGACGAGATCGGTAGGGACTACGACTTCGATCTCACGAGGGCGTGGCTGGACGCCGCGCTCCAGGACACCCCCTTGCGCCGCGCGGGCGAGGGGCAGGCCGGACACCTGCACGTGCACGCCCAGCAGAACGGGCAGGAGTACCTCGTTCAGGGACAGCTCACCGCGGCGCTCGAGACCGACTGCTGCCGCTGCCTCGGCCCGACCGTCCTGGACGTCGACACCGAGCTGACAGCTCTGCTCAGCCCGGGGGCGATGGGCGAGCTCCCGGACGAGATCGAGCTCGATGCCGAGGACCTGGATCGCGTTCGATTCACAGGTCCGGACATCATCCTCGATGACCTGGTGCGCGAGCAGCTCGTGCTGGAATGCCCGATGCAGCCCCTGTGCAGGCCGGACTGTGCTGGCATCCCGGTCCCGAAGCATGTACGACCGCGTCCCGAAGATTTCGGCCCGGAGGGGGTGGACCCCCGCCTGGCCGGTTTGGAGCAACTCAGAGACAAGCTCTCTGATGACAAGGAGTCCTAGGTGGCGGTTCCCAAGCGGAAGACCACGCGCGCCAAGCGCGACCAGCGACGCGCCAACCACGATCGGGTGACGGCGCCCAACACGATCCCCTGCCCCAACTGCGGTGACATGATGCTGCCGCACCGGGTCTGCCCCAACTGCGGCCACTACAAGGGGCGCGAGATCATCGCCAAGCCGGAGCCGGCACCCGTGCCGGAGGCCGAGGCCGGCGAGGGCGACGCTTCCTGAGTCGCTGCGGCGCCCATCCGGGCGCCGACTGGCCCTCGGACCCCCTCGGTCTGGGGGTCGCGCCAGGCGTTGCGGGAACCGGCCCCAGGGCCGATACTGCGACGCCCTTCGCGCCAAGACGCGCAGGTGAGGTCATCGTGGGACAGACGGTTCTCCGCTCCAGAATTCTCGGAACCGGGCACTACCTGCCCGAGAAGGTGCTGACGAACGCCGAGCTGGCGGAGCGGGTCGACACCTCCGATGCCTGGATCACGTCGCGCACTGGCATCAAGCAGCGCCACATCGCCGCGCCGGAGGAGGCCAGCAGCGACATGGCCGCCAAGGCCGCGGTCCGCGCCCTGGAAGCTGCCGGGGTCCCCGCGTCCGAGGTGGACCTGATCATCGTGGGGACGGTCAGCCCGGACATGCAGCTCCCAGCGACCTCGGTCTTCGTCCAGCAGGCCATCGGCGCACGCGCCAACTGCCCGAGCTTCGACCTCGCGGCCGCCTGTGCCGGCTTCGTCTACGGGCTGAGCGTGGCGGACGCCTACGTGCGCAGCGGGATGGCCAGCAACGTCCTCGTGATCGGCGTCGAGCTGCTGAGCCGCATCATCAACTGGAAGGACCGAAACACCTGCGTGCTCTTCGGTGACGGCGCGGGCGCCGCGCTCGTCGGCCCGGCGGACAACCCCGAGCGCGGCATCCTCAGCACGCACATCTACTCCGACGGGGCCCAGGCCAAGAGCCTGTGCATCCCCGCCGGCGGCACGCGCGAGCCCCTCACCCAGGAGCTCTTCGACGCCAACAAGCACCTGGTCCACATGGTCGGCAAGGACGTCTTCAAGTACGCGGTCAAGGCGCTGGCCTCGAGCGCGGTGGAGGCGATCGAGAGCAACGGCCTGAGCGGTGACGACATCGACTGGCTGATCCCGCACCAGGCCAACATCCGCATCATCGATGCCGTCATCGCGCGCTCCGGCGTCCCCAAGGAGCGCTGCTACATCAATATCGATTCCACGGCCAACACCTCCAGCGCCTCGGTGCCCATCGCCCTCGATCAGGCGGTGCGCGCCGGCAAGGTGAAGGAAGGCCAGAACCTGGTCTTCTGCGCGCTCGGCGGCGGCTTCGCCTGGGGCAGCGCGATGGTGCGCTGGTAGGAGACGGCTCCGTGTTCCGGCTCGACGACAGGGTGGCCATCGTCACCGGCGGGTTCCGCGGCATCGGCCGCTCGCTATGTGTCACCCTCGCGAGTCAGGGCGCCCGCGTGGTCGCCGTGGACGTGCTCGACGAGGATGTTGGGCACGGCACCGTGGTCGAGGCGAAGGACGCCGGCGGCCAGGTGGAGCTGCTGCGCTGCGACGTCACCAATGAGGACGCCGTCTTCGAGGCCTTCGAGGGCGTGAAGAAGCGACTCGGCAGATTGGACATTCTGGTGAACAACGCCGGCATCGCACGTGACATGTTGCTCATGCGCGTGTCGGCGGAGGACATCGAGAAGACCTTCGCGGTGAACGTCACGGGCGCGATTTATTGTGCCAAGGCGGCGATTCGCCCGATGATGCGCGCCAAGTCGGGGCGCATCGTGAACCTCACGAGCGTGGTGGCCGAGCTCGGCAACCCCGGACAGGTCGTCTACGGGGCCTCGAAAGCGGGGCTTATCGGGTTGACGAAGACGCTCGCTCGGGAGTACGCCTCGCGCGGCGTCACCGTCAACGCGGTGGGCCCGGGGTACATCGACACGGATATGACGCGGAACCTGCCAGAGGAAGCCAAGGACTTCATGCTCGCGCAGGTGCCGCTCGGCCGCATCGGCCAACCCCAGGACGTGGCCAACGCGGTGCTGTTCCTCTGCAGCGACGAGGCCAGCTACATCACGGGTCAAGTGTTGCGCGTCAACGGTGGTATGTACGTGTAACGAAGACGAGACAGGAAGCGACCGGAGAGTCGGATGGATATCGCCGAAAAGGTTAAGGAAATCGTTTCACAGCAGTTGGACGTGGACATCGCGGAGGTCAAGGCCGAAGCCCAGTTCATCGAGGACTTGGGTGCCGACTCGCTGGCCATCGTCGAGCTCGTTCTCGCCTTCGAAGAGCAGTTCGAGATCGATATCCCCGATGAGGACACCGAGAAGATCGCGACCGTCGGGGACGCGATCAAGTACATCCAGGACCACGTCAAGTAACGCGTGCCCATCCGGGGCACCGTGGCGCTCGGCGTCAGGATGCTAAGGTGAGGGTCCATGCGTAGAGTCGTTGTCACCGGTGTCGGGACGATCAGCCCCTGCGGGCTGGACGTCGCTACCACCTGGTCCGCGATCACCAAGGGCCAGAGTGGCATCGCCCCGATCACCAAGTTCGATACCGAGGCCTTCCCGACCAAGATCGCGGGCGAGTGCACCGGCTTCGACCCGAAGCAGTACTTCGAGAAGAAGCGCATCCGGGAGGGCGACACCTTCATCCACCTGGCGATGGGCGCCTCGGTCCAGGCGATCGAGGACGCGCGCTTCGAGCCGGATGATGCCCTCAAGGAGCGCACCGGCACCTTCATCGGTGTCGGGCTCGGCGGGCTGCCGTTGATCGAGGCCCAGTGTGACGTGATCCGCGACCGCGGGCCGCGCCGGGTCACCCCCTACTTCATCCCGGGCGCCATCGCGAATCTGGCCCCGGGCATGGTGTCGATCCGCTACGGCCTCAAGGGCCCCAGCTACACGACGACGAGCGCTTGCTCCTCCGGGGCCCACGCCATCGGCGAGGCGATGAAGTGGATCCAGCGTGGCGGCATCGACGCCGCCGTGGCCGGCGGGGCCGAGTCGACCATCACCCCGCTGGGGGTGGGCGGCTTCAACGCCATGCGCGCCCTGTCCAAGCGCAACGACGAGCCCGACAAGGCTAGCCGTCCCTTCGACAAGGGACGCGACGGCTTCGTGATCGCGGAGGGCGCCGGGGTGCTGATGCTCGAGGAGCGCGAGGCGGCCATCGCGCGCGGCGCCAAGATCTACTGCGAGGTGGTGGGCTACGGCGCCACCGCCGACGCCTACCACCTGAGCCAGCCCGCGCCCGAGGGGGAGGGCGCCCAGCGCGCGATGAAGGCCGCGCTGCAGGACGCCGGGGTGGACCCCGCCGAGGTGGAGTACATCAACGCCCACGGCACCTCGACTCCGGCCGGCGACATGAACGAGCTGATGGGCATCCAGGCCGTCTTCGGCGACCACGCCAAGAACGGGCTGATGATCTCGAGCACCAAGTCGATGACCGGCCACCTGTTGGGCGCCGCCGGCGGCCTCGAGACGGTGCTGTGCGCGCTCGCGATCCGCGACAGCGTGGTGCCGGCCACGATCAACTTGGACGACCCGGACGAGCGCGCCGAGGGCTTCGACCTGGTGCCGAACGAGGCGCGCGAGAAGCGCCTTAGCGCCGTGCTGTCCAATTCCTTCGGCTTCGGTGGCACCAACGTCTCGCTCGTGCTGAAGCGCCATGGGTAAAGCCACCCTCGAGCAGGTCGTGGCCTTTGGCTGCGATCACGCCGCGCTCCAGCTCAAGGCCGAGCTCAAGGCGGTGGTCGCCGAGCTGGGCTATGGTATCGAGGACGTCGGCACCCACAGCGAAGAGAGCTGCGACTACCCGGACTTCGCCCACGCGGTCGCGAGCGGCGTCGCTGGCGGTCGCTACCGCTTCGGGGTGCTGATCTGCGGCACGGGCCTGGGCATGGCCTACGCCGCCAACCGCCACAAGGGCGTGCGCGCGGCGGTCTGCACCGACGCCTTCATGGCGCGCATGTCGCGCCAACACAACGACGCCAATGTGCTGTGCCTTGGCGCGCGCGTGCTCGGCGGCGGCTCCGCCGAGGACATCCTGCGCGCCTTCTTCGCGGCCGACTTCGACGGCGGCCGCCACGAGCGCCGCGTCGCCAAGATCGACGACCCGCAAGCAGGCGAGGGCGCTTGAAGGTCCCCCAGGACGCCCGCTTCCGCCTCCAGCGTTCCCGCTACGCCCTCCGCTTCACCTGCGAGCACTGCGCACTCTTTGACACCGAGCGCGAAACCTGCGCCCACGGCTTCCCGACCGACGAGCACAGGGCGAGCTACTACGAGAGCGAGGAGGTGCCGGTGGTGTTCTGCAAAGACTTCGAGCTGGAGTGAGAACGTCGCGGCGGCCTCCCGCGCGGTCACTGCCCAAAGTACACGTCCAGCACGGCCCCCATCGCGTGCACATCCGCCACTGCGGCCATCTCCCTCACCGAGTGCATCGACAGCAGCGGGTTGCCCACATCGACCGTGCGCAGTCCGACCCGCCCGGCGGTGATCGGGCCGATCGTGCTGCCGCAGGCGAGGTCGCTGCGGCTGACGAAGTGTTGGGGCTCGACGTCGGCCTGGCGGCAGAGCTGGGCGAAGCGCGCGGTGGTCTCGGCGTCGCTGGCGTAGGCCTGGGAGACGTTGGTCTTGATCACCGGGCCCTTGCCGAGCACCGGGCGGTGGCCGGGCTCGTGCTTGTCGGCGTAGTTGGGGTGCACCGCGTGGGCCATGTCGGCCGAGATCAGGAAGGAGCGCGCCACCGCGCGCGGCAGGGCGTCGGGCTCGCCGCCCGCCATGCCGGCCGCGATCCGGGCGAGCATGTCCTGGACGAACGGTGAAGCCGCCCCCTGGGCGCTGCGGCTGCCCACCTCCTCGTGGTCGTAGAGCACGATCGCGCGTGTCTCCTCGCGCTCGCCCGTCGCGCCGGTGAGCGCGCTCAGCGCGCCGTAGCAGCTCGCCAGGTTGTCGAGCCGCGGCGCGAAGATCAGCTCGCGCTCGAGCCCGCCGACCGCCGAGGGCTGCGTGTCGCACAGGCACAGATCCCAGCCCATGATCTGCTCGGGCTTGGCCGCCACACCGTCCGCCTCCAGCCGATCGCACAGCGCCGCCGAGAGGTCCTTGGCGTCATCGCCGTCGAGCGCCCAGATCGGCACCAGGTGTCGCTGGGCGTTGAGCTGCAGGCCGTCCTTGTTGACCGTGCGATTGAGGTGGATCGCCAGGTTCGGAATCCGCGCGACGGGGCGCCCAAAGTCGACCAGGTGCGTGCTGCCGTCGTCGACCACCACCCGCCCCGCCAGGGAGAGATCCCGGTCGAGCCACGTTGACAACAGCACGCCGCCGTAGACCTCCACCGCCAGCTGCCGGTAGCCGTGGCGCTTCACGTCCGGGTGCGGCTTGACGCGGAAGTTGGGCGAGTCGGTGTGGGCACCGACCAGCGAGAACCCCGCCTCGTGCGGCGGTTTCGTGCCGACGATGAAGGCCGCGATGCTCGAGCCACTGCGCACCACGTAGTGGCGACCCCCGGCAGCGAGCTCCCACGCGCCACTCTCCTCCAGGGGCGAGAAGCCCGCGGACTCCAGCCTGTGGGCAGCCTCGGCGGTGGCGTGATAGGGCGTGGGCGAGGCGTCGATGTACTCGAGCAGACCCCGCGTCAAGGCGTCGTCCGTGGGCTCCGGCATGGGCGCAGTCTATCGCGTCCTGTGCGTTGCATGGCTGTTGTCTGCGTGTGAGCGGCAGCCCACGGAAGCTGAAGGCGCACTTGCGCCGCCACCGACTGCGCGGGCCGCCGAAGGGTCCGCGCCTGCGCTCGGCGCGCACGCAGCCTTCGATCTCGTCGCGACAGCGGAGGGCGCGGTCCTGGCCTGGGCTGGCCCGGGTGCGTGCGCCCTGCGCATGCAACGACTCGACGCCGGCGGCGCCGCGCGTGGCGACCTCGTGGAGCTCGACGCCTGCGCCGGGCAGCCGCAGGGCAGCGATGGCATCAGCGAGATGGCGCTGGCGGCCGCGGCCGGCCGGCTCGGCGCGGCCTGGATCCTCGAGGCCGGTGAGCGGGCACGCCTGATCGGCACCCACGGCGACGCGGCCGTCCGCAGCCTGGCGAGCCCCGCCCCGATCTCGGACAGCGTGCCGCGCAGCCGATCGGCCGCCGGCCGTGTGTCGATGACAGCCACGCGCGCGGGGCAGCTCCTGATCGCCTACCGCACGCCACCCGGCCCGTGTGAGCGGGGCGACGGCGGTCGCTGTGCGCACTACGTGGCCCGCCTGCATCCGCAGGTGGCCCCCAGTCGTGGCCGAGGCGTCGAGCTGCGCGAGGTGCCCGAGCCCTGCGACGTCATGCTGGCGGGCACCCTGGTTCAGGCCGGCACCTGGTTCGACGCGGTCTGCGCCCACAAGCCCGAGCCGGTCACCACGGTCTTCGTGATCCAGCCCGAGATCTCCTACGCCGAGGCGATCGAGGCTCTGCCGGGCTGCCTGCCCCTAGGGCTCGCACCCACGGAGCGAGGCGCCGTGCTGCTCGGCCGCTGTGGCGCACAGCTCGGCGCCCGGACTCTCTCCCCAGATGGCCGCGACGATCGGGAGCTGCGCGCGGCGGTCCGCGCTGTCACGTGCCGCGACGGCCGACCCCGCCTCACGCTGGGCGACCAGGACGGCCCCGCTGCGGAGCTCTCGCTCACGTCCCACATGTCGGGTCTCGGGCTCCTTCTCCCGCCCGAGCTCGCGCCGGCGGGTGCGCGCGCGGTCTTTACCGGCGAGTCGATCCTGGTCGCCCGCGCCCGGGAGGGGCGTCTATTGCTCCAGCGCCATGCGTGCGTCGCCTCACACCTTGAGCCGGTCGATCGGTGAGGTATAAGAGCTGCCGCGGTTGAGGAGAAGGTGAATGAACACACTGGTAGCGCTAGCCCTGGCGACCCCGATCTACGGGTTTTCATTGAGCACGCCCGAGGTGCCGCCGGTCCTCAACCTGGCGGTCCCCGGCGCGCTGGCCTACGCCGACGAGGAGCTCGGCGACGAAGGCGAGCTCGAGGCCCAAGGTGAGGAGGGGCTCGACGACGAGCGGATCGAAAGGGATGAGGGGGCCGAAGACGAGGCCGAGGCCAGCTCCGAGGACGACTACGCCGCCCAGATGAAGGAGCGCAATGCGCTGATCAAGTGGCACCGCCCGCTCGGCGTCGCCACCTGGGGCGCGATGACCGCGACGATCATCCTGGGCACCATCCAGTATTACAATCTCTACGGATTCTTTGCCGATCAAGGCTCGAACCCGTGCGTCGAGGGCGACGCCATCTTCGGGCAGGGGCAATGCAGCGGCACGCCATGGCCCCACGCGCTCAGCGCGGGCGTCACCACCGGGCTCTATGCGGGCACCTTCGCGGTCTCGTTAATGATGCCGGACCCGGACGACCTCTCGTCGGGCAAGGGGGAGTTCGCGGAGACCTTGCGCCTGCACAAGCTGCTGCGCTGGGTTCACCTCGGCGGCATGGTTGCCCAGGCGGTGATCGGCATCATCATCGCGAACGACCTGGGGCTCGACCGCGCCAACGACTACGACACGCTGCAGACGCTCGCGACCGTCCACCTGGCCAGCGGTCTCGTCACCTACGGCGCGCTCACCTGGGCCGGCGCCCTGATGACTTTCTGAGCACTCGCTGCGCGCTTTCCGACACGCCCGGGCGAGCCTCTCGGACACGCACACGCGTACCGTACCGCGCTCCGACCAACCCACCTCTTGGGGGGCCGCACGAACGCCGTCTCGGGGGGCCGCACGAACGCCGTCTCGGTGGGCCGCACGAACGCCGTCTCGGTGGGCCGCACGAACGCCGTCCGACCGGCGGATTGAGGGGTTGCCACGCCCGAGCGCGCGCCGCTACCATCGGCCGGCGTCGGGACGCCGAATCCCGTGGGATTGCGCCCGGATAACCGCTCTCGGGGAACTGTGACCAACACCACTGCGGAGCCTGGGCAAGTCGATTCGAAAGACCAGAGTGGGGGAGCATCCGGGGGAAGGGCTGGCAGCGGAATGAAGCTGTCCAACTACCTCGGCGTCCTGCGCGACGATCCGGACGACGTCGCCGCCTACGAAGGGCTCCTGACGCTCGTCCGGGCGCGCGATCCGGAACGCTTGGGGGACCAGCCGGTGCGACTGTTGGAAGTCGCACGTCAGGCACACGTGCAGCGCGGTGAGGTGCTCGCGGTCGCGCGTCTGATCGAGGTCGAGGCCGAGCTGATCGACGACGACCCGGAGTTCGCGGCGAGCCTGTGGAAGGAGCTCGGCCGACTGCGCGCCGAGAGTCTGCTCGATCCTGCAGGTGCTGCCGCCGCCTATCTCAAGGCACAGGAGCTCGCGCCCGACGACGACGCGATCGGTGATGCGCTCAAGCGGCTCGACCAGGCCGAGAAGAGTTGGAAGAAGTTCGCCAAGCGCTTCGTCGACGAGGCGGAGAGCGCGACGGACGTGGCGCTCAAGACGTCCCTCTTCCAGCGCGCCGGTGCGCTCGTCTGGCAATACCGCGGCAAGGGTCGCGACAAGGAGAGCGACCGACTCTTCAAGGCAGCGCTCGAGGCCGACCCGACCAACACGAACGCGGCGCTCTTGCTCGAGCACACGCTGCGCGAGCGGGAGAAGTGGGGACGCCTCTCGGAGTTGCTGCTCGATGTGGCCGACCGGGCGAAGGAGAAGGAGCAGCGCATCGGCTTCTTCTCGCGCGCCGGGCGCGTCCAGGCTCAGCACCTGGGGCAGGCCGATGGCGCTGCCGCCTGCTACGAGCACGTGCTGGACTTGGCGCCCGCCGACGACGAGGCGATGACCTTCCTCTCCGGTCATTACACGTCGCAGGAGCGCTGGGACGACCTGGTCGCGATGTACGAGCGCGCGCTGACCAAGCGCCACAAGCTCGACGTGGAGATCGGCATCCTGCTGCAGATCGGGATGGTCCACTGGCGCATGCGCGAGCAAGCGAGCGATGCCGAGCCCTACTTCGCGCGGCTGCGCAAGCTCGACGCCGGACACCCGGCGATGCTCGACTTCTATCGCGATCACTACGCCGGGGAGGAGACCAGCAAGCAGTGGATGGCGGTGCTGTCCGACGCCCAGCGCGTGACCTCCGACGAGCAGGGCAAGCTGCGACTGGCGCTCGAGCTCGCGCGCATCGCCGCCAAGGACGCGGGCAACCCCGACCGCGCCATCGATGCCTGGAAGCTGGTGCTGCGGCTCGATCCAGAGAGCGGCGAAGCTGCCAGCGCGCTCAAGGCCCTCTACCGCACGGCGGAGAAGTGGAACGCGCTGGCGGACGTGATCAAGGCGGAGATCGAGGCGGCCGCCAGCGTCGAGGGGGACGGTCAGACCCAGACCCAGGTGACACTGCTGCGCGAGCTGCTCGCGATCTACCGCGACCGTCTGCACATGGACGGGATGGTCATCAACACGCTCGGCCGCATCATCAAGCTCGTGCCGGGCGACCGCGACACGCTCGCGGAGCTGGCCACCAAGTACGAGTCGGCCGGGCGCTGGAACGACCTCATCAACGTCCTGACCGAGGACGCTGAGGCGATCACGGAGCCCCCGGCGAAGGTCGAGGCCTACTTGCGGGTCGCGCGGCTCTGGATCGAGCGCTTCTCGAACTTCAACCAGGCAACCGGTCCGCTCGAGCACGTGCTGGAGTACGACCCGGAAAACCGCGAGGCGCTCTCTCAGCTCAAGTCGATCTACGAGAAGAAGCGGGCCTGGAAGCAGCTCTTCGAGGTGCTCGGCAAGGAGCGCAAGGTCGCCAGCGACCCGGCCGTGCGCTTGCACAACACAACCGAGATGGCGCAGCTGGCCGCGGACCGCCTGCACAGCTACAAGGATGCGATCCAGCTCTGGCGCGATGCGCTCGAGCAGGATCCCAAGGCCAGGGGCGCGGTGGAGGCGCTCGAGAAGCTCACCGAGCGCGAGAAGGACTGGAGCGGTCTGGTCGACGTGCTCGAGCGCGACCTCTCGGCGGCCGACAGCGACGAGGCACGCATCCGCGTGCTGCAGAAGCTCGCGGCGCTCCACTCGGACAAGCTGGACGACCCGGCCGCGGCCACAAAGTGCTGGCAGCGCATCCTGGAGATCGAGCCCAAGCACGGCCGCGCCATGCGCGCGATCCGCGATGGCCTGGTGGCCCAGGGCGACTGGGATGCGGTGGAGAAGCTCTACCGCGACGTGGGCGACTTCGAGGGGCTGGTCGACGTGCTCTCGCACGCAGCCGACGGGGCGGACGACTCGGATGCGCGCGTCCAGCTGAGCTTCCGCGCCGCGCGCATCTTCGAGGATGACATCGGTGAAGGGGCGCGCGCCGTGCGCAGCTACGAGCGCGTGCTGTCGGCCGACGGGGGCAACCAGCAGGCCGCTCGCAAGCTGGTGCCGCTCTACGAGGCGGACGAGAAGTGGGGTCGCGTGCGCGCGATGCTCGACCTGCAGCTCAAGGCGGTGCCCGAGGGCGACACCGACGAGCGCCTCGCGTTGCTCACGCGGCTGCGGGAGCTCTGCCTGACGCGGCTGCGAGACGGCGAGGCCGGCTTCAACTACGCCGTAACCGCCTACA
This sequence comes from Myxococcales bacterium, assembly GCA_028817855.1. Taxonomy (GTDB): domain Bacteria; phylum Myxococcota_A; class Polyangia; order Polyangiales; family JAFGIB01; genus JAOUOP01. Next base: position 14,765 of record JAPPOT010000033.1, read on the forward strand.
CGCTCGTGCCCGAGGCCGAGGACGTGCGCGAGTCGATGGAGGAGGCGGCCGAGGTGGCCGCCGCCCACGAACGCCTGGCCGAGGTCTACCGCGTGCGCGCCGAGCACGCCGACGCGGCCGAGGCCGGCAGGCTGCGCCGCCGCGTGGCGGACCTGGCTCTGGACCGGCTGAGCCAGACGCCCATGGCCGTCGCCGAGCTCAAGAAGGTGCTGCAGGCCGAGCCGAAGGATGAGGAGGTGATGGGTCGGCTCGAGCGCCTCTACCGGGCAGAGCAGCGCACCGACGACCTGCACGACCTGCTGCAGCACCGGCTCGAGCAGACCACCGAGGATGCCATTCGCCTGGAGACCCTGCGCGAGCTCGCGCAGCTCGAGGAGGAGGCGTTCGGCGACAAGAAGGCTGCTGCCGAGCGTTACCGCGCGATGGGCGAGCTGGATGCGAGCGACCGCGAGGTGCTGAGCGCGCGCGACCGCCTGGCCACCGAGCTGGAGCGCTGGGAGGAGCTGGCGGAGGTGCTGGAGTCGCGTCTCGACGCCGAGACGGAGCCCGGGCAGCGCGTGGAGCTCGGTGCGCGGCTCGGCCTGCTGCGTCTGGACAAGCTCGAGAGCCGCGACGCCGCGGTCGATGCCTTCGAGGGTGTGCTCAGCCAGGAGCCCGTGCACGGCGCCACCGTGGCGGCCCTGGAGCGACTGGCGGAGGCGCCGGAGGAGGCCGACGAGGCCCGGCGCGCGCTGGTCACGCGTGTGCAGCGCATGCTCGAGGACGTCTACGAGCAGGGGAGCCGCTTCGACAAGCTCCTCAAGGTGCTCGAGGCGCGCCTGGAGGACGAGAAGGACGAGGAGGAGGTGCGCCGTCTACGCCTGCGCCTGGCGGAGGTCAGCGCGACGGAGCTGGGTGACGCCGCCGGCGCCTACAGCTCGCTCGAGACCGCCTTCTTCGAGCAACCGGACGATCAGGAGCTCTGGGATCGCCTGGCCCAGGCCGCGGAGACCGCGGGGCACCAGCGCGCGCTTGCCAACGCGTATGCGACGGCCATCGAGGCCGGCGAGCTCTCTGACGATGCGCGCATCGAGCTGGCCACGCGCGCCGCCGCCCTCTACGACGAGGTGCTCGCCCAGCCCGACGAGGCCGAGCCTTTTCACAAGCGAATCCTGGAAGCGGATCCGCTCTCCGAGCGCTCCTTCGAGGCGCTCAAGGAGCTCTACACCGGCGCGGAGCGCTGGGACGAGCTGCAGTCCCTTTACCGCCGCCGCATCGCCGACACCACCGACAGCGAGAGCAAGCTCGACCTGCTGCTGCAGGTTTGCTTCCTATTCGAGGAGATCCTCGAACGTCCCGACCAGGCAATCGAGACCTACCAGCAGGTGCTGGAGCTGGCACCCGAGCACGGGGCCGCGCGGCGCACCCTGGAGCGGCTCTACGAGGGCACGGAACGTTGGCGCGACCTCGCCGAGCTGCTGCGCGGCAACCTCGACCGCGCCGACGGCCAGGAGCGCGTCGACCTGATGCTGCGTCTGGGCGATCTGTGCGAGCACAAGATCAACGAGCCCTCGGAGGCGGTCACCCACTACGAGTCGGTGCTGACCGAGCAGCCGCACCAGCTGCGCGCCCAGGAGGGGCTCGGTCGCCTGATCGCGGTCGAGAGCCAGCGCCAGCGCGTGGCGCTGATCCTCGAGCCGATCTACGAGGAGCAGGGCGCGTACACGGACCTGGCGAGCGCGCTCGAGATTCAGCTCGGCGATGCCGAGAGCTCGAGCGCCCGCGCCGATCTGTTGATGCGCATCGGCGAGCTGCAGGAGCAGCGCATCCGCGACGCCGAGGCCGCCTTCTCCGCGTTCTCGCGCGCGGTGCAGGCCGAGCCCGAAAACTCCGAGGCGCGCGAGAGCCTGGCGCGCGTGGCCAGCGGGCGCGAGACCTTCCGGCGCGAGCGCGCCCAGGTGCTCAGCCGCGCCCTCGACGGCATCGCAGATGGTGAGAACCGCGATCTGGAGGTCGAGCTGCTGCAGGAGATGGCGATCCTGCTCGACGAGTACCTGGAGGATCGGGACGGCGCCGAGCGCGCCTACGCGCGCCTGCTGGAGCTGGAGAAGGAAAACGGCGAGGTGATCCTCGCCGCGTCGCGCGCGCTCGAGCGCATTCACATCGAGCGCGAGGACTACGGCAAGCTCGTGACGGATCTGGAGCGCCAGGTCGAGTTCGAGGGCGACGACTCGGTTCGGGGCGCGCTGCTGATCCGCATCGCCGACACCCACGAGAACATGCTCGAGTCGGTCGACGGTGCGATCGACGCCCACGAGCGGCGCGTCGAGCTGGATCCGGACGACGAGGACGCCATGCGCGCGCTCGAGCGGCTCTACGAGAGCACCCAGCGCTACGAGAAGCTGGTCGAGGTCCTGCGACGTCACGCCGAGGTCGCGGAGGTCGACGAGGAGCGGCGCAATCTGGGGCGGCGCGCCGGCTCCATTCGCGAGGAGCACCTGGAGGATCCGGAGGGGGCCATTGAGGCCTACGCCGACGTGGTCGCGAGCTTCGGCCCCGACCTGCCGACCCTGACCGCCCTCGCGCGGCTCTACGAGGCGCGCGAGCGCTGGCAGGACCTGCTCGACACCTTGACCAGCCAGGAGGAGCTCACCTCCGACGTGGGTGAGCGCTCCCAGCTGCAGTTCCGCATGGCGGAGCTGATGCGCCTGCACACTGGGGAGGGCGAACGCGCGCTCGAGTACTACCAGCACGTGCTCGAGTACGAGCCGGCGCACAGCGGGTCGCTCAATGCCCTCGACGCGGTCATGGCCGACCGCGAGTCGGATCTGCGGCAGGAGGCCGCGCGCATCGCGGCGCCCAGGTACGAGGGCAACGCTGCCTTCGATCGACTGATCGGCGTGCTCGAGGTGCTGCAGGACACCGACAATCCACCCGACAAGCTCGAGGCCCTGCGCCGCGCCGCCGAGGTTGCGGAGAACGGCTTGAGCGATCCGTCGCAGGCCTTCGACTATGCGGGTCGCGCCCTGCGCGCCGGTGCGGACGATCCAGCGGTGGGCGAGTTGCTCGGTGAAGCAGCGCGCCTGGCCGACGCCGCCTCGCGCCACGGCGACTACGTGAGCCTGCTGCGCGACGTGGCGCCGAACATGTACGATGGCGACCTCCAGCCCGAGGTCTATCGCCGCATCGCGGAGGTGGCGCGCGAGCGCCTGCACGATGTCCCGGTCGCGCTCGAGTACTACGACAAGCTGCTGGCGGAGCGGCCCGAGGATCGCGATGCCCTCGACGCCCTCGAGGCCCTCAACGAGGAGGCTGGCAACCACGCCGCGCTGATCAAGGTGCTCGGTCAAAAGGCGGAGATCGCCGGCGAGGACCACGAGCGCGCGCGCCTGCTGGCGCGCCAGGCCGACATCTACGAGCGCCGCCTGGACGACGGCGAGGCCGCCATCGGAGTGCTCGAGGAGCTCGTGATCGAGCACCCGAGCGCGGAGTCCTACGAGGCGCTGGAGCGGCTCTACGGAGCGGCCGCCCGCTGGCAGGACCAGGCCGCGGCCTTCGAGGCCATGCTCGACCGCGGCATCGGCTCCGCCGTCGAGGTGCGCTTCAAGCTGGCGCGCACCTGTCACGAACGGCTCGAGGACACGGAGCGCGCCCTGGAGTTCCTGCGCGAGGCGGTCGCTGGAGACATCTCCCACGGCGGGGCCATCGAGCTGCTGGAGGGCATCCTCGCCAGCGGCGGCGAGCATCGCCTAGGTGCGGCCGAGATCCTTGAGCCCGTCTACCTGGCGCAGAGCAGCTGGGAGAAGCTCACCTCGGCGCTCGAGGCGCGCATCGAGGTCGAGGACATCGTGGACGACAAGAAGCGTCTGCTGGTGCGCCTGGCCCAGCTCTACGAGGACCAGCTCGAGGACTTCGACCACGCCCTCGAGGTCTACGCGCGCCTGTTTGCCGAAGACCCCCGTGAGGAGGAGACGTGGGAGACGCTCACGCGTCTCGCGCGCGTCGGCGAGCAGTGGGGCACCTTGGGGAAGATCTTGCGCAAGCCGCTCGACGCCGACGGCGTCGAGGACGAGCAGCTGGCGCGCCTCGCGCGCTACGCCGGTGCGCTCTACGCCGAGCGCATCAAGAACCAGCACCAGGCCGCCGAGCTCTTCGCGATGGCGCTGGGCTTCGACCCGGCCGATCGCGAGGCCTTCGATGCGCTCGAGTCCAGCTACCGCGAGCTGGGCGCCTGGGAGAAGATCCTGCCACTCTACCGCGAGCAGGCCGAGTCTGCGGAGAGCGATGAGCGTCGCATCGCGCTGCTTCACAGGGCCGCCCACGTGCACCGCGACCTCCTCGAGCAGCGCGACGAGGCGGTGGCGGTCTACCGCGAGATCCTCGAGGTCGACGCCGAGGATGCCGACGCGATCAGCGGGCTCGAGAATCTGCTCGCCCAGGCCGAGGACTGGAACGCCCTGGCCGATCACCTGCGCGTGCGCATCGACCGGGCGCTCGGCGGCGATCAGGAGGTCCCGCTCAAGATTCGCCTGGCCGAGCTGCTGGAACAGAAGCTCGAGGACACGGCTGCCGCGATCGACGTCTACGAGGAGATCGCCCAGGTCAATGCGCAGGAGAAGAACACCCTCTGGGCGCTCGAGCGTCTGGTGCAGGACACGCAGCACACCCTGCGCATCACCCAGATCCTGGAGCCGATCTACCGCCAGCTCGACCAGTGGAAGAAGCTGATCGCGATCTACGAGGCCCAGATCAAGCTCGTCGACGATGCGCTGGAGAAGGGCCGGCTGCTCGGCGAGGTCGGCGAGCTGCACGAGCAGCGCGCCGGCGACGTGGCGCTCGCCTTCCACGCCTGGATGCGCGCCTTCACGCTGGACCCGGATGGCACCGAGGCACGCGGCCACGTGGACCGGCTCGCCGCGCAGATGGGGGCCTGGGACGAGCACGTGCAGGCCTACGAGGCGGCGTTCGGGAAGACCGACGACAGCGGGCTCAAGAGCGAGCTGCTGACGACCATCGCGCGCGTGCACGACGAGAAGCGCGGTGACCCGCGCGCAGCCATCGAGGTCTACGAGCGGCTGGCCGACCACGATCCCGAGGATCCGGCTGCGCTCGACTCCCTGGAAGCGCTGCTCACGATGGTCGGCGACTGGGAGGGCATGGCGAGGCTGCTGGGCCGGCGCGCCGAGCAGGCCTTCGACACCGAGGAGCGCACTGAGATGCTGCGCCGCCTGGGATCCATCCAGGAGGAGCTGCTGGGGGATCGGGACGCCGCGATCGCGGCCTACACGCGTGCCGTCGAGGAGGACGACACCGACGTGCTGTCCCACGAGGCCCTCGACCGCCTCTACAGTCTGGCGCAGCGCCCCGACGACCTGGGGCGCGTGCTGTCGCGGCGCATCGATCTCGCGGCCGACGGCAGCGAGCGCATCACCCTGGGGCTGCGCCTGGGCGTCCTCTTCGAGCAGGAGCTGCGCAACGACGACCAGGCGATCGAGGCCTACCAAAGGGTGCTCGACGACGAGCCGGTCAACGCGCCGGCGCTGGCTGCGCTGGGCAAGCTCTTCGAGCGCACCGGCCAGTTCAGTGAGCTTCTCGAGAACCTCGAGACCCGCACCAGCCTTGCACCCGACGACAGCGAGCGTGTGCGCCTGTTGTTCAAGGCCGGCAGCGTCTTGGAGACGGATCTGGTCGACGCCTACGAGGCGATCGAGCGCTACCGCCAGGTGCTCGAGATCAACGCGGCACACGGCGAGTCGATCGACGCGCTGATGCGCATCACACGCGTGCCCGAGCACCGCACCCAGGCGGCGGAGATCGTGGAGCCGCTCCTGCGCGCCCAGGAGCGCTGGAACGACCTGGTCGAGCTCATGGAGGCCGGCGTCGGCCTGCTCGAGGACCCCTACGAGCGGCGCGGGGAGCTGATGCGCCTGGCGGAGGTGCACGAGCACGGCCGCGGGCAGCCGGCCGACGCCTTCGGCGCCCTGTGCCGCGCGCTGCGCGAGGCCCCGGGCGCCGACACCATGCGGGCGGACGTCGAGCGGTTGGCTGCCGAGCTGGGCAGTTGGGGCGACCTCGCCAATGCGCTCTCCGCGCGCGCGCCCACCGTGCCCGACCCGACCCTGGCGGCCGACCTCTACCGGCGCCTCGGTCGCATCTGTGAGGAGAGTCTGGGCGACGACGCGCGCGCGATCGATGCATTCGTGCACGCCTCGGAGCAGGACGACGACTCGCGCGAGACGCTGGCCGACCTCGACCGCCTCTACACGCGGGCCGAGCGGTGGGAGGAGCTGCTCGACGTGATCGAGCGGCGCATCGCGGCCACCGGCGATCCGGCCGAGCGCACCGATCTGCTGATCCGGATCGGCACGGTGCGTGAGGAGCGCTTCGACGATGCGCGCGGCGCCTTTGTCGCCTTCAAGGAGGTGCTCGACGGCGACCCCGCCGACGCGCGCGCGCTCGAGGGCATGGAGCGGCTGGGGCAGCACGATGCGCTCGCGCAGGATGTGCTCGACTCCCTGGACGACTGCTACCGGCAGACCGGGGCGCTCGAGAAGGTGGCGGGGCTCTACGACATCCGCATCCGGCTGGCGGAGACCGAGGGCGAGCGCATGCGCCTGCTGCGGGAGGCGGCCGGCGTGTGGGAGCAGGAGCTGGGAGACCCGGCACGCGCGCTTCAGAGCGTGCGCCGCGTATTCGAGCTCGACCCTGCGGAGGACTCGGTGCTCGACGAGATCGAGCGCCTGGCCGACATCGCCGGCAGCTACGAGGGCGTGCGTGGCATGATCGACGGGCTGGTCGAGGGCGGCATGCTCGAGGGGCAGCGCAAGCGCGTGCTCGTGATGCGCGCAGCAGACTGGTACCGGGACCGCATTCCCACCCCCGAGGCCGAAGAACGCTGCCTGCGCTGGTCGCTCGAGGTCGACGCGGAGCAGTCGGCGGTGCACGAGCGTCTCACCGGGCTGCTGCGTGGGCCGGGGCGCGAGCGCGACCTGGTCGAGGCGCTGCGGCGCTGGGCCGAGTTCGAGCACGCCGGTGGGCAGCGCAAGGAGCGCCTGCGCGAGGCGGCCACCCTGGCCGACGGCGCGGTCGGCGATGCGGCGGTCGCGGGCGAGTGCTGGACCAGCCTGCTGGAGACCGACGCCGATGACGCCCAGGCCCTGTCGGAGCTGGCGCGCATTCGCTTCGACGCGGGCGCCCATGGGGAGGCCGTGGATCTGCTCGGGCGTCAGTTGGCGGTGACCGAGGAGATGGAGACGCGCGTGGCCTTGCGCTACCGGGTCGCCGAGATCCAGGCGGAGCAGCTGGGCGACGCGGACGCCGCGATCGGGACTCTGCGCGGCCTGCTCGCGGAAGCTCCGGATCACGCCGCTTCGGTGGCGGCCCTCGATCAGGCGCTGCAGAAGGCCGAGCGCTGGAGGGAGCTGCGCGAGCTGCTGCAGGGGCGGCTGGAGCGGATCTCCGACGGCGCGGAGCGTACGGACCTGCGCGTGCGCCTGGCCCGGCTGGCCGAGGCGCAGCTGGGCGACACCGAGGGCGCGATCGCGGAGCTGACCGGCATCCTCGAGGAGCAGCCCGGCCACGCGCTCGCCCAGGACGAGCTCGAGCGCCTCTACGAGGCCGACGAGCGCTGGCCGGCGCTTGCGTCCTTGCTCGGCTCGCGCGGCGATGCCGCGGCCCAGGCGGGTGACACCTCGGGGGAGGTCGCACTGCTGCGTCGCTTGGCCGCGCTGCAGGAAGAGAGGCTCGGCGACGCAGGTGCCGCGATCGGGATCCACGAGCGCATCCTGGAGCGTGACGCAGGCGACCGTGACGCCCTCGATGCGCTGCTGCGTCTGCAGGAAGCGGCCGAGAGTTGGGGCGAGGTGGTGCGCCACCTGCAATCGCTGCTGGCCTTGCTCGATGGAGACGAGGGCATCGGCACGGCCCATCGTCTGGCCGAGGTGGCTGATGAGCGGCTCTCGGACACGGCTGCGGCCGAGGGCGCCCTGCTGCGCGCGCTGGAGCTCCGGCCCGGCGATGGCGACTCGCGTGAGCGTCTCAAGGCGCTCTACGAGAAGCACGAGCTGCACGCCAAGCTCGCCCAGGTGCTCGCGGACGAGGAGCCCTCCGCCCCGGACCCGAAGCAGCGCGTCGCGCTGCTCAATCGCATCGCCGGCCTCTACCGCGATCAACTCTCCGATCCGGGCGCCGCCGTCGGCTACCTGGAGCGTGCCGTCGAGCTGGTCCCGGACGACCGCGAGGCGCTGCTCGCGCTCTGTGATCTCTACATCGCGGCCGAGCGCCAGCGTGACGCCATTCCGGTGCTGCAGAAGATCGTGGACTCCTACGGTGGCCGCCGGGCCAAGGAGGTGGCGGTCTACCAGCATCGCCTGGGCCAGGCCTACGAGGGCATCGGCGAGGTGGAGGAGGCGATGGGGCGCTACGACGCGGCCTTCAAGATCGACCTCACCAACGTGCTGATCCTGCGCGATCTGGGGCGGCTCTGTCTCGACCGCGGGGACCTGGAGCGCGCCCAGAAGAGCTACCGCGCCCTGCTGCTCCAGAAGCTCGGCCCCGACTCCGGCATCCGCAAGGCCGATGTGTACTTCCGCCTGGGCGACATCTCCTCGCGCCAGGGCGACAAGGTAAAGGCCAAGGCCATGCTCGAGCGCGCCATCAGCGAGGCCGGCGAGCATGCCGAGGCCCAGGCCCTGCTCGACCAGCTGTAGAGTCGTGCGTGGCTTCGTGGACATCGACGGGGAGCTCGCGCCTGCGGGCGAGGCGAAGGTCAGCGTCTTCGACCGCGGGTTCCTCTATGGCGACAGCGCCTTTGAGGCGATGCGCACCTATGGGCAGAGGGCCTTCCGTCAGGACGACCACCTGGACCGGCTCTTCGCTTCGTGCGAGCAGCTGCGCTTCGGAGTTCCCACCGGGCGCGCGGAGCTCGAGCGACGCATCGCGCGCGCCATCGAGGCGATGGGCGGCCAGGAGTGCTACCTGCGCCTGGCGGTCACGCGTGGCAGCGGCCCGCTGGGCCTCGACCTCGCCCCGGCCGAGCAGCCGCGGGTGCTGATCTACGCGCTCGAGCTGAAGTTGCCGGACCCGCGGACCTACGAGCGCGGCATCGTGCTGGGCACCGCCCACGACGGCCGCAGCGTTCGCGCACCCGGCGCCAAGCACAGCAACTACCTGGCGAGCGTGCTGGCCTTCGCCGACGTGCGCGCGCGCGGTGGCGACGACGCGCTGCTGCTTGGAGCGAGCGGCGAGGTGCTCGAGGGCGCGACCAGCAACGTCTTCCTCGTGCGCGGCGGCCGCGTCGTCACACCCGCCGTCGGCGCCGGATTGCTGAGCGGGATCACGCGCAAGGTGGTGCTCGAGCTGTGCGAGGAGCTCGGGATCCACGCCAGAGAGGCCCTGGTCTTCCCGCCCGAGCTCTACGGCGCGGACGAGGTCTTCATCACGAGCAGTATCCGCGAGGTGGTGCCGGTGGTGCGGGTCGACGATCGCGGCGTCGGCGATGGCAGGCCCGGTCCGATCGCACAGCGCCTCCTCGCCGCCTACCGCGCCGCGACAGCCTGACCTGCCCCTGCCCGACCGAGGGAGGCTGCATCGGGCAGGGCATGGGCACGGGCAGGTTGGGATCCGGTTGCCTTCGGTCCTGTGGCGCGTCAGCTTGAAAGTGATGGGCATCGAATGGCGGTGGGGCGGCGTGTGCGCGCTGATGTGCGTGGGCTGCGCGACTGCCGCCGAGCCGGTGGTGCTCGACAGCTACGGCTTTCAGACACCCGCCATGGGGATCGAGGCCCCGGGCCAGGCGGTGGTTACCGTCGCGGGCGCACCCGCAGACATGTGCGCCAGCCAGACCACCCCGTGGCAAGGTCCCGCCTTGTGCGGACCGGACGCCGTCCTGCAACCATTGCGGGGCCGTTGCAGCGTCTACAGCGATGCCACCCCGCACCTCGATCCCCTGGTCGGCCACTACCGGGCCGAGCGTGATCGCCGCAACTGGGTCGACCCGCGCAGCGGGGGGGTGCTCGAGGTCCTGCAAGTCTATGTGGTCGACAACGGGGAGGGCGAGCGTCTGCCCCACGGCCCCCACGGCAACCTCTACTGGGATGTCTTCGGCCCCTTCGAGCCGGTGATGGAGAGCCGCGACGGTGCCGCGAAGCGACGCCTCGGCCGGGCGCGGGTGCTGCGCGGGCCGCACCGCACACACGGTCGCACCGACGAGTGGCTCGACGACGAGGCGATGATGTACTCGGGCGCGGGCCTCTACCGCTGGGGAAGCGTGCCCGGCACCGAGCGCGGGATCGTCCTGCGAATCTGGGAGAGCGACGGGACCGAGGACGGCTTCCTCGGCCGCCGCAACGACGTGCTCGGAATGGAGTACGTCGATCGCGCGGCCACGGAGCGCCCCTGCGGCGTGTGGGTGCCGTTCCACCGCTACCGCAACTCGCACCCACGTCGCCGCACCTCCCACGTGGCCGTCTGGATGCTGCTGCGCACGTCGAGCGCGCCCGGCACGGCCCGCTGGGCCCGCAACACTGGCAGCGGGCGCGATGAAGCGCCTGATTTGCGTCCCTAGCGCCTTCTGCTACCAAGCACGGGTCATGGACCCGGTGTACCGCAGCGAGCTCAACCGCGACGTGGCTCCCGCCGCGCCCGGCGAGTTCGCGCCCCTCGCGCTCGGGTCCATGCAGGTCTGGCCGCCGGTGGTGCTCGCGCCGATGGCGGGCGTGACCAACTATCCCTTCCGCTCCCTCTGCGCCGACTTCGGTGCCGGCCTCTACGTGAGTGAGATGATCACCGCTCGACCGCTCGTCGAGGGCAATGCCAAGACGCTCAAGCTCGCCGGCTTCGGTCCCGAGGAGAGCGTGCGCAGCCTGCAGCTCTACGGCGTCGACCCCCACTACGTCGGCGAGGCCGTCGCGCGGCTGGTCGGCGAGGGCCAGGTTGACCACATCGACCTCAACTTCGGCTGTCCCGTGCGTAAGGTCACCCGCCGCGGCGGTGGCGCCGCGATCCCGCTCAAGCCCCGCCTGCTGCAGAACATCGTCCACGCCGCCGTCTCACGCGCGGGCGAGGTGCCCGTCACGATCAAGTTCCGCATGGGCATCGACGACGACTACCTGACCTTCCTCGAGTCCGGCCGCATCGGCCAGGAGGAGGGCTGCGCCACGGTCGCCCTGCACGCCCGCACCGCCGCCCAGCTCTACGACGGCGAAGCCCGGTGGGAGGCGATCGCCGAGCTCAAGCGGCGTGTCACCGCGATCCCGGTGCTCGGCAACGGCGACATCTGGGAGGCCGAGGACGCCCTGCGCATGATGCGCGCCACGGGCTGCGACGGCGTGGTCGTCGGCCGCGGTTGCCTGGGCCGCCCCTGGCTCTTCCGCGACCTGGCGGCCGTGTTCGATGGCCAGGCTCCGCCCAATCCGCCGAGCCTCGGCGAGATCGTCCAGATCATGCTGCGCCACGCCCGCAAGCTCGCGGATTGGATGGGCGAGGGGCCGGCCATGCGCGCCTTCCGCCGCCACAGCTCCTGGTACACCAAGGGCTTCCGCGGCAGCGCGCGCATGCGCGCGGAGCTGATGCGGGTCACGACTCTGGCGGGCCTGGAAGCGGTCCTGGCCCAGATGGACCCCGCAGAGCCCTTCCCACCCAGCTGCATCCGCGTGCCGCGGGGCAAGACCGCCGGCACCCAGCAGGTCGCACTGCCCGACGGCTACCTGGACGACCTGCAGGACGCCACGCCCCCCTCAGCCGAGGCAGAAGACGCGTTTTCGGGTGGTTAGGCCGAATTTCAGCCATGATACATTTGACCCGGAGCGGCTGATCCATTACACAGCCTGACCCCAGTCGAGGTTATTCAGATGGCTTCCCTGACAAAGGTCACCAAGGCCCGTCGCCGCCGCAAGGCTGCGCGCATCGGCAAGAAGAAGAAGCGCGCCCGCACCAAGGCCGGCACCCCGAAGTTCCCGATTCACCTCGAGGAATCGAAGGGCTAGCCCGTATCGCTCACGAGCGCTTCGCGCTCGCAAGCGACCCGAGCTAGCTCGCGCCTTCGGTGCTCGGGGAAGGGCTGGTGTCGGGGTGCGGGCCCGTGTCGCCCTAGTCTGGGCGGCCGGTGGCGAGCGCGCGTGCGGCGCTCTCAGCCCCCCTCGGGGCCGCCCAGTCCGTCCAGGATCGCCTTGCCGGTGATGTCGCTCGGCTTCTTCAGTCCCAGCGCGTGCAAGATCGTGGCGGCCGTGTCGGTCGTGTAGACCGGCCGACGGATGCGCTTCGGCTGCACCGGGCCGCCCCACAGGATCCACGGGATGTGCTTGTCGGCCTTGAGCCGTGAGCCGTGCCGGTGGTCGTGGCCGCCGTGGTCGGCGGTCAACAGCACCATCGTCCGCTCCATGTCGCCGCGCTTGCGCAGGGCCTTGACCACGTCGGCGACGCAGCGGTCGGAGCGCCGCACGGCGTCGACGTAGCCCTTGCTCATCCAACCGTGTTCGTGACCGGCGCCATCCGGGTCCGAGAAGTGCATGAAGACCACACCCGACTCGGCGGCCGCCAGGTACGGCAGCGCCAGCTTCGTGACCCGGTGGCAGAAGGCGCCGCCGACCTCGAAGTGGGTCTCGCTGCTCGGGTCGAGCAGGTGCTGGAGCTTGCGCTTGCCCACGAAGACGCCGGTGGTCAGCCCGGCGTCCTGGGCTGCGCTGAAGATCGTCGGGTACTGAATGTGGGCGCCCTCGGGCTTGTAGGAGTTGAAGGACAGCCCGTGCTTGAGCGGCTCGACGCCGCTCACCATCGAGGCGTGTGAGGGCAGGGTGGTCGCCTTCGCCACGGTGCGCGCGTTGGCCGCGTGTGTGCCCTTCTGGCGCATGCGCTCGATCATGCGCGCGTGGGGGAAGATCACATCCGGCCGCAGTCCGTCGACCGAGATCAGGACGACCAGATCGACCAAGGCCCCCTCGCGCGCGGCGTCCGGTGCGGTGCCGTCGGCGTTGAGCTCGGCCACGACCTTCTCGGGCTCGACCCCTTTCTCCGGCGCGCTCGGCTCCGCCTCGACCGCTGCCGTGGGCGCGGCGGGCGCCGTGGTCTTGGCGGACTCGACGGGGTTGCCGCACGCGATCAAACACGCGCACGCGAGCAGCGAGCCGGCCAGCATCGGGGGGCTGCGGACCATGCCCGTCAATGATGACGGACGGCCGCCCGCCCCGGCAATGAACGCAATCGGCGCCTACAAGGGGCAATGTAGTTGCACGGTGACCTCGTGCAACACGGGCGAGCTGCGCCGGTTGCCGCTGACCAGGCGAGCCTCCACCTCGATGAAGCGCTCCTGTGGGATCGCCTCCTCGAGCGCGAGCAGGTCGATCTCCGAGCCGTCCCACGGCCCGAGCCAGCGGGCGCCCAACAGGCCCTCCTCGGTCGCGGCCGCCCGTATGCGGATCTGCACGCGCGCGTCGGAGGGCAGCTCGGCATCCACTCGCACCCACTCCCACTCGCTCGGTCCACTCGCGCAGCCCTCGAGCACCTCGCGGATGAAGCCCGAGGGCGCCGTGATGCGACGCAACGCGAAGCCGGTGAAGTCGGAGTAGGTGTAGGGCAGGTCCCCGACCCCGTAGTGCTTCACGTCGCCGCTGTCCACATCCACGCGCGTGGCCGATCCGCTGTCCTGGTTCACCACCCAGGCGCGCCCTTCGGAGTCGAGCCCCACGCCGATCGCGCCCGCCCCCGGCAGCGGATCCTCGTCGCCTCCGAAGACGTGCATGTTGTCGCCATCGGGCGCGTCGAAGACGGTCAGACGGGAGATCGGCGCGCTGGTCTCGATGAAGCCGAAGACCGAGTCCGGATCGAGCCGCAGCCAGTCGTGGGAGGCCGCCACGAAGATGCGACCGCGGTCGTCGGCAGCGATGCCGCGGGTGATGCCCGACTCCGGCAGCTCCACGCGCGTCCAGCTGCGCTGCTCGGGGTCATAGCCGAAGGCGAAGGGGCAGGTGAAGCCCGCGATCCAGACGCGGTCGCTGGCGTCCACCGCGAGCCCGTAGGAGCTGGGACACTCGCCGTTGGGCGAGGGGGCGGTCACCGCGCTGCTGGCGTTGCCCGTCGCGGTCTCGACCGAGACCAGCTGACCGCTCAGCGAGGAGGTCAGCCACAGCCTTCCGCGGCTGTCGATCGCAGCGCCGTAGGGTGCAAAGCCACCGAGGGCGACCGAGCGACGCACGCTGCCGTCGGCCGGGTCGAGCTCGAGCACGCGCTCCTCGCCGTTGAGGCCGACCCAGACGCCGCCATCGGCTGCGACGGCGAGCGCGCGCGGCACGCTGTCGATGCCGCCCACGTCAGCCGTCCACAGCAAGCACTCGTCGTCCTGGCCCAAGAACTCGCCCTCGACCTGACGCTCGATCAGCCCGTTTCCGTCGACGTCCTGGGAGGTCTGGATCTCGCCATCGCCGTTGCGGTCGATGCAGTCCTCGGGGAAGCCGGCGATCTTGGTGACCGTGCCCTGGCGATCGAAGGCGCGGTTGGCGACGTAGACCGCACCCTGCAGGTCGACCGCCGTGCGCGAGGGGCAGTTGCCGCCGCCGTCCGGATTGACACCGCTGCGGTCGCAGCGCAGGTCGGGTGGCTCCGCGCCGTTGCTGCCATCCGCAAGCACCGAGTCGTAGCGCGCGGCCTGGCTGCCGTCGCGCGTGTCGATCTTGGTGACCTTGCCGTCGACGAAGTTCGCGATCCAAGCGTCGAAGCGGCGCTTGGTCTCCGAGGTCAGGACCAGCGGCCCCGAGTCGCCCTCGACCAGCACCGCGTCGCTGTTGTCGACGGTCGGGTCCCACACCTCGCCGGGGCGCGGGAGGCGTAGGATGCGGCAGCCCGGCCGGCAGTCGCCGCACTCGGAGAGCAGCGCTTCGTCCACCGCCCCGTCGCAGTCCTGGTCGACGCCGTCGCAGAGCTCGGTCGCGCCCGGGTGGATCTCCGCATCCCGGTCGTCGCAGTCCTCGTCGCAGGCGTCGAAGCCGTCCGCGTCCTCGTCGCGCGGTGTGCGCACGTTGGCGCAGCTGGCCCGGAGGTCGTCGCAGCTGTCGACGGTGCACTCGTCCCCGTCGTTGCAGGGCTCCGGGTCCCCGTCCACGCACTCGCCGGTCTCGGGGTCGCAGTCCTCCAGCCCGTTGCAGAAGTGCCCGTCGTCGCAGCGCGCGATGCACTCGGGGTCGCGCACGTCCTTGCGCCCCCCGTCCTCCCGGATGTCGGCGCTGTCCGGCCCCGGAGGATTGAAGGGATTCACCCGGGGGTCCTCACCGCGCGTACGGGAGCACCCCGGGGCGCAGAGCACCGCCCCCAGCAGGCACAAATACAGCGTCGCGCGCCCAGCCATCGCGTCTGATTGTATCCGACCGGCGACGGGGTGGGAGGTTGCGGGGGCGGGG
>JAPPOT010000033.1:30139-48806 GCA_028817855.1 Myxococcales bacterium
CGCTCCAGCCGCCCCGGCGCTGGTACTGGCCGTCGGGGCCGCGGACGAGGGGCTGCGGGAGCTCGGGGTGGTCGATGGCTCGAGCGGACTCGTCGTGCTCGAGGTTGCGCTCGGCGACGTAGGTCTCGTGGGTCGCGCCATCGGGCAGCACAGTGTACCAGGGCTGGTCCTTGGGCGGACGAGAGCGCGCGACCGCGTCGTACCACTCATCGGTCAGGCCGAACTGGGCATCCACGTCGATGATCACGCCGCGGTAGTCGAAGAGCTTGTGGTGCACGAGCTCGCCGACGGTGAACTTGCTTCGCTTCATCGGAGCGCCGGAGCCTAGGGCAAAGGCGGCGGCCATGCCACCGGGCACGTGCGCTCAGTGCAGCGTGTAGGACTGGCCGTCGTGCACGACCGTCGGCACCTTCGAGTCGCGTCGCTTGTCGTCGGCGAATTCGTCGAGCACCGCGTCGGCCGCCGTGCGCTGCGGTCGCGGTGGGGGAGGCGGCTGTGCGGCCGCGAGCGCCGCTGCGGGAACCTCCTCGCCCTCTGCGAGCGGAGCCTCCTCGATCGCCCAGCGGGCCAGCGTCCTTCGGTGGTGTGCACGAACACGCACGTAGCCGAGCACCAGCAAGAGCGCGCCCAACACCCACACCGCGGTCAGCCCCATCAACAGCGAGGGCCAGCGGCCGAAGCGCTGGGATAGCTCCACGCGCCAGTCGCGCTCGAAGTCGCTCAGCGTTTCGTTGTACGCCGCCGCGAAGGCCTCGGCGAAAGGGGCCTGTTCGCGCAGTCCCTCGATCAGCTTGCGAAAGCGCTCGGCATCGCCAGGCCCGTCGAGCATCGCGCGCACCAGATCCGCGCTCTGGGCGTAGGCCAGGTTGACCCCGGAGTGGTGTCCGGGGAAGCGCTTCGACAGCTCCGACAGCGGCAACAGGTCACCGCGCAGCGTGCCATCCCAGAGCGTCCGCACGCGCGCGATCGAGCGCTCGCCGGCCTGGTCGATCGCCACGCCCTCGGTGAACCAGCGCGGCACCCGGTTGCCGTCCACCGCACGGTGCAGCGCCACGTGCGCTAGCTCGTGGGTGAGCACGGCCTCCATGTTCGGCCGCAGGAAGGTTCCGGGCGCCGTGAAGGTCAGCAGGATCAGCCCATCGGCCGGAAAGGCCACACCGCTGGCGTAGCCGGGCAGGCGCGCACCGGGTGGAGCGAGCTTCTGCATATCACCCGGGTTGAGCCCCACGCGGATGTCGAGCTCCGTGCCCAGGTTCGCGCCCAGCTCGTGCGCGAGCGCCTTCCAGCCCTCGCGCTGCGCGACCATCAGGTCGCGCACCTCCGCCTCGGCTGAGGTCGGGAAGATCCAGCGCACATCGCCGTCACGCTCGGCGGAGTAGCCTCCCGGAATCCGCTCCGGCAGGGGCGCCGCGGCCAGGGCGGGAAGTGCTCCCAGCAGCAGCACAGACAGGCTCGAGGCCAGCGTGCGGAGAGGCTGGCAGAGGGCGCGGCCCAGCTGTCCGGGGGTGCTGCTCATGCTTGCTGCAACCTGCGTCGGGGTGGGCTCCGATGCACGAAAAATGTTAGCACGCACGCCTTCGGCGACACACGCGGGGCTCCCCAGATTTGTGCTAGCGTGTGCCCGCTTTCGCACAGGGAAGGTGCGGTGCTGGCGGTCCGGTCGTTCATCAATTTTCTCTTTTTCGGCGTCTGGACCGCCTTCATGGTGGTCTACGCGGTCACCGCGGGCGTCCTCTTGCGCGACCCCGACTTCTTCAAGCGGGCGCAGCGGCGCTGGGCCGGGGGGCTGCTGAAGTTCTGGGGAGTCACGCTCGACGTCCACGGCGGGGAGCTGGTCGACACCGATCGCAGCTACGTCGTGATGTCGAATCACCTGAGCTACGTGGACATCGTCGTGCTCTTCCTGGCGCTGCCGATCATCCCCGGCTTCCTGGCCAAGAGCGAGCTGACCAAGGTGCCGTTCCTCTCGCAGGCGCTTCGCAGCGGCGGCCACGTGGTGATCAACCGGCAGAAGACCTCGAGCGCGGTGCAGACCCTCAACGCCGCCGCCGAGCAGGTGCGCGACGGCAAGACCGTGCTGATCTTCCCTGAAGGCACCCGCGGTGACTCCAACACCATCGGCAAGTTCAAGAAGGGCGGCTTCCACCTGGCCAAGTCCGCCGAGGTGCCGATCCTGCCCGTGGGCCTGCGCGGCAGCCGCGACATCTTCCCACGCGGCAGCCTGCTGGTGCGCCCCGGACGGGTCGAGGTGCACATCGGCACGCCGATCCCGGCGGAGGAGGTGCAGCAGCGCGACGCGGGCGAGCTCGTTCCGCGGGTACGCACCAGCATCATGGAGCTGGCCGAGATGCCCGCGCGCGAAGGCTGACCCGGCCAAGGCCCGCCCCTGCCCTGACCCGGAGCCGCCGTGGCGACCCCTCCCTGCACGGGACAGCCGCTTCCTGCTCCTGCATGGTCCGGGCTAGCCGGATGTCTTGCGGCCCAAGGTGACCGAGAGCAGCGTCAGGCCCTCCGGTGGCGCGGTGACGCCGGCCTGACGCCGGTGGCCCTCCGGGGAGAGCAGGTGCTCGAGCTGCTCGGCGCTGAGCCGGCCGCGGCCCACCTCGATCAGCGTGCCCGCCATGATGCGCACCATGTTCTTCATGAAGGCGGTCCCCTGCACGGTCAGCGCCAGCAGGTTCGGGTTGCCGAGGTGGCGCTCCTTCAGCTCGACCCGCAGCATCGTGCGCTCCGTGGTCTCGCGCGTGTCCGAGGCCGCGCGGAAGGCGCGAAAGTCGTGGGTGCCGATCATGCGCGCGGCCGACCGCCGCATCGCCGCCAAGTCGAGCACCGCGCGCGCATCCTGAAAGCTATCGGGCGATGGATAGTCGCGCTGGACGTGACGCCCGAGGTGCCAGGCGCGGTTGCGGAGCAACACGTCGCGTACGGCGCCCAGGTGGAAGAGGTAGCGGTAGGTCTTGTCGCGCGCGTCGAAGCGTGGCTGGTAGTCCGGCGCGCACGGCACCACCTCCCGCGCGGCCACGTCGGGCGGGAGGTAGCGGTTGAGCGCGGTCACCCAGCGCCGCGGTGTCAGCTCGCGCGATGTCGCGAAAGCTGCGACCTGCCCTTCAGCATGCACGCCCGAGTCCGTGCGCGAGGCACCCCACACCTCGACGGGGTGCTGGCAGACCCGTGCGGCGGCCTCGGCCAGGCTGCGTTGCACCGTGCGCTGGCCCTCCTGGTGCTGCCAGCCGCAGAAGTCGGTGCCGTCGTAGGCGAGCACGACGCGCACGCCGTGCGCGCGCTCCCGGGTCGCTTCGCTGTCCTGGCTCGCAGGCACGGCAGCCCGCAGCCTACATGATGAAGCCGAGCCCCACCGACCAGCTCGTGTCGCCCAGGGGCAGCGAGTCCGAGTTGGGCTCGAAGCCGCTGATCTCGAAGAAGAGGAAGGAGTGGTTGATGCCCCACTCCTCGTCCATGCGTCGCGCGGCCGAAGGCTCGAAGGTGTCCAGGTCGAGCGCGACCTGGCCGGCCCACAGAAGGCCCAGGCTCCAGCCGTTGGCCTCGTCGCTGCCGCCGGACTCGGTCGTCCAGTACATCCACTGGTAGCCGAGCTTGCCGGTGAAGATGAAGGGCACGCCCCAGCGCCGCGGCAGGGCGTCGAGGCGGAACACCCCGATCACGTTCAGGGGCACGATCTCCAGCTCGGTTTCCTCGCTGGTGGCCTCGCCGGCGTCGTCGATCGTGTTGCCGCTGAACTTGGCCCAGCCGATCCCACCGCCGCCGCCGAGATAGAACGTGTCCTGCATGCGGTAGCCGATCACGTCGAGCTCGAGGGCCACCAGCAGACCACTGTCGTCGCTGAAGAAGCGGTCGAAGGTATCCTCGCCGTCGAAGTCGGGGTGGTAGGGCCCGAGGTGGAACTCGAAGCCGAAGCGCTCCGGTGAGACGAAGCTGCGGTCGGGCGGGATCAGATCCTCCTCCATCTGCGCGACGGCTCCCTGGGCGTGCAGGGCGCAGGCGGACAGGGCGACAAAGAGCATCGCGGCTAGACGCTTCATCGCACGTCCTCCGTCGCGGCGCGGGCGCGCCGTCGGCGCAGCCCGAGTGCGCACAACGCCAGCAGGATCGGCCAGCCGTTCTCGACGTGCACGGGCCCGACCGCCGCGCATGGGCAGCCGCCGTCGACCGCGTTCGGGTCGCTCTGGTAGTCCTCCCAGAAGCTCGTGGTGGGCACGATCTCGACGCAGCTGATGTTCGACAGAGGGCTCTCGTTGCCCGCGTCGTCCACCGCGACGACGGCCACCGCCGCGCGTGTGCCGTCGAGGTCGCTCGGCCTGAGGTTGGCGCTGGTCGCGTTGGCCTCGTTGATCGTCTTCGTCGTGACCCCTCCGCTGGGCGGCGGTTGACCCTCCACCAGCACGCTCGAGCCGCAGCCGATGCCGGCGTCGCCATCGGTCGGCGAGCTGTCGATGTAGATGATGAAGCTGTCCAGGTCCGAGTCGCTCGTCTCCCACTCGACCGGGATCTGGTTCTCACCGGTGCCGCCCTCGACGTCGGTGGGTGCGTTCGGCGCGCTCGCATCGACCTCGATCTCGAAGGTGCCGTAGCGCTGGCCGACCTCCTCGCCGCTCTCCGAGCTGTCGACCGCCAGGAACCACAGCGTGGGCTGCTGACTCGTGCCCTCCATGCAGCCGAGCACGCTGGCGTTGAGGGTGACGATCAGCTCGGTCGATTCCTGGGTCTCGAAGCTCGTGAGGTAGTCGCAGGTGTCGGTGTCGTCGCTGTCGCGGCTCGGGTCGTTGCAGTTGTTGCCCTCGTAGACGTCGATCGTCGACTTGTCGCTGGGGACCCCCATCAGCTCGAACTCGAGCTCCACGTCGTCGAGGCAGTCCTGCAGGCCCAAGCGATACTCGCCGAGGGTGTTCACCGCCTCGCCGTCGATGGAGTTGATCGTGACGGTGATGCTCTGCGCGCTCGCCGCCGCGGGCGCGAGGGCTGCGAGCACCAGCGCGCCGGCTGCCAGCGCGAGTGTTTTGAGGGAGGTGGCCATGGCTCGGGGCAGGGTCATGCAAAGACCGGTCCAGTGCAATTTCGCGAGGCTTTAGCACCTTTTGGGCGGCAGCGGGGGACAAACTGACCGGTGACGCGGGGGGCTCCGTGACAAAATGGCAGGCGGATTTTCGCGCTCAGATGGCGTAGGCCCCGGTGCCCGCCTCCACCGCCCGCTGACGCGCCTGCAGGAGGGCGACGAAGGCCTCGACCGGAGGGCTTGGTTGCTTACCACGGAGCCGGATCAGATGGAGGGCGCGGTGGATCTGCAGCTCCGGTACCGGCAGCTCCACCAACCGCCCCGCGCCCAGCTCCAGGGCCACCGTCAGGCGCGAGACGATCGCCACGCCCAGGCCCGACGCCACCGCGTTCTTCACCGACTCGGTGCTACCCAGCGACATCTCCGGTTCCACGTGCAACGAAAGGCGCCCCAGCTCGGCCTCGATGACGTCGCGGGTGCCAGAGCCCCGCTCGCGCATGATGAACGGCAGGGCGCTCAGCTCCGCCATCGTCAGCCCGGTCGCCGCTGCGGCGCGGTGACCCGGCGCCGCGATCGCCACCATGTCGTCGTGGGCGACGACGTCCACGTCGAGCTGGTCCGAGAAGACGAAGCCCTCGGTCAGCCCCACGTCCACACGATTGTCGAGCACGGCCGCCTGGATCACCGCGGTATTGGCGATCTCCAGCTCCAGCCGCACGCTGCGGTGGGCCCGGTGGTAGGCGCCGAAGAGCTCCGGTACCAGGTAGCTGCCGATCGTGGTGCTGGCGCCGACCGAGAGGCGCCCGCGCCCCAGCCCGGAGAGCTCCGCCAGCTCGGCCTCGGCGCTCGCCTCGGCTGCCAGGATGCGCCGAGCGTGGCCCTCGAGCAGCTCGCCGGCCGCCGTGGGCCGCATGCCGCGCGGTAGCCGATCGAAGAGGGCGACGCCCAGGTCCTCCTCCAGGTCCGCGATCTGCCGGGAAATCGCCGGCTGGCTGACGCTCAGCTGCTGCGCGGCCCGGGTCACGCTGCCCTCGGCGGCGACCGTCGCAAAGACCCGTAATTGATTCAGATTCATCGCCACCGTGTGGTCTCAGCGATCCAATAGATGCAGTTTAGTTATGAATAGCATAACTATTATGCCTTGGCATTATCCCTCGGCCTATCCCACACTGCCCGCCATGGCGAAGAAGACCCCGTATCTGGTGGTGACCGCCTCACGCACCGACGACGGCGCGCCCGTGTACTTTCGGGCGCAGAGCAAGGACTGGAGCGAGCAGATCGCCGAGGCCAGCGTCGTCCAGGGCGAGAGCGTCGCCGATGAGCTGGTGGCCGTGGCCCGCGCCCAGGAGCGCGCCGTCTGCGACCCCTATCCGATGTACGTCGACAGGGCCGAGGGCGGCGCGGCCGTGCCGGTGAGCGCGCGCGAGCGCATCCGCAGCGAGGGGCCGACCACGCCCCTGCGCCGGCCCGACCCGCAGAGCTGAGAGGACGCGCATGTACCAATACGATCAATACGACCAGCGCATCGTCGAGGAGCGCTCGCGCCAGTTCCGCGGCCAGGTGCAGCGGCGACTGTCGGGCGAGATCCTCGAGGACGAGTTCAAGCCCCTGCGCCTGCAGAACGGCCTCTACATGCAGCTGCACGCCTACATGCTGCGGGTGGCGGTCCCGTACGGGCTGCTGTCGAGCACGCAGATGCGCAAGCTCGCGCACATCGCGCGCACCTACGACAAGGGCTACGGGCACCTCACCACGCGCCAGAACATGCAGTTCAACTGGCCGACCCTGGAGGGCGTGGCGAACATCCTCGACGAGCTCGCGTCGGTGCAGATGCACGCAGTCCAGACCAGCGGCAACTGCATCCGCAACACCACCAGCGACCAGTTCGCCGGTGTGACCCGCGACGAGCTGGAGGACCCGCGCCCCTACGCGGAGATCATCCGCCAGTGGTCGACCTTCCATCCCGAGTTTGCCTTCCTGCCGCGCAAGTTCAAGATCGCGGTCAACGCCACCCCGGATGACGACCGCGCCGCGGTCTATTTCCACGACATCGGCGTCAAGCTGGTCGAGAATGGGGCCGGCGAGCGCGGCTTCGAGGTGCTCGCCGGAGGTGGCCTCGGGCGCACGCCCCACATCGGTCAGACCGTGCGCAAGTTCCTCCCCAAGGAGCACCTGCTGAGCTACCTGGAGTCGATCCTGCGCGTCTACAACCAGTTCGGCCGCCGCGACAACAAGTTCAAGGCGCGCATCAAGATCCTGGTCAACGCGCTCGGCATCGAGGAGTTCTCGCGCCGCGTGGAAGAGGAGTGGGAGCAGATCAAGGACGGCGACATGCTCCTGCCCGAGGAGGAGATCGAGCGCGTCAAGAAGCACTTCGCGCCCCACGCCTACGAGACGCTGCCGGACTCGGACTCCGAGCTCGCCGCGCTCGCGCTCGACAAGGACCGCGCCTTCGGCAACTGGGTGAAGAATAACGTCCGCCCCCACAAGGTGCCCGGCTACGCCTCGGTCACCATCTCGGTGAAGGACAAGGAGATCCCGCCCGGCGACCTGAGCGACTACCAGATGGACCAGGTCGCGGACCTGGCCGACCGCTACAGCTTCGGCGAGATGCGCATCACGCACACGCAGAACCTGGTGCTCGCCGACGTGAAGGTCTCCCAGCTGCGCGAGCTGCACGAGAAGCTCGTGGCGGTGAACCTCGGCAACGCCAACGCCAACCACATCGCCGACATGATCACCTGCCCGGGCCTGGACTTCTGCAACCTGGCCAACGCGCGCTCGATCCCGATCGGCATGCGGATCATCGATCGCTTCGACGACATCGACTACATGAACGACATCGGCGACGTGAACCTGAAGATCTCGGGCTGCATCAACGCCTGCGGTCATCACCACGTCGGCAACATCGGCATCCTCGGCATCGACAAGCAGGGCGTGGAGCACTACCAGCTCATGCTCGGCGGCTCGGCCGGCAACGATGCCTCGCTCGGCCAGATCGTCGGGCCGGCCTTCACCCAGGACGAGATCGTCGGCGCCGTCGATACCGTGCTGCAGCGCTACCTGAAGGAGCGCGAGTCGGCCGACGAGACCTTCATCCACTGCTACCGCCGCGTGGGCATGGCCCCGTTCAAGGAGGCGCTCTATGGCGACAATTAGAGACGGCAAGATCGTCGAGGACACGTGGCAGCACGTGGCCGACGGTGAGGCGGCGCCCGAGGGCGACGTGATCGTGACCCTGGCGCGCCTGCGCCAGGAGGGCGAGGCCCTGCGCGCCCGCGCGGGCAAGCTCGGCGTGCGCGTAGGCAGCGACGCGATCGCCGACGAGATCGGCGACGAGGTCAAGGACCTGGCTCTGGTCGCCATCGAGTTCCCGAAGTACGTGGACGGCCGCGGCTACACGATCGCGCGCAAGCTGCGCGACCGCTTCAAGTTCGAAGGTGAGCTGCGTGCGGTCGGCAACGTGCTGCGCGACCAGCTCTTCTACATGCATCGCTGCGGCTTCGATGCCTACGAGCTCCAGGAGGGCAAGGACGCCGAGGGCGCCCTGGAAGCCTTCCAGGAGTTCTCGGTGACCTACCAGGGCGGGTCCGATGACCCCCGCCCCTTGTATCGCCGCAGGTGATTGCGGCGAGGTCCGCCCCGGGCCGGCCTACTGACCGTCGGGCTGCGCCCGACCCGCGGGAGGGTCACGCGACCCTCCCGCCCCTGAACGAACATCGCCACAATCACAGGCCTCGATTGCGGGCAAGTGTGCGCCGAATGGGCTAGGTTTCTCCCGCCTTTTTTGGAGGGACCATGCCACGCCTCGTCTGTTTGGCCGTAGCGGCACTCGCCGCCGTGGGCGCAGTGCCCGCGCAAGCCCAGCAACCCGCCCCTGCAGCGCCGGTGCCTGCACAGCCGGCGGGGACACCTGAGCCCGCGGCGGCCGCTGCGGCCCCGGTGCCGACCGATGCCGCTCCGGGCTTCGACTTCGGGGAGGCGCTGCGGGCCAACGGTGAGCCGCTCACGGCCGACCGTGCCGCGGAACTCGCGGTGGCGCGGGCGCCCTCGGTGGCACGTGCGCGCTCGGCGCGGGAGCGCGCACGCGCTGCGGCCAGCGAGGCGCTGGTGGCGGTCTACCCCCGGCTCGACCTGGAGGCGCGCTACACGCGCTTGAGCGATCAGGAACAGGTGCCTCTCGGCACGGACGGCATCATCATGAACTTCGCGCCTGATGGTACCTTCGTTGGCAACTCCGACGTCTCACAGATCGAGATTCAAACACCGCTGCTCGATCAGTTCCTTCTCCAGGCGCGCCTGAGCTACCCGGTCAGCGACCTCTTCTTCAGCATCCTGCCGCGCTACGAGGCGTCCAAGGAGGCGGCGCGCGCCGAGGAGCTCAACATCAAGGCGCGCGAGGCGTCGGTGGCGCTGGCAGCGCGGGAGGCCTTCTACGACTACGCGCGGGCCCGCGCCGCGCTGCTCGTGGCCGAGTCGGCCCTGGCCCAGACCGAGGCCCACCGTCGCGACGTGGAGGCGATGGTCAACGCGGGCGCGCTCGCGCGGGTCGAGCTGATGCGCAGCGACGCCCTGGTCGCCCGCGCGCGCGTCACCATGGCCCGCGCCAGCGGCGCCGTGGCCCTCGCGCGCACCCAGCTGTCGGCCCTGCTGATGCTCGACGCCGAGGAGTTCGCGATCGAGGAGGATGTGACGGCGCCGTTGCCGGCGGTGGCCGAGAACCGCGCCGCGCTGGTGGCGCTCGCCCGACAGAACCGCTCCGAGCTGCTCGCCCTGCGCACCATGGCCGGCGTCCATGGCCGGCTCGCCGACGCCAGCGCAGCCGACGGCTACCCCAAGCTCGCGGTGGGTGCGAGCTACGATCTGGGCAACCCCAACAGCCGCTTCGCCTCGTTCGAGCGCGAATGGAACGGCAGCTGGGTGGCGCTCGCCACCCTGAGCTGGTCGCCCAACGACTTCGCTGCCTCGGGTGCGCGGGCCGACCAGTCGCGCGCCGACGAGACCGCCGCCCACAACGACCTCGACGCCCTCGAGGACACGCTGCGCGTCGAGGTCGCCGGCGCCCACGAGGACTACCTGGCTGCCAGCGCCGCGATGGAAGCCGCCCAGGTCGGCATCCGCTCGGCCGAGGAGAGCTACCGCGTGCGCCGTGAGCAGTTCCGCGCGGGCGCCGCCGTCGCCACCGACGTGATCGACGCCGAGGAGGACCTGCGTAGGGCGCGCCTGGATCTGGTCAACGCCGCGATCGACGTGCGCATCGCGCGCGCGCGCCTGGACCGTGCGGTCGAGCGCGCGGCGAGGTGAGGGCGCTCAGTCCGGCGGGCACACGAGGCGCTGGAACTCCACCTCGCGCATGATCAGCTGATCGGTGTCCCTCGTGTCGCGCACGAGGAAATACCAATAGCGGTGCGTCTGCTCCGGGAAGTCGAGGATATCCCACAGGGGGTAGAGCGTCCCCACGTCGCGCGTGTCCTGCGGTCGGTCTCGCCCATCCGGGCAACACGCGTCGGGAACCTCTTCAGTGCAGGCCTCGCCGGTCACGCACTGGTAGGGCTGGACTGCGCCCACCCCCGCGGCGATCAGCATCGCGCCGGCGTCGGGCACGTCGGCCGGGTCGTCGGAGGCCCACACCTCGAAGTTGTTCGGGCGCTTGGACCACCAGTCGGAGAGGAAGCGCAGCCGTGAGACGGCCCGGGCGCTGCCCAGGTCGACGCCGATCCACGCGTCGCGCACGCAGCCCGCCGGGTCGGTGCAGGTGCCGCCCGGCGGGACGCACAGCGGCTCGGTGCCGTCGACGCAGCTGAGGCTCTGGCGGCTGTCGTAGTTGCCGTCCGTGTGGGTGCTGCAGTTGAAGGTGGCGTCGGCGCTCTCGCACGCGACCACCGACAAGCCGGTCCACGGGCATGGGATGCTGCACTCGGCCCCCGTCCAGTCGTCCGCGCACTGCTCGCAGGTCGCGCCCGCGAAGCGCGCGCCGCAGTCGCACGCGGCGCCTTCTCCGACAGCCTCGCACACCCCGTTGCCGGCGCACGCGACCGCATTGGTGCCGATCGGGCAGTCGGCGCAGCTCAGGGTCTCGTCGTTGGGCACGGTGCCGATCGGGCAGGGTGCGCAAGCGCCGGAGCTGCTGAAGCGCTCGTCTTCGGGGCAGCACATGCCATCGATCACGCCGGGGTACGGGCGCAACCCCGGCTTGCAGATGCCGCACCAGCGATCCGGGGACTGGCAAGGCTCGCGGTCGAGCGCCTCGCAGTCGGGTGCGACGGCGCAGCTCGCGTCATCGCTGCCGCTGGCATCGCCGTCGCCCGTGTCGCCATCCCCGCCGCTGGAGTCCCCGTCGCCCGCGTCGCCGTCGCCGATGCCCGCGTCGTCTTCGCTGGGGTCGTCCTCGCCGCTGTCGCCGTCGCCAGCGGCGCCGTCCCCGCGGTCGTCCTCGCCGCCCGAGTCCCTGTCACCGTCACCGTCACCGTCACCGTCACCGGAGGTCTCCGGCTCGGGCTCGGGACGCTCCCCGTCGTCCATCTCGTCGATGCTCTCGTCGGGGTCGTTCGACCCGGAGTCGTCTCCACAGCCCATGCAGCCCAACAGGGCAAGCAATCCAAGCACCTTCCAACGCGCACTCATGGCGCGAGTGTACAGAAGCAGCCCGGTCCAAGGCCATGAGCGGCGTGCCTGGGCCTGTGCCCTGGCAGGATGGGCGGCGTGCGGCCCTGGACCGCCATGGCCTGTTGTCCGCTGCTCGCGCCGGCGTGCGGGTCGCGTGCGGACATCACGCGCGCGGACTCCGCCGGGTGCTCGCGACGTCGCCGTCGGCCGGCGGCACCGTCTTGGACCGGCCCCAGGCGCGGGGTAGAGTCCCGCGACCCATGGGGGGAAGCGAAGACGCCGCGAGGGGAGGGAAGGCGGACGCAGCCCACAGCGCGACCGCGGGTCCGGGGCGCAGGCCGTGGCTCGGCCGCCTCGACGCGCGCATCCTGATCCCATGCCTCGCGATGCTCCTGACGGCGCCCTCGCTCGGGACCGAGCTGCTGCGCGACGACTACATCCATGCCGAGCTGATCGACAAGCGCCTCTCCGGTAACGGCGGGCCCGATCCCTGGTGGGACATCTTTCGCTGGGCCACGGGGGGGCCCGAGGTGGGGCTGCGCGAGCGGACCGATGGCACGCGCCCGTGGTGGTCGACGCTCGACGTGCACATCCAGTTTCTGCGCCCGGTGACGGCGGCCACCCACTACCTGGACTACGGGCTGTGGCCCCGAGCGCACTGGGCGATGCACCTGCAGAGCGTGCTCTGGTACGGCTTCGCCTGCTTGATGGTCGTGTTGGTCGGCCTGCGCCTGACCAGCAGCCGCGCGGTCGCGGTGCTCGGGGGGCTGCTCTACGCGGTCGATGATGCCCACATCGGCCCGGCCGGCTGGCTCGCAGCCCGCAACGCCACGATGAGTAGCGCGTTTGCTTTGCTCGCGCTCTACCTCCACGACCGCGCGACGCGAGACGGCCTTGTCGCTGGGCGCTGGCTGGCTCCGCTGTGCCTGCTCGCGGCGCTGCTCTCGGGCGAGACTGCGGTGGCGATCGTGCCGATCTTCGTGTTGCTGCGCTTGCTGCGGTCCGGCCCCGTCCGCCCGTGGCTACGCTCACTGCTGCCCGTCGTCGGTACGTTCGTCGTCTGGGTGCTCGCCTACCGCGGGCTCGGCTATGGCGTCCGGGGCTCGGCGGGCTACCTGGATCCGTTCGACGAACCCGGGCTTTTCGTCGCGCACCTGCTGCCGCGCATCCGGGAGCTGCTCACGCAGCACTTCGGAGCGTCCCTGGCCCTCTTCGAGTCGATCGGCGGGGCGGTCTTCACCCTGCGCGAGGTCGGCATCCTGTTGATGGTGCCGGTGCTGTTGCTGGTCGTGGCCCGCCGCGCCGACCGCAGCCGGCCGCTCGCCTTCTGGGCGCTGGCCTCGGTCGTGTCGCTGATGCCGCTGGTGTCCGCGTCGCCCCACGATCGGCTGTTGTGCCTGGCGGGCGCATGCCTGTGGATGGTGACCGCCGAGGTCGTCATCCATCTTTGGCGTATCCGACGTGAGCTCGTGCTGCCGGTGCGCGTGGTGACCCTCGGCGTGCTGGCCCTGGGTGCGTTCATGCACCTCGTGCTGTCGCCGATCGCGCTGGCGCGCTCGATCGGGCCCGGCGCTGCGCTGACCGCGTCCTTCGACAACTGCCGGGTGATGGCCGGCAACCAGCCAGTGACCGATCTGGCGGGCAAGACCCTGATCGTGGTCAACGCGCTCGATGGCCTGCACGGTCGCATGATCCCGTGGACCCACGAGCGCCTCGGGCTGCCGGCGCCGGAGGTGCTCAAGCTGCTCGGCGCGACCCCTCAAGAGGTGCACGCCACGCGCGACGGCCCTTTCACGCTGCGCCTCTACACGCCCCTGGGGTACCTGGACGACGACCTCTCCAAGCTCTGGCGCGTGCCCTCCGACCCACTGGAGCTAGGCGAGTCCGTGCGCGTCGACGGCTACGTGGCCACCGTGACGCGGCGCACCTTCGACCTACGTCCGCTCGAGGTCAGCTTCCGCTTCGACCATCCACTCGACCACCCGGGGTACCGGTTCGTGTACTGGAACGGCCTCCACTACACGCCCTGGCCGATTCCGCCCATGGGTCGCACCGTGCTGATCCCCCATGCCTTCGCGGTCCCACGTTGACCTCAATCGCTTCGTTTCCGAACCTGCCCCTGCGCAAGCGGTCCGACCTCCGGCGCAATCCGTTTCAGATCCTCGCCCCGCCGCAGATCGCGCGTCCACCCGTCGACTCCGTCAGGCTGGCGCTGCACTCGCCGTCGGCGTCGCAGCCGCAGGTTCCTGTCGCGTCGCAGGTCCGTCCCCACAGGCTGTCGGCACACTCGGCGTCCGTGCGGCAGCCACAGACGCCCGCTCCCGTGCAGCGTGCGCCCGCCGTGAGTCGCCCG
Source organism: Myxococcales bacterium (assembly GCA_028817855.1). GTDB lineage: Bacteria > Myxococcota_A > Polyangia > Polyangiales > JAFGIB01 > JAOUOP01. The sequence goes on from JAPPOT010000033.1 coordinate 44,110, forward strand.
CCGTTTGCACAGTCGGCGTCCGTGCTGCACCCGCAGCTCTCCGGTGTCGCCGTGACCGCGACGGCCTCCTCGAGGCAGTGACTGCCGCGCGCGTGGTTCTCGCAGGCGCCCTGGCAGGCGTCGCCCGGGTTGACGACAGGACCGCAGTTGCCGCCGCAGGAGCCCGAGAACGGAACCTTGGAGCAGTACTGTCGCCCCTCGAGATCGCGTTCGCACATCAAGCAGCTGGGCAGGTCGCAGGACCCCATGCAGATCTGGCTGTACGGCGTCTTGGCGCAGACGGTCGCCGGACCGCCGCAATCGGCGTCGTTGTCGCAGCGGATGATCGCGCAGTAGCCGTCGCCGGTGCAGCGCAGCTCCGGCGGACAGTCGTCGCCGCTGCAGCAGTCCTGGAGCGTCTCGCAGAAGGGGCGGCAGCGCGGCGGGCTGGGCTCGGTCACGGTGTCGGCCGACGGCGCGCTGCTGTCGGAGCCGTCCTCGTCTGCGCCATCCGGGTCCGACTGCGCAATGGTCGGCGTAGCGGTGGCCGCCGCGCTCGTGTCGGCCTCCTCGCGTCCTGCGCCTCCCTGCCCACCAGTGCCCGGGACGAGCGTGCCGCTGCCCGCCACTCCGGCCGCGCGTTCGGCAGGCGCATCATCTCCGGCCCCTTCGCTGCTGCACCCGAGCGCCAGCAGCACTCCTGCTCCGACCAACAGCGCCCTCACTGACACGACTTGGCACGCAATCTTCAGCATTGACCTGGTGTTCAGCAAACTCCGTGCCGCCGCGAAGAGGCGCCCGATGGAGCCAAGCGGGCGCGGAACCTGGCGGGAATCGTTGTCAACTTGTTCTGCGCGCCCGTTTGAACTCGCGCAATAGCGAGATAGGCTCACCTCGGGTGGTCGGGGTGCGTGTTGGGCGCGCCTCCACGGAACACGTCCCCTGGACGGAGGCGGCGATGAACACGGAACGTACCTGGACCCTCGCGGTTCTACTGGTAGCGACCATGGTCGCGTGCAGCTCGGACGAGAGCGGTTCGGACGGGATGGTCGATCTCGGCGGTGGCAACGACCCGGGCCTGGACACCGGTGCCGGCGACGACGACGGCGTCACCGGTGACGGCGATCCCGGCGACGGCGCGGCCGGCGCATCCGCCGATCCCGGTGCAACCGCGGACGATCCGACCATCGCCATCGACGACATGATGGACGCCGATGGCGTCGGTGAAGGGGACGATGCGGATGCCGTCGATGGCGTCGTCGACGGCACCGACTGCGATGCCGACCCGCATCATCCCGCCTGCCTCGAGACCCACGTGCTCGGCCGCTGCGACATCGACTCCGGCTTCCCCGGCGACGAGGCGTGCCTGCTTCCGCCCCCTCCCGGGCAGGGCATCCAGGTTCACATCGGGCCGGACGACTACAACGACCCCGACCAGATCAACAAGTTCCTGCTCGCGATGGAGCAGGAGGTCACCCAGTGCTACAGCTCGACCACGACGAACGAAGAGGACGTCTACTACCAGAGCTACGTGCTGAGCGGCCGCGCGGGCACCCATCACATCATCAACACGGGCTACCTCACCCCGCACGCCGCGGGTGCCGATGAGAGTTGGGGCGGGTGCCGCTTCGACTCGGAGAACGTCTCTCCGCGCATCCCGGGCGCCGCCAAGGCGTACCACGCGCGCCTTCCGGTCGCGCCCGAGAATGCCGAGATCGGCACGCGCGTGCAGGCGCACACCGCGATCACGTCGGACATGCACTACTTCAACTTCACCGACGGGCCGATCCTGCGCGAGTACTGGATCAACCTGTACACGGTCCCGGAGGATCAGGTGAAGCAGACCAGCAACCGCATCCGCGGCTATGGCGGCCTGGGCTTCAACATCACGCCGGGCACGGACAACGTCTACAGCTACAGCTGCCCGATCGACGCTGACGGCCGCATCCTGGCGCTGCTCGGCCACACGCACGCGCACGCGGTGCGCTTCACGGCGTGGCTCAACCGCGCCGCCATGGGCGACCGCCTCAAGGTCTTCGAGACCTTCGACTACCTCGAGCCGCAGGTCTACGCCTACAACTCGGTCGAGACCAACCCCGAGTTCAGCGACACGGCGCCGGGCGCCTACACCGGGATGCTCGAGATCTCCGCGGGCGACACGCTCGATTGGGAGTGCCACATCATCAACGACAGCGACGCGACGCTGCGCTTCACCAACGAAGTCCACACTGGGGAGATGTGCAACATCTGGGGTGAGTCGATCGGGGCGCGGATCGATTGCAACCGCATCTAGCGCTAGCAGGCCTTGGATGCGGTTTCGGCGTGCGGCATCCTACTGTGCGTGAGGTGTCGGGTCCTGACCGCTTCGCTATGGCTGGTGCTCGTCGGTTGCGACGCGGCCGAGGAGGACTCTTCCCGGCCGGATGACGCGCGTGGGGGTGAAGTGCCAGAGTCCGGCGGCGCCGAGCCAGAGCCCGGCGACGGGCCGACCGGCGCACCGGACAGCATCGACTCGCATCGACACGATGGCGTATGGCTATTCTCGCTCGATCCGGCCGGTGGCGGCGACAGCGCGCTCGGGTCCGGTGCGGCCTCGATCGTGGATGGCTGCCTCGTCATTGGCGAGGAGGTCGTGGTGTGGCTCGAGGACGATCTCGACTTCGCGCGGTCACTCATCGACAGCGTCGCTGCAGGCGAAGCGCCAAAGGTCACGGTTGGCGGTGGAGGGATCGCGCTCGGTGAGGGCGCGACGGTGGACGACCTCCCGATGACCGTGCTGTCGCGGTGTGGCGCGCGGGATGTGTGGTTCGCCAGCGCGCCGGGCGAGCGACTCGAGTAGGCATCGCCAAGACCCTCACGGACGGAAAAGAAAAGCCCCGGAACCCTTTCAGATTCCGGGGCGTGCTCTCCGGTGACCCCAACGGGACTCGAAGGGGAATCGGCGCCCGGCCAGGCGCCCGAATCCGTTGAGTTTCAGGAGGTTGGCCCTGCGGCCGAGCAGGACGTCGAGCGACTTCAGGGCACCGATGGGCAATCGGCGGGCGATCCCGATCCCATTGAGCAGGCCCTCGCCGACGCCCTCAGGCGCGCGACCGAGCGCGGCGAGTGGAGCGCCGTCGAGGCCATCACACGCGAGCTGACGGCCCGAAGGGAGGCCCGCGCCGGCGTCGTCGACCTGGCGGCCGAGCGGGCGCGCAGGGGGAAGCATGGGCGGTCTTGACCCGACGCTCGCGCGGGCGGCTGCCGCGGAGAAGGGCGCCGTGTCGGACTTCGGCTCCGTGCGGCCGCGCCCGCTGTTCATCGGCAAGGGCAACGCCGAGTTCGCGATCGGCCAGTCCTGGGGCTGGGTGAAGGTCCAGGCCCGGCGGTTGGGCGTCACCGAGCACCGCATCGGGGCCCGGATCCTCTACCCGGCCGATGAGCTGCTCGAGGCCTTCGAGCGCGTGGCGATCATTCGCCTGGCCGAAGCGCCGCCACCGCCGGAGCCGACGCTGGAGCAGCGTGAGGCTGTCGAGGTTGCGGAGCTGCGCACGGTGCTCCGGTCTGTGAAAGGGCGGTAGCGAAAGGACGGTGTCACCTGGGTGGCAGCACCTTATCGACAACGCGGTCCGCCGAGCGCCCGAGGATCTTCGTGAGCCGCTTCAGTTCGCCCAGACGATAGCCCTTCTCCGGCACCGGTTCCCGAAATGCATCGTGGTTGAGCGTGAGATACGCCTCGACCATGGAGCTGATAACATTAGATCTCTCCGCCGCTTTGCCGTGCTGCAGTAGAATCGCGGCTGGGCCCATCCCAGATAGGCGGTCCTGGTAGATGACCGCTTGGCGCGCGTGGCGCTGCGACAAGCGGCCGACGAAGAGCAGCGCCCACCCTGCCAGAAGGACCGCACTCAAGCGACCTCCGAGCAACAGGGCGAGCTGCTCCCACATGGACTTGCCCGCGACAGTCGCCTGCGCCGGGTCGAAGAAGTGCCAGAGCGCTAGTCCACCGGCTCCGACCAAGACCCCAAGAATCACCAAGAGCCATCGAGAGAACGTTCGATGGTAGTCCCGCGCCGCCACAAGCTCTTTGGTGTTGAACTCTATGGCTGCCTGGCCGCCCTGGCCGAGCGCTGTCCCGGTCGTGGCTTCCTCCCACAGCGTGTTCGCATCGGCTACAAGAGTGTCTGCTCGGAGCTGAAGGTCGTCGAGACCACTCGAGTTGCGACCAGGTTTCGCTTTCGTCGACTCCCAAGTGGAAGCAATATCCTTGGTCAGCGCAGTGTGCCGCCGGAGAAGGCCTTCCGATGCGGTGAGCAGCTCCGGACTGACTCCGGGCTGTTGCTGAACGGCCTGAATCGTGCGAGAGGCCGCTCCGATTGTGCGCTGGAGCTGCGCGTGCCGGTCCTGTGCCGGAAGTTGGGGCCCGTCCACGCGATCGGCCTATCCGAGCACGCTTCGGTAGGCAACCCCCGGCTCAATGGCCCAATCGGGCCTGGCCCGATCGGTGATCTTGCAGCCGAAGCCGCCTCGTGGCGTGTTCGTGCAATGTGGTTCCCAGCAATTCGGATTGTCGGCATGTTTGCCCTCGGCCTAGGTGGTCTGACGGCATGTGGGGATGACGCTGCTTCGGGAGCCAAGGACAGCGCCGATGTGTCAGGCGACGACGGGCGCGATAGTGAGCGAGGTGCCGACGGAGAGCGCGGCAGCGACGGCGCACAGGGGGAGTCGGGGGCGCAGGG
>JAPPOT010000566.1 GCA_028817855.1 Myxococcales bacterium
ACGCTGAGCCGAGCAATGGCCTTGGCCGCGATCGAGCGGACAAGAACGCAGGCGAAGCCGCTTCTGGGCGGACCTCGGCCGATTCACGGGAAGTAAGTGGCGGAGATTCCTCCGAAGGGGATCCAGTCGTCGGTGAGGTCGAAGGCGTAGCGGTCGCTGATGGGGTGGATGAGATCGAACTCGGCGCGGACGGCCGCGTGGCCGCCGAGGAGGTCGAGCTCGAGGCCGAGGCGGGCGCCGCCGGCGGTGATGGTGGTGGAGTCGTCTTCGCCGATGCTGGGGTCGTCGCTGGCGTCGGCGTCGGAGTCCCAGCCGATGATGATCTGGGCGAAGCCGCCGACGTAGGGGCGGAAGCTGCCGATCGCGAAGGGGGCGAGGCGGGCGCCGGCGAAGCCCCAGGCGGCGCTGGGGCCGCCGAGGCCGCCGGCCTCGATCGAGATCCAGCGGGCGGGGCGGACCTCGGCGAAGGGCGCGACCAGCAGGCCGGGGCCGCCGCCACTCAGGCCCACGCCCCAGATGAGGCGCTCGCCGGGGGGGTGGTAGTCGCCCAGGTCGAGGCGCGCGCCGAGCACGTCGCGCAGCTGCACGCGCTCCTGGACGGCGCCGCTGTCGCCGACGGGGAAGAGCAGCGCGCCGCCCTGTACGTCGACATCGGCCAGCAGCGCGCTGGTGGTCTGCTCGCGGTCCTTGCGCTTGACCTCGAGCACGGGCGCGTGGCGCGTCTCGAGCGCGGCGGGCTTGCCCTCGTGCTGCACGGTGGCGGCGCCCTCGTCCTTGAAGGTGCGCACCAGCTCGGGCAGCTCGGTGCGATGGACGGTGGCGGTGTGGGGCGCGCAGGCGATCGCACCAAGGGACAGGCACGACAGCGCCGCTGTCCTCCACCACGCGCGGCCCGCGTCGACACCCTCGGCCCCGAACAGCACCTGCACACGATACACCACGCGGCGCGCAGCTCGCTACGGTTCCCGAGCGCGGGACAGCCCCGGACGCCCAGGTGAGGCGCATCGCCGCGTGTACTGCGCAGGCCGCGGCGTAGTAGGGTGCGCAGCGATGGCCGGCTACCGGACCACGCCGCACGAGATGGAGGGGATGCCGCCGGGCGTCCCGTACATCGTCGCGAACGAGGCGGCGGAGCGCTTCAGCTACTACGGGATGCGCACCATCCTGACCATCTTCATGACGAAGCACCTGCTCGACCAGAGCGGTGAGCTCGCGCCGATGAGCGAGGCGGACGCGAAGGTCTGGTACCACGTCTTCACGTCGTCGGTTTACTTCTTCCCGCTGCTGGGCGGGCTCCTGGCGGACGCGGTCTGGGGCAAGTACCGGACCATCATCTGGCTGTCGCTGGTCTACTGCCTCGGGCACTTCGCGCTCGCGGTCGACGAGACGCGGGCCGGGCTGGCGGTGGGCCTGGGGCTGATCGCGGTGGGCGCAGGCGGGATCAAGCCCTGCGTCTCCGCCCACGTGGGCGATCAGTTCGGGCAGCGCAACCAGCACCTCGTCGACAAGGTCTTCGCCTGGTTCTACTTCTCGATCAATCTGGGCGCGGCCGCGTCGTCGTTCTTGACGCCGATCCTGCTGCGCGACTTCGGGCCCTCGGTGGCCTTCGGCGTACCCGGCATCCTGATGGTGCTCGCGACGCTCGCCTTCTGGATGGGGCGCAACCGCTTCGCCCACGTGCCGCCGACCGGCAAGCGCTTCGTCGAGGAGACCTTCAGCCCGGGCGGCCTGCTCGTGATGGGACGGCTGGTGGTGATCTACCTCTTCGTCGCGATGTTCTGGGCGCTCTTCGACCAGACCGGCTCGGCCTGGGTGCTGCAGGCCGACCGGATGGACCGGGTGCTCTTCGGCGTGGAGGTGCTGCCGTCGCAGATCCAGGCGGTGAACCCGGTCCTGATCATGTTGTTCATCCCGCTCTTCAGCTACGTGATCTACCCGGCCATCGATCGCGTCTTTCCGCTGACGCCACTGCGCAAGATCGGCATCGGCTTCTTCATCACGGTGCCGGCCTTCCTGATCCCGTCGCTGGTCGAGGTGTGGCTGGCGCGCGGGGAGCAGGTGAGCATCGTCTGGCAGATCTACGCCTACGTGGTGATGACGGCGGCGGAGGTCTTCATCTCGATCACGGCGCTGGAGTTCAGCTACACCCAGGCGCCGAATCGGATGAAGTCACTGGTGATGTCGCTGTTCTTGGCGAGCGTCGCAGTGGGCAACCTCTTCACCTCGGCGGTGAACTACGTGACCCAGGACGCGGCGGGCAACAGCACGCTCGAGGGCGCGGCGTACTACAACTTCTTCGCGGGCGCGATGTTCCTGACCGCCGTGCTCTTCGTCTTCTACGCGCGCACCTACCGGGAGCGGCGCTACGTTCAGGGAACCGACGAGCTGATCGAGGAAAGCCAAGCATGACGACAGACGAGCTCGAGGCCCGGGTGCGGGCCTGGATCGAGGACGACCCCGAGGCGATCGACCGCGAGGAGCTGGAGCGGCTGCTCGCAGACGGGGAGACGGCGGAGCTGCAGGCGCGCTTCGCGGGGCCGCTGCAGTTCGGCACCGCCGGGCTGCGCGGGGCGATCGGCGCCGGGCCGGGGCGGATGAACCGGGCGACGGTGGCGCGCGCGACCGCGGGGCTGTGCGCGCACCTGCTCGAGGCGCTGCCGGACGCGCAAGCGCGGGGCGTGACGATCGGCTACGACGGGCGCCACCGCAGCCGGGCGTTTGCCGAGGAGGCGGCGGCGGTGGCGGCGGGCGCCGGCTTCCGCGTGCAGCTCTTCAGCGCGCCGGTGCCGACGCCGGTGCTGGCGTTTGCGCTGGTCGAGCTGAAGGCGGCCGGCGGGGTGATGGTGACCGCCAGCCACAACCCCAAGGACGACAACGGCTTCAAGGTCTACTGGCACAACGGCGCGCAGATCATCCCGCCGGTGGACGGCGCGATCGCGGCGGCGATGGAGGCGGTGGCGTCGATCCGCGGGCTGCCGCGGGTGGACGAGGCCGCGCGACGGGAGCGCCGGCTGCAGGACGACCTGGGCGAGGCGATGGAGCAGCACTACCTGGACGCGGTGGCGGAGCTCGCCGCGGTGGAGGCGGCGCCGCCGTCGATCGGGGTGGCGTACACCGCGATGCACGGCGTCGGGCAGCGCTTCGTGGAGCCGGCCCTGGACGCGCTCGGCTACGTGGAGCTGCACTCGGTGCCACAGCAGGCCGAGCCGGACCCGGACTTCCCGACCGCGGCCTTTCCCAATCCGGAAGAGGAAGGCGCGATGGATCTCGTGCTCGCCCTGGGCGAGGCGCGGGGGGCGGCGCTGGTGCTCGCGAACGACCCGGACGCCGCTCGGCGGGCGGA
>JAPPOT010000378.1 GCA_028817855.1 Myxococcales bacterium
CGGGGTGCCAGGGCGCGAGGAAGGCCTTGCGCATGGTGGTGCGCCGGGTGATGGCCGTCGTGGCACCGGCGACGATGATGCGGGGGGCGGTCACGCCCGAGGGCGGGTGCGAGTAGCGTGCCGTGCCGGGTGGACGTGCTATCGAGGGGTTGCGCTATCCGGCGCGGCGGGATCGAACGGAATCGCCGGCGGCCGCCGCTGCACAGGCTCGGTCGCTGGACAGACATCGGGGTCCCTCGGATCGATCCCACTGCTGACCGATTCCTACGGTTTCAGGTGATCGCTGACAGCAATCACGAGCGCCCGGCTCAGGGAAGCTGCGACAGCAGGGTACGCGCCGGCACAATCGTCGGTTGCTCTCGACTGAAGGCATCCTCGTCCACATAGGGGAGGTCCATGACCACCTGGAAGGCGTGTGGCGCCGAGAGCTGCTGCTGGAAGTAGCCCAGCGAAGGACTCAGCGTCGAGTCAGACGCCTTCACCTCGACCAGGAACCAGGGCTCGTCATCGCGCACGACTACGAAATCTACTTCGCGCTTGTTCTTGTCACGCAAGTAGTGCAGCTCAAACGTCCCAAATCCGCTGTCCTGCCACATCTGTACGGCCTTGTAGAGATGGCAGGCAACGTAGGTCTCCGCCCGCGCGCCCGGATCGTCGACACGAGACCAGTCACGTAGGTAGTACTTCGGCTCCTTGCGGAGCGACTTCTTGACGTTGCGGAACCACGGCCGAACCAAGAATCCGTGATGAAGTGAAGTCAACGTCGCGATCCAGCGACGCGCAGTGTCCACGGACACGTTGACCTGCTGCGCCAGGGCTGAGTAGCTCACCTGCATGGAGGAGCTTGCCTGCAGCACCTTCACGAGTACCTCGAGCTGGTCGAGCTCTTGGATCCGAGTCAAGTCCCGGAGGTCCTCCCGGACCAGCTGCTCAGTTCGCAGGCTCTGCCATCGTGTGGAAAAACGCTTGTCTGCCCGGCTGTACGGCTCCGGAAAGCCGCCGTAGGTCCACAGATTTCGCACCTTCGCAGGCGACAGACGACGCGGCGTGGCCACCGGCGTGCTCGGCGCCTGCGGCCGCAGCAGCTCACCCTCGGACAGCGGGTGCATCCGATACAGAAAATACCTGCCCATCAGCGAGTCTCCGCCGCGCCGGTAGACGTCGAGTCGTGCACTGCCCGTGACGACAATGCTCAAGGCATCGGCATGCTTGTCGAACAGGCCCTTGAGAAATGTCTTCCAGCGGCTGTACTTATGGAGCTCATCGAACACAACGACGCGCTTGCCCTTGCCAAGCCGCGCCAGCTCAAGATGCTCGACCACGTTCCTCGCCCCGCTGACGATGAGGCGACGATCCACTTCATCGTCCCAGTTGAAGTACCTGACGTCGGAAGCCACGCCCTTGCAGGTCGTCGTTTTGCCAACCTGACGTGGCCCCGAGACGAAGGCCATCTGGCGCTCCTCGGCCAGATGCGCGGTGAGAATCTCATCGTAGGAACGCTTGAGCACGGGACTATTTTACGACCTATCGTAAAATAGTCCAGACCATTTGACGACTAACCGTAAAATGGTCCGACCGGGATCAAGGTTAGGGTGCCTGGGCGGGCGCCTGTGCGAGACTCTCCGACTACTGGCGCAGTAGCACCAGCAACCGGGGGAGGGCGATGAGTTGGGATATCTCAGTGTATGCAGCCGATGTGCCACCGCCTCCCGTGGGTGAGATGCCCGATGATTGGAAGGGGAAGGCCTTGGGTCATGCAGCCGAGGTTCGTCGCAGGATCTCGGCATGCTTGCCTGGCGTCGACTGGTCCGACCCGAGCTGGGGCCAGCTCGTATCGGATGAGTTCGTGTTCGAGCTCAATATGGGCGACGAGGATCCCGTCGAGGGCTTCATGATCCACGTGCGCGGTGGGGGACAAGCGGTGACCGCATTGCTCCAGCTGGCCACGGAGCGACGCGAGCCCGAGCGACTGCGGCAAGGGTAACGCCCGTTCGAGCCAACGGCCGGCCGGCGCGGAGATCATCCTCCCACAATCGCGATCGGCGAAGCGGCCTCAAGCTGGAACCCAGACGCCCTTGGAATCTGGTGGAAGCAATCTTATCTGATCGCGACGCGAGTAGGCGAAGCGCGCTACGCGCGACCGCGGGAGGCTCGCCCGTTAGCGTTTCAAGATCGTGTGCAACGACGCCGTTTGTGCGCGTATCCTTGGGACATGCAGGCCTACCGAGGCACGACATCTGCGGCGTTCATCCCATGGGTGCTGCTCAGCAGCTTGCTGCAGAGCTGCGGTCCCACGCGACCCGCGGACCCAAGCGCGAGCTCGAGCACGGGCCGCGAGTCCACGGCCGCAAGCGAGGCCGACCCCGAGCTTGAGCGGATTGGCCGTCGCGCCGACGAGGTGTCGACCGTTGCACCGCCCCACGCTCCAGAGCTGCACCCTCCTGCGCCGGGACCCCCAGCGCCAGACGGCGCCGGGGCGGAGCCATCGGACGCAGCGGGCCCCAGTCTTGAGCACATCAGTAGCCGAGCCGGAGTCCTCGCGACAGAGCCAGAAGGGGGCCGCGCCGCCCCACCGGCGCCGCCGCCCTCGCCCAACTCAGGGCCAGATGCAGACATCTACTACGGACGTCTGATTGTCGCGATCAAGAAGGGCTGGACGCTCATCGATTCCGCCGGTGATGTCAGTCGCTGCGTGGCAGAGGTCAGGATACGAGTGACGGCCGAGCTTCAAGTCGGTGCGTTCCACATCGTGCGTGCCAGCGGTTGCCCGCTCTTCGACGAGTCGGTCGAGGATCGGCTGAAGCTCATGCGGAAACGCGGTACCAAGCTGCCCGAGCCACCGCCCGAGCTGACGGAACAGATCCTGGGCAAACCGCTCACGATACGGTTCTCTGGACGCGGTCACCCAATGTCTGGCCGGTAGGACCGGCCCCCGGGATCACCAAGATCAGAGGATCAGCATCTGTCCTCGAGACCACCATGTCACCGAATGAGAAGGCCTACCTCATGGGGACGAGCATCGCGGCCGGCGCGGTGCTCGGCGTGGTGCTGGTTGGCGTCCCCATGGGCGTCCCTTCCGGGATCCAGGACGGGCTAGGAGGGTCACGCTCAAAGCCAGACCGCCCATCTCGGCGCGACGAGGCGCGTGTCTGCACGGGCGTGGCCGAAGGGCACCTAGCCGCAAGCCTCGGCCAGGCGTCGGGAGTGGCCAAGCCGGATAGGGAATGCCACGCAAGACCTGGGCGCCGCTCTCGGAGACGAAGCCGACGACCTCTCCTTCGCCGACTCCAGTTCGGGGGACAGCAGCTGCGGATGGCTCCTTGCCAGGGCCCATGCCGTTC
>JAPPOT010000108.1 GCA_028817855.1 Myxococcales bacterium
GCGTGGGACTGCAGCGGCGATCTACCAGGCGTCGCGCGCCTGATCGCGGGCAAGCGCGGCGAGGTGCGCACCTGCTACGAGCGACGGCTCAAGGTCAACAACATCCTGGCCGGCAGCCTGCGGCTGCAGATCAAGGTCGGCACGGGCGGCAAGGTAGCTGCCACCAAGGTCTCGGGCTCGCTGCGCGACAACGAGGTCTTCTCGTGCGTGCGCAAGAAGGTCCAAAGCTGGAGCTTCCCGGACCCGGTCGGCGACAAGTGCGCCGTGCTGGACGTGCCCTTCAGCTTCTCGCCGAAGAATTAGCGCCGCCTTTGGGGCCGCGTGAACCTGCCCATGCCCGGCTGGCTCAGAGAGACCGGGCAGGGGCAGGCGCAGGTTGATCAGCGCAACAAGTGGAGCTGGTCGTCGGGGGCGCCGGGGCGACGGACCTCACCGCTGCCGAGGTCGCCCCGGCGGGCACGCTCGCCGGGCCGCATGACCAGCGCGCAGCGGCCGTCGTCGGAGAGCCGGTACTGGATGCGATCCATCCCCGACTCCCAGGTGTAGTCGCGGGAGTCGAGCTCGAAGCCGGCGCCGCCCTCGCGCAGCAGCTGCAGCGAAGCGCCGACCAGGGCCTGGGGCTCGTCCTCGGGGGCCTGCTCGTGCGCCTCCGCGCAATACCGGTCCTGGGCGTCGAGCGCGACGATCGCGAGGGTGTCCCCGTGCTCGACGGCGCGCGCCTCGCTGGCGCGGTAGAGCGGCGCACCGAGGGCGCGGTAGGCGTCGTCGTTGCCATGGAGCGCGAGCTGGTGCATCCGCACGGGGCCGGCGGTGCCGGTGCGCAGCGCGACGTGTAGATCGCGTCCCCGCTGAAAGATCCCGGCCGAGTAGGTCGGTGCGCAGATGGGATGAAAGATGTTGTGACCCTCGGGCAAGTCCGGGACCGCTCGCAGGTGGGCGCGCCCGTCGGCCGCGTCGAAGCCGTAGATCCAGCGAGGCAGCCCGCCCTCCAGCGACTTCGCGGCGAAGTGATCACCCACGCTCGACCACTGTGCGGGCTCGGGCGGCGGCTCCACCGACAGCAGCTCGAGCGTGAAGCCGCGCCGGTCGAGCGCGGCAACGGGACGATCGCCATCGAGCAGCACCGTGTGCCTGTCGCCGTGAAGCATGCCGAGCCGGGCCTGCGCGGGTGGTAGGGGGTGGTCCATGCGGCGTCCCGGCGCCTCGATCACCAGCCGAACGTCCGGACCCTCGCCCTCGACGTAGATGACGACGCCGTCGACGATGCGCACATCCAGGCCGCGATGCTCGACCGGCGTGCCGGAGAGGGGACGCAGCTCACCGCGCTCGATGTCGTAGAGCAACAACGGCGGCTCCAGCGTGTCCCCGCCGTAGAAGCGCCCGAACAACCAGTCGTCGTCGCTGTGCCCGCTGGGGCCGAAGCCCTCTGGCAGGTAGTGTTCCTCGCCGCCGCGCACCCCGAGGAAGAGCTCACCGGTCGCGTCGGAGCCGACCGCGAAGCCGCCGGGGGTCAGCCAGTCGATGCGCGGACCGCCCTCCCCCCAGGCGCGCGCCCACTGCACCTCGCCGCGCCGATCGAGTAGCACGCGCGCGTGCGGGCCCTCGCCGATGTAGCGTGGGGAGCCCAACCGACTGGCCAGCAAGTACTCGCCGCTACGCTGAACGCTGGACCCCCGATTCGGCGAGTCGACCTGGGTCTCGAAGGTGTGCACCCGACGCTCCTCACCACCGGCCGTGTGGATGTAGAGGGCGTCGTCCCGGAAGGCGGCGAGGAGCGAGTTGTCCGCTGCGACCCCGCAGAACCCGTCAGCCGCTTCCACGTCATACGTGTCAGTCCGGGCCCGATCGGAATCCGCAGCCGTGCCCGGGTCCTGCGGCGCGGCGGAACCCGCGCTCCCACTGCGCATCGCGGGCGGCTCCCCCGCGCCCTGCAGCGGCTCATCCCCCAGGTGACTCGCCGCGCAGCCGCCGAGCAACGCCAGCACCCCCAAAAGCCTTCCGGTGACCATGGAGATCAGGCTGACACGGGAGCACTATCTCGATAATCAGTATTCTTATGAGTCTATTATTGCCATATTCGATATAGATGGACCTCGACCTTGAGTCCCTGAGCTGCTTCGTCGCTGCTGCCGAGCATCTGCACTTCGGGCGTGCCGCGACCGCGGTCTCGCTCAGCGCGGCGGCCTTCGGTACGCGCATCAAGGGACTCGAAGAGGATCTGGGCGCGCGCCTCTTCGATCGCACGACCCGCTCGGTGGTGCTCACGGAGGCCGGCCACGCGCTGCTGCCCCAGGCGCGGCGCTGCCTGGTCGAGGCCGAGCGTTGCGCGAGCGTTGTGCGCGGGGGGCCATCGCCGTACACGCTGACGCTGGGCACGCGCTTCGAGCTCGGGCTGAGCTACCTTGTGCCGGCGATCGATCCGCTCGCCCGGACGCGACCCGAGCGCACCCTGCACCTGCACTTCGGCGACACCGAGGACCTGCTCGAGCGCCTGCGGCGGCGCGAGGTCGATGCGGTGGTGACCAGCGCACGCGTCACCGACCCCGGGCTCGAGTACGCGCGCCTGCACGAGGAGCGCTACGCACTTGTGGGCCTGCCGCGCCTGCTGCAGCAGCGGCCGGTGCGGCGTGCGGCCGACGTGTCGTGCCACGCCCTGATCGACGTGCACGCGGACCTGCCCCTGTTCCGCTACTTCCTCGACGCACGTCCGAGCCACGAGTCCTGGCGCTTCGAGTCGGTGCACTACTTCGGCACGATCGCCGCGATCCGCGCGCGCGTCCTGGCCGGCGCCGGGCTGGCGGTGCTGCCCGAGTACTTCCTGCGCGAGGACCTCAAGCGCAAGCGCCTGACACGCGTGCTGCCGCGCACGCAGCTCGCCACCGACTGGTTCCGCCTGATCTGGCACAGCACCCACCCGCGCGGCGCCGCCCTGCGCGCGCTCGCCGCAGAGCTGGCGGAGCGGCCCCTGCGCTAGGCGCGGGCGCCCTACCTACGGGATCGCCACAAGCAACTGCGGAACGGCGCTCGCGACGCGCCATCAGCGCCCGGATCTCGCGCCATCAGCGCCGCGTGATCTTCGGTGGGTCTTGCTGGAGGTCGACCAGGATGCGCGAGTGGGCGCCCGGGTCGAGGTCGACCGTGACGCGCGCGCTGCGGCCGAGCGGCGGGCAGTCGAGCTTCAGCACGTGCTTGCCGGAAGGCAGCGACAGCGCGCGCTTGGGCGTGTTGCCGTGGGGCTGACCGTCGATCGAGAGCTCCGCCCACGGCAGCGCGTTGACGGTGAGCTGGGCACGGCCGGAGCGCTCGACGGGCCTGTCACGCTCCGCGCCCGGCCCGACGG
>JAPPOT010000922.1 GCA_028817855.1 Myxococcales bacterium
CCCCCCACCGTCGAGCCCTCGACCCGGTCCTGCAGCTCGAACGCGCCGCCGGCACCGCGCACGAAGATGTAGACCGCTCCGGTGTCCTCGTCGGCGCCATCCTCGGCCGGCGCGCCCACGGCGACGGTGTCGCCATCGTAGGCGACGCTGAAGCCGAGCTCGTCCCCCTCCGCGGCGCGGCTCGACTTGAGATAGCCCTGGGGCTGCGAGCCACGCTCGAGGGTGAGCATGTAGCGGCGGCTGGCGCCGGCGTCGTCGGAGAGGTTGAAGGCGAGCTCGTGGGATCCGATCGGGACGGGCTCGACCACGAAGCTGCCGTCGCCCACGTCCGCGGCGCCCTCGACCTGCACCTGCACGCCCGCGACCACCATCGGCGCCAGCGTCAGCTTGTGCGTGAGCAGGGACAGGCGCAGGGTGTAGCGCGTCTCCAGGGCGTCGATGCCCTGCGCCAGTGTCCCCGCCGAAGCTCCGAAGTCCGCAACGAAGGGCACGCACCCCTCGTCGTCGATGTAGCCCACCGCGCAGCCGTCGCAGAGGCCTTCGGGACAGTCGACCGCCTCGAAGCACTCCGTGGGCGGACCGTCGCAGCCGGTGGGCGCGTCGGCGGGTTCGGCGTCGTCACCGCCGTCCATGGGCGCCGGCGGGGTGCCGCCATCGACCTCGGGTGGGGTCATGTCCTCACCGCGCTGGATCGGATCGGTCGTCGTGCTGTCACCGGGGAGCAGGTCCTCCGGTCGGATCTCCGGGTCGACGCACGCGCCGGCGAGGCAGGTCAGCGACGCGTTGCAGAGCGAGTCGCGCTGGAGGCAGGCCAGATCGAAGACCAGCGGCAAGCGGCGCGCCGAGCCCTCGATGTAACCGCTCACGGCGCGCACCTGAGCGATCGTCTCGCCCCTGCCATCGAGGGCGGTGGCGACGACGTGGTAGCTGTCGTCGACCGAGCTGGCCCGGGGCTCGAGCGCCACCTCGAGCGGCCACGTGATCGGGCCGTCGCCCGGTGTGAGGCTGGCCTTGTGGCGCAGCACCCAGCTGGAGATCGGACCGGTGCCGCTGGTCACCTCGAGCTCGACGTCGGCAATCCTGTCGACCACCGCCGGCTCGGCGTCGATGACCACCATCACCTGGGTGTCGGGCGCATCTTCGCCACAGGCCATCGCGGCCGACAGCGCGACCAGCCAGATCCAGCACCCCCCGCTGTGCCCCCCGCGTCGGTTCATGGTGCGAGCCGCAGGGTGGGGACCACCACGCCCGTGTTGGGCTGTGGCAGGCCGTTGTCGTCGTCTTCGCGGGTCACGGCATAGGCGGCTGCCGCGCCGCCCAGCACCACGACCGACAGGCCCGCCCAGAACCAGAAGCTGTCGAGCACGCCGCCGTCGTCGTCCCGCAGCTCCCCTGCGCCGACGGTCGAGTGGTCCGCGCCCTGCGCCTCGCGCGCCACCCGTTCCGGGGCGACGGTATCGTCACCTCGGGAGGCCGCAAAGCGTTCGCGATCGCGGGCGGAGCGCAGCGCGGCGACGCGCGCCTTCACCTGGTCGCGATGCTCCGAGGACTCGTCCGGTGTCTGTTCCAGGTAGCGAATGAACGCGTCGAGCGCGCGCTCGTCCTCACGCAGGCGATCGGCGGCGAGCCCGATGTTGAAGAGCAGCTCGGGGTGGCCACTGATGCTGTGGGCCCGCTCGAAGCGCTCGAGGGCCTCGGCGTAGCGGCCCACCTCGTAGGCCTCGCGCCCCTGCGCGAAGACCGCGCGCGCGTCATCGTCCAGGGACGGGCCGTGGTGCACCCCCGGCGTGCGCTGCTGAGCCGCTGCGGCCGTCGGTAAGGACGCGATCGAGAGGGCCAACAGCGCGGCGAGAAGACGCATCCACCAACCGAATCTACCGGCTGCCATGATTACCGGGTTCACTGCGAAGCCTGTGTACTAGTTCACGCACCCCGCAGCGGCAAGGCACACATCTCGCCGTCGTGGGCGACCGGGACACGGGGCTTGACCACCGGGGTCAGCAGTCTATTCACAATGCCTACCGGAGACACCCATGACGCGCACAGCGCACCATATCACGTGGCGGCTCAGCGCGAGCAAGATCACCGACAACCTCTGCGGCACGGGTCGCGAGTGCAACAGCGAGTACCCTCGGGCCCTGTTGGCAACGCCAGACGGGCGCAGGAAAGGACGGGAGAGACATGGCGCATCGACACTGGAGCTTCGCGTGCACCCTCGCGCTGGCGGTCGCGATTGCGTGCAGCGCGCCGGGCGGCGGCGCCAGGACCGCGAGCGCGGAACAGCTGCGCCCACCCGACTTCGGGCCGGCGTTCTCGCGCACCTGGCACGATGGCAAGGCGGAGCTGGCCGGCTACGAGCTAACCTTTCCGCGCTACGGCGAGCTGCGCAAGGGCGTCGCCGTGAGCATCTTCGTGACCGAGCCCTTCGACGAGGAGAGCCGCGTCAAGCCGGAGCACAGCGCCCGTGCCGACTTCCAGGTGATCAAGCTCAACCTGGTCGAGGACTTTCAGACCGGCATCTACGACTACAACATGATGACCAGCGCCTTCGTCACCAGCACGGCGCACGCAGGTCGGCCACCCGGGACGCTCAGCAAGGTCTCGGTCAGCGCCCAGGAGTGGTGCGGCCACGCCTACGGGCAGGCCCTGTTCCGCCAGGACGCGGTCGAGACCACCTCGCACAGCTACTTCGAGGGCGAGGCCGACCAGTCCGGCACCCTGCCCTTCCCGCGCGACGGCCTCGGGGAGGACGCGCTGTGGCTGTGGGCCCGCGGTCTCGCGCGCCCGGCGCTCGAGCCCGGGCAGCAGGTGCAGGTGCCCATCCTCCGCTCGCTGCAGCGCGCGCGCCTCGCGCACGTCCCGCTCGCCTGGGATCAGGCAGCGCTATCGCGGGCAGCGGAGCCCACCCGCGTGCGCGTGCCCGCAGGCGAGCTCGAGGTCGACGTGCTGACGGCGCGCATCACGCGGCAGGGTCAGCCGGCCACGCAGTGGACCTTCGAGGTGGAGCGCGCCGCGCCCCATCGCATCGTGCGCGTGCGGCGCGACGATGGCTACGAAGCCGCGCTGATCGAGAGCGCGCGGCTGCCCTACTGGCAGCTGCACGACAACGCCCACCTGAGCTTCCTCTCGCGCCTCGGGCTCGAGCCGCGCAAGCCGCGCATGCCGTGAGCGGCGCGAGGGCAGGTTGTGGCCGCGGACGTCGAGGCTTGAAGCAAGCGCGCGATGTGCCAAAGTGGGTTCATGGGGGTGCCGGCGATGCGCCTGGTCTGGTTGTGCTTCGCGGCCGCGAGCCTCGCGGCCTGCGGCAGCAGCCGGCAGGTGGCGGGGCACAGCAT
>JAPPOT010000475.1:0-578 GCA_028817855.1 Myxococcales bacterium
CCTTCATGCGATGGACCAGGCCGAGCCGGGCGCTGGCGGTGCGGAGGAAGGCGGCGCGCTTGTGGAGGGGCTCGAGGCAGACGGCGCTCAGGTCGTCGCGCAGGATGAGCAGCGGCACGATCGGCGCGCCGGCACCGGTGCCGACGTCGAGCACGCGCGCGCTCGCCGGGCAGAGCTGCGGATCGGAAAGGACCATGGCGTCGGCCAGCATCACTTCGACCTGGGCCTCGGGGCCCTTGGCCGCGGTCAGGTCGAGCTTGCGGTTCCAGGTCGCGACCTGCTCGAGGTAGCGCCCCAGCAGCTCGCGCACGTGGCTCCCGGGCGGCGTCGGCGCGAGCTGCGCAACGCGCTCGACCAGACCGGCATCGCGCTGCGGGTCGAAGTCACGCACGAGCTGCCCTTGTATCGGCGGCGCGGCGCGTTTTCCATCTCCGATCGCTCTCGCTTGGGCGCAGCACCGAGGCAGTCGCGATTCATCTGCGTTGTCGGCCACCTCGCCGACGGGTAGGACATGGTGCGCGTCCGCCGCCTGGGACGCCCCGGAATAGCCCCCCCCCCCCGTGGGTGTGGGGCGGGAG
>JAPPOT010000475.1:588-3334 GCA_028817855.1 Myxococcales bacterium
TTGGTTTCGAGCGGCACTTGCCCCGATCGGCGGGGTTAGTAGACTTCCGCCGGCTTTCGGATGGGCCGCTTCGTCGCACTCCTGGGGATGGCCACGGCCGCGCTGTTGCTGACGAGCAGCGCCGAGGCTGCGGTGGGCATGTGCGCCGATCCGACGGCGCGCATTCCGGCCGAGCTGCAGGGCATCGTGCAAGCAGCGGTGCAGGCCGCGCGGACGGCCGAGAGCGCCAGCGGCGAGGACGTGCGCGAGGGCACGCTGATCGCGGTCAGCGAGGTGCCGACGCCACGCGCCCTGCTCAGCGAGTGGCCCGACGATGGTGACTTTCAGGCGGGCGATCCCGCCCCGGCCGAGGACGCACCCTGGTGCTCCTCCCCCGACGATCCACGCTGCACCCCCATCGGCGGCGGCACCCCGACCGGCTCGGTCGAGGGACGCGTCCCGATCACGGTGGTGCCGGGCGTTCAGCTCGCCCGCGCCCCGCCGGGCGCCGAGCAACCGTTTCACGCGCGCGATGGGCTCACGCCCACAGCGGGGGTTGAAAGCCGCGTCGAGCGCCCACCGCGCTGACACCGGCGCGCGCATTTCGGCTCCGCCGGACCACGCGCGCCTCGCGGCAAACCCCAAACCCATTTGTTGCAGTTCAACCGAAGTATCGGAAGAGGCGGCGTGTGGTCGCCCCTTCGGAAAGAGATTCAGCATGAGTAAAGGTTCAGCATTGGTCTCGATCCTGTTCGCGTTCTTCGCGGGGGTCGTGATCGGAAACATCACCGCACCAAAGCAGGGCAGCGAGGAGGTGGCCGACACCGGCGCCGACGCCGCCCCCACCAACGAGGCCAACGTCAAGGCGGTCGAGGAGAAGGACGGCCCCGAGCGCTACAAGGTGCCGGTCGACCTCAAGCTCCAGCCGAGCAAGGGTCCGGCCGACGCCCTCATCACGATCGTGGAGTGGAGCGACTTCCAGTGCCCCTTCTGCACGCGCGTGGAGCCGACCCTGACGCAGATCCAGAAGGAGTACGGCGACAAGGTCCGCATCGTCTGGCGCAACAACCCCCTGCCCTTCCACAAGGAGGCAGGCCCGGCCGCGCAGGTGGCGATCGAGGCCTACAAGCAGGGTGGCAACGAGAAGTTCTGGGCCATGCACAAGACGCTCTTCGCCAACCAGAAGGCGCTCAAGCGCGAGGACCTGGAGAAGTACGCCACCGAGCACAAGCTGGACATGGCGAAGGTCAAGGACGTGCTCGACAACAACAAGCACCAGAGCGAGATCACAGCTGACCAGAAGCTCGGCCAGTCCCTCGGTGCCCGCGGCACGCCCGCCTTCTTCATCAATGGTCGCTTCCTGTCAGGCGCGCAGCCCCTGCCGCGCTTCAAGGAGATCATCGACGAGGAGCTCAAGACCGCCGAGAAGCTGGTCAAGGACGGCACCCCGAAGAAGGACCTCTACGTCGCCCTCACCAAGAACGGCCTGACCAAGGCTGCGCCGCCGGCCAAGAAGCCGCCCCGTCGCCAGCCCGACCCCAAGGCCGTCTACAAGGTCCCGGTCAACAAGTCCGCGAGCAAGGGTCCGAAGGACGCGCTGATCACGATCATCGAGTTCAGCGACTTCCAGTGCCCCTTCTGCACCCGCGTCAACCCGACGGTCGCCAAGATCCAGGAGACCTATGGCAAGGACGTGCGCATCGTCTTCAAGCACAACGCCCTGCCCTTCCACAAGGAGGCGCAGCTGGCCGCCGAGGCCTCGCTGGCCGCGCGCGACCAGGGCAAGTTCTGGGAGTACCACGACAAGCTCTTCGCCAATCAGAAGGCGCTCAAGCGGCCGGACCTGGAGAAGTACGCCCAGGAGCTGAAGCTCAACATGGCCAAGTTCAAGGCCGCCCTCGACGACAACCGCTACAAGGCGGAGACCGACGAGGACCAGAAGCTGGCCCGCTCCCTCGGTGCCAGTGGCACCCCGTCGTTCTTCATCAACGGCCGCAACCTGCGCGGCGCTCAGCCCTTCGAGGCCTTCAAGAAGGTAATCGACGAGGAGCTGGCCAAGGCCAAGGCGCTGGCCGAGAAGGGCACGCCGAAGTCCCAGCTCTACGCCAAGATCATCGAGAACGGCGCCACCTCGCCGAAGTTCGTCGAGGGCGCGGCAGCCGACAAGCCGGCGGCGGCCAAGCCGGACGCCAACAAGATCTACGACATCCCGGCCCCCAAGAAGGCCCCGAGCAAGGGCAAGAAGGGCGCGAAGGTCGTGATCCAGGAGTTCAGCGACTTCCAGTGCCCCTTCTGCAACCGCGTCAACCCGACCATCAAGCAGGTGCTCGACAAGTATGGCGACAAGGTGCAGATCGTCTGGCGCGACTACCCGCTGCCCTTCCACGACAAGGCCTTCAAGGCGGCCGAGGCTGGCAAGGAGATCTACGAGCAGGCCGGTGACGAGAAGTTCTGGGCCTTCCACGACATCCTCTTCCAGAACCAGCGCGCTCTCGACCGCCCGCAGCTCGAGGGCTACGCCCAGAAGATCGGCGGCATCAACATGGCCAAGTTCAAGGCCGCCCTGGACAACGACAAGCACAAGGCCGCGGTCCAGGCCGACATGGACGCGGTGAAGAAGGCCGGCGCCCGCATCGGCACCCCGTCCTTCTTCATCAACGGCAAGCTCCTGCAGGGGGCCCAGCCGCTGCCGGCCTTCGAGGCCGCGATCGACGCCGCGCTGGCCGGCAAGTAGCCAGCACCGGGCCCCCGCCCCCCGGTCCAGCCC
>JAPPOT010000014.1 GCA_028817855.1 Myxococcales bacterium
AAGGTGATGAGCGCGCGTGGGGTTGAGCGGGTGTTTAACTTGGAGGTGGCTGGGACGAATGCGTACCGCGTGGGGCGGCGCGGGGTGTTGGCGCATAACCAGGATGGTGCAGGGGCCTGCTCCTCGGAAGCGCCCAGGACCGACGTCCACCATGACATTGGGTACAGCGACTTCCCGGAGGGGATTACACCTGAGCAGTACGAAGCCCAGATGGCTTTGTTGACTGATGAGTCGCAGGCAGGCCGGGATGAACTGATTGTTCGACTACCGGAGATCGTTGTGAAGGAGTTGGTCTGCGCCGATCTCGACAGTTGCTTTGTTCAGATCGCCTCGATGCGATTCCGTGTGCTCTCAAGATCGGTACGGTACTACGGCGAAGGTCTTGAGCCGGCTGTCAAGCACGGATTGCCCTATGCACCGCGTGTCAGAGCGCGAGCGGTAGAGGACCCCGTCAGTCATGGCTTCCCCTACAGTTTTGACGACGCAGTCCTGGCCACCCAACCGACTGTAAAGTCGAACGGCTACAAGCTATACCAGCTACGCGGGACGATGACCGGTAGGGTTGTGACCGATCCGAAGACGGGGGTGCGCAGTCAGACACACAAGGAAGGGGTGTTCGAGATCGGCGTGAACAAGGATGGCATCATAGATCATCGCTTCTTCAGGCCAGACAAGAAGTAAGCATGCGCTATTTGACAGTGGATGGAATGATGTCTGGAACGGGGATTCGAGACTCCGTTGAAGGCGGCTACCTTGAGCCGCGCGAGCTTGGAGTGTCGTGTGAGCTGGCGGAGGAGATCTCTAGCTGGTTGAAAGGCTATGAAGACGCTCACTACGACCAGTATCAGGATCAGGCAATGGTCGCGGCGCTGGACGACGAGGGTCTGCGGATCTGTCGGCAGTTGCGCAAGGAACTGGTCGGCGTGAAGGTAGAGTACTACTCCAGTGCACGGATGCAGAGGATGCCCACCGAGCCCTGACTCTTGCGCGCGAGCCAAGCATCCGGCCCGTACAAGCATCCAAGCATCCGGCCCAGCAAGCACGAGGCAAGCAAGCTATAGCAAGCATCAGCATCCGGCCCCAGGTACCGCTTGGGAGAGTTTGGGCGCGGTGGCTGGTCGGGGGGCGCACCGCGGGTGCGGGTGTTGGATTTGAGCCTGTGCCGAGCTTGGGCCCGGCGATTTGCGTGATCGTTTGTCCGCTGCTGCCGGACAACTTCATCTGGCTTTGCGTTCGGGACGCACCGGTGCGCCGGCCAGGCTGGGCTGGCGGCGCAATCAGGCCGAGCTGTGGGTGGGCGCTATCCGCTGTCCATGCTGGCGACGGCTGTCGCGGCGTTCATGCACGGTGCGTTGGCGAACCTGGGTAGCCAGTAGGCGCCGAAGGGGAACAGGCACTCGAGGCCGTGGCGCCACTTGAAGAGCGCCTCGCGATAGCTGGCGAGGAAGTGCGCGCGTTCGTTGCGCGCCCGCTTCTGACCTTCCGGCGTGCCTGCTGCGAAGGTCGGGCTGAGCTTACCCTTCACGTGCTTGCTGAGCGGCTTGCTCATCGGGTCCGTCTTGAGCACCCGCTCCACGCCGAGGAAGGTCTGGCCCGCTGCCCTGCGTCGCGCGCGAATCTCCCGTTGCCGCTCCTCGATCGCACGCTGCACATCGCCAGCGAATGCCTCGGCAGGCCGGTCTCGGAACTGGGGCGGCACGGTGAACCGCAGCTCGACCTCGGTCCAGCGCGCATCCTTCTGGTTGAAGTGTACCTCCGGACGCCGGACGACCTCGGGTGGCCGCACCCAGTCCCGCGGCGTCGAGCGTACGCCGGGCCAGTCGATGTAGTCGCGCACCAGCCCCGCCTGGACCACGTTGACGAACGTGTAGAGCATCTTGCCGAACACCGACTCGGCATCACACAGCCGCACCGCGGAGTAGTGGTCCGATGACCAGAAGCTCTCCGCGCGCGCGAAGATCGCGTTGCAGGCCTTGGCGATCTCCCGGTCCACCCACGCCATGAACTCTGGCAGCCGCCCCTCCGGATCGGTCAGCACGGCGTGATAGTGATTTCCGAGCACCTGCAGCACGTGCAACTCGATGCCATACGACTCCGCCGCCCGGCCGAAGCAGTACTTCACCACCCCCTTCGTCAGCGGCGCCGGCGTCAACATGAGCCGCCGCTGCGAGACCCTGCGGGTCACCAGATACGTCGCTTCCGGCAGTACCTGTCGCGGTGCGGTCACCTTCACCCTATCGGCCCCTGGCTGCCGTGGTTGCCTCCGGGCGCCGCTCCGCCTGCTCTGCTAGATTCGGCCGCGCGATGTCACCTCGCCCGCGCCATGCCAACGCTCGCCGCTGGCTTCCGGTCCTCACGCTCACGGCGTGGACCGCCTGCTGCGCCCCGCTGGCCGGATGCGGTGACGACACCACAGGGGCTCAGCCCCCTCCAGACGCCTCCCTGCCGGACGGCGGAACGGACGACGTTGCGGACCCCAGGCGGCCCCCAGAGGACGGTCAGGAGCCGCCACAGGCTGGCAACGCTGGCGCCCCCGCCGACCCACCTGGCTCCCGGGTGGACGCGGGTCCCACGGATGCGCACCCAGATCCCGACGGCGGCACCGCCGACCTAGCCCACCCGGTCTCCGAGTTCTGCGGCGATGGGATCCGCGATCCAGTCACGGAAGAATGTGACGACGGCACCGCGCTCGAGGATCCGTGCTCGGCCGATTGCCGCGTGCGAGAGGCTGCCTTGCTCGCTCCGACGACGCCACCGCAGGCCTCTCTCGAGCGCCTCCGCGGCCACGGCCCGCACAACATGGCCAGCCACGGCGAGTCTTCCATTGCCGTCGTCTACGTCGAACGCACCTCCAGCAGCGCCGTGCACGCCCAGTTCCTCGACGGCTGGGGTGGTCGCACCGCCGATCCAGTCGAGCTGAGCGCCGGTGGCTCCCCCACCACCGAGCCCAACCCGGTCGTCGCTCCGCTCCCCGGCGATCGCTACGCCTTCGCCTGGACTGATGCCGCCTCTGGCACCCCCGACATTCTCCTCCAGTCCGCCCCCGCAGGCGCTCCACCCACCAGCTCGCCCCAGCTCGCCCACGAGACCAGCTCCGGGCCCCAGCAGGACCCCGACATGCTCTGGGTGGGCGACGAGCTCATCGTCACCTGGAGTGCCCTGCTCGACGTCCACTATCGCCGCTTCGACGCCCAGCTTAGGCCCCTGGGTCCGTCCCAGCCCCTCGCCGCCACGGCCGACATCGATTCCTTCCCTACCCTCGCTCGCTTCGGCGACACCTGGGCCGCCGCCTTCCGAGTCGTCTCCGATGGCCTCCAATC
>JAPPOT010000291.1 GCA_028817855.1 Myxococcales bacterium
CCTCCCCCCCGACGCCCGCGCCCTGATGCGCGACCACCACCTGGCCGACGCCCTCTACTTCCTGCGTGCGGGCGAGCGCCGCGGTGCCACCGAAGCCCTGGAGCGCGCCCTGGCAGTTGACCAGGACAACGAACGCGCCCAGCGCTTGCTGAGCGCGATCGAGCAGCTTGGCGAGAAGGAGAAGCTCGACGGTGAGGCGTTGCTGAAGGAAGTGGACGGTGGTGCGGGGCGGTAGACGCCGGCAGTGGACGTGATCGCCCCAGGTGATGGAGGAAGGTGCGGGCGTAGACGTCCACGCGGATACCCTGCCCGACGAAGCCTCACCAACGTCCCGCGAGCAAAGCGAGCCAGGCATATTGCTCAGCTTGAAGGCGTGAGCGAAGCGAACCTCGGGCGGCCCCGCCGCCCGGCGGCTTGCTGCTGGAAGCCTGCGCGGAGCTCGACCCGCAACGGTTCGGGCAAAGTGTGCTCGGGTGAGCGGGCGCACGCTTGCCGCCCCCCTTGATCACCCGAAACACGTGGTTAGCTTGAGCTGTGGAGGCATTTTTCCATGCGGCTGGACAGGCTCACGAACAAGACGCGGGAGGCGCTCCAGGTTGCCCAGGGCGGGGCGATGGAGCGGGGGAATCCGGAGCTGACGCCCGAGCACTTCGTGCTCGCGCTGCTCGAGCAGGACGGCGGTGTGGCGCGGCCGGTCGTGCAGAAGGCGGGGGGCGACGCCGCAGCGCTCGAGCGCGCGCTGCAGGAGCGCCGTGATCAGCTGCCGAAGGTCAGCGGCGGCGCCGAGCCCGCGCTGTCGCGGCGGCTGCGCGAGGTACTGACGCGGACCTGGAAGGAGACCGAGGAGCTCAAGGACGAGTACTCCTCGGCCGAGCACGTGCTGCTCGCCATCGCGAAGGTCGACGAGCTCGGGAAGTTGCTCGCATCCCAGGGCCTCGACCGGGACACGCTGCTGCAAGCGCTCAGCCAGGTGCGCGGCGCCCAGCGCGTGACCGACGCCGATGCGGAGGGCAAGTACGAGGCGCTCGAGAAGTACACGCGCGACATCACCGAGGCCGCGCGCGCGGGCAAGATCGATCCGGTCATCGGTCGTGACGAGGAGATCCGGCGCGTGATGCAGGTGCTCGCCCGCCGCACCAAGAACAACCCGGTGCTAATCGGCGAGCCCGGCGTGGGCAAGACCGCCATCGTCGAGGGCATCGGCCAGCGCATCGCCCAGGGCGACGTGCCCGACTCGCTCACCGACAAGCGCCTGCTGTCCCTGGATCTCGGCGCGCTGATCGCGGGCACCAAGTACCGCGGCGAGTTCGAGGACCGGCTCAAGGCCGTGCTCAAGGAGATCGAGGCCGCCCAGGGCGAGATCATTCTCTTCATCGATGAGCTGCACACGATCATGGGCGCCGGCGCTGCCGAGGGCGCGATGGACGCCAGCAACATGCTCAAGCCGGCGCTGGCGCGCGGCGAGCTGCGCTGCATCGGCGCCACCACGCTCGACGAGTACCGCAAGCACATCGAGAAGGACGCCGCCTTCGCGCGCCGCTTCCAGCCGGTCTTCACTGGCGAGCCCAGCGTGCAGGACGCGATCAACATCCTGCGCGGGCTGCGCGAGCGCTACGAGGTGCACCACGGCATCCGCATCCAGGACTCCGCCATCGTCGCGGCGGCCATGCTGAGCGACCGGTACATCAGCGATCGATTCCTCCCGGACAAGGCGATCGACCTGGTCGACGAGGCGGCGGCGGAGATCAAGATGCAGATCGACTCCATGCCGCGCGACATCGAGGCGGTCGAGCGGCGCGCGATGCAGCTGTCGATCGAGCAGCAGGCGCTCAAGAAGGAGAGCGACGCCGCCAGCAAGAAGCGCCTCGAAGAGCTTGCCACCGAGCTGGCCGAGCTCAACGAAGAGAAGAGCACGATGCGCGCCAAGTGGATGGCCGAGAAGGAGCTGATCGGCGAGATCCGCGGCAAGAAGGAAGAGGTCGAGAGCCTGCGCCACGACCTCGAGCGCGCCCAGCGCGTCGCCAACCTCGACGACGCCGCGCGCCTGCGCTACGGCGACATCCCCGCCGCGGAGAAGGCCGTGACCGAGCTGCAGGAAAAGCTCGAGACCCTGCAAGCGGACGGCAGCTTCCTCAAGGAAGAGGTCACCGAGGAAGACATCGCCGGCGTGGTGTCGCGCTGGACCGGCGTGCCCGTGAGCAAGATGCTCGAGGGCGAGAAGGAGAAGCTCCTGCAGATGGAGAGCCGGCTGCGGTCGCGAGTGATCGGCCAGGAAGAAGCGCTGGTCGCGGTCAGCAACGCGGTTCGCCGCGCGCGCGCGGGGCTGGGCGAGCCCAATCGCCCGATGGGCTCCTTTCTCTTCCTCGGCCCGACCGGCGTCGGCAAGACCGAGCTCGCGCGGGCGCTGGCGGAGTTCCTCTTCGACGACGAGGGCGCCATGATCCGCATCGACATGAGCGAGTACATGGAGAAGCACTCCGTGGCTCGCCTGATCGGCGCGCCGCCGGGCTACATCGGCCACGACGAGGGCGGTCAGCTGACCGAGCCCGTGCGGCGCCGGCCTTACTCGATCGTGCTCTTCGACGAGGTGGAGAAGGCCCACCCCGACGTGTGGAACGCGCTGCTGCAGGTGCTCGACGACGGGCGCCTGACGGACTCCCAGGGTCGCACCGTCGACTTCACCAACACGTGCATCATCATGACCAGCAACGTCGGCAGCATGCACATCACGCGCGACAAGACCGAGGAGGAGATCCGCACCGCGGTGCTCACCGAGCTGCGCGCCCACTTCCGTCCGGAGTTCCTCAACCGGCTGGACGAGCAGGTGGTCTTCCACCAGCTGGGGCGCGAGCAGCTGCGGGAGATCGTCGACATCCAGCTGCGGCGCTTCGAGAAGCGGCTGCGCGCGCGCGAGCTCGGCCTGTCGGTCAGCGACGACGCCCGCGACCTGCTCGGCAACCAGGGCTACGACCCGACCTACGGCGCCCGCCCGCTCAAGCGCGTGATCCAGAAGCACCTGGAAAACCGCCTCGCCGAAGCGATCCTGGCAGGCGAGTACCTGCCCGGCGACGTGGCGGTGGTCGACGTGGCAGGCGACGGTGAGCTGACCATCACGCGTCAGCCCGCCGCGGACGCCGAGGCAGAGGCCGAGGAGACCGCAGTCGCCCAGTGAGCAGGGCTCGATCCCCGGGCCGGCTCGTGGCACAGTGAGCGCCAAGGGGATTGCTCATGCCGGACTTCCGGATCGAGCTGGACACCGGGTCGGGGGGCCTGGTGGCGAGCGCAACAGGCCGACTCACGCCCGCAGACATGCGCCACATGGGCCATCAGGTGTGGAGCACCCATGGCTTCGCGGGCTGCTACCTGCTGTGGGACCTGCGCGAAGCCCGCTTCGACATCAGCGCCCAGGAGGTCGCGAAGCTGGCCGAGTTCGCGGCCGGTCTCAGCACCCTGCGGCCCGGCGCGCGCATGGCTTTCGTGACCTCGAGCCCGCTCGAGTATGGGCTGGCGCGACGGATGACCGCGCTGCGCGCCCGCGAGGGGCTGGAGCAGCTGGTCAGCCCCGACTTCGAGGAGGCCCAGAGCTGGCTGAGGCAGGCGCCCGCGGCCCTGGAGTACGCGGCCCAGCAGCACGGCGCAGCCTGACGCCACGGACTTGCGCTCGCCCGGAAATCGTGTAGTTTCCGCAGCCCCGTGTCTGAAAGGGACCGAATGTCGGAGCAGCAACAGCAGCAGAGCGCTGGCGAGGCCGTGCAGTGCAAGCCGGTCGAGGTGGTGGTCGGGGACCGCGGTCTCGAGCGCGCGATCAAGCACCTGAAGCGGAAAATGGCCAACGAGGGCATCCTGCGCGAGCTCAAGCGTCGGCGTCATTACATGAAGCCGTCGATCAAGCGCCGCAAGAAGGAAGCCGAGGCTGCACGCCGGCGCCGCAAGCGCCTGCGCCAGGTCGGCATGGAGTAGGCCGAGCAGGCCGCCAACGAAGACCCCGGGTGCCTCGCATCCGGGGTTTTTTGCGTGCGTTGTTGCGCAACGCTAGTAGCAGTCGTCGGGGAGGCAGTACTCGATGTCCCCGGCCCCCTCAGGGGCCACGACCACGAGGAATAGGCGCTGCGCCACCGTATCGCCCTCGTCGTTCTTCAGCCTGTATCGAAACGGATACGCGCGCGCGCACTCGACGCCCTCGTCGAAGGGATACTCGAACAGCAGATGGAAGCCGAGTCGGGTCTCTCCGGCGACGAAGCCAAAGCGCTCAGAGTCGTAATCGATACCACGGACATTATCGATCGGGTCAGCCGATACGGCTACAGCGCTGATGAAGAACTCGCCGACGTCGTGGGGTTGGGGCCAAATTCCGGAGCCGATGGGCGAGAAGAAGCCGCTCAGCGCCTGACCATCGCCGTCGACCGTGGTTCGCACGTCGAGCTCGAGGGTGGCCCCGGGCCGGGCTTCGAGCAGTCCGAGCTGGTCTTCAGCCGGGCTCCCGGGCGAGGCCACGTCGAAGGCGTTGGCGACCTCGACCAGGTCGGGCAGCCCGTCGCCGTCGGTGTCGAAGACCTCCGGGTCGGCGCCGTAGTCCGGCTCGGTGCCGTTGCAGAGCCCATCGCCGTCGTTGTCGTCGGCGCTACCGGGCGCCGGCACCGAGGCGCTGTCCACACCCGGATCGCGCAGGGTGGGCTCCCGTGGTGGTGCGTCGCCGCAACCCGCCGCAACGGCAGCCAGCACGCAGGCAGCGCTCCATGCCCACAACCTCATCCGCTCAGCTTGCGGGTGACGGTGATGGGGTTCAACCCGGGCTAGCGTCCCGGCAGGGTGACCGCACCCAGGGCTTCGAGCCCAACCCAGGCCAGCGCCAGCAGGGTCAGCATGAGCAGCGCCAGCAGCACCGGATGCAACACGCCGAGCCCGGCCCGCTGCGCGAAGCGGTCCCCGTAGAAGCGTCCCTTGCTGCGCGCGCGCAGGCGTCGCTGCACGCCGGGCAGCAGGTCGCCCGCGGGCGCCACCGGCAATCCGCGCGTCAGGGCCATGGTCTCCTGAAAGGCCTGGTATTCAGCGCGCAGCTCGGCATCGGCGGCCAGCGCCGCCTCGAATGCCCGCTGCTGAGCCGGCTCGAGCTCGCCCTCGAGGGCGTCGCTGAACAGCTCCCGCGCTTCGTCCGCTGTCATGGTTCCTCCGACAGGGCGCGGAAGGCCTTGTGCAAGGCCAGCCGCGCGCGGTGCAGCCGGCTCTTGACGGTGCCGATGGGCAGGCCGGTCACACCCACAATCTCGTCGTAGCTCAGGTTCTCCACGTCGCGAAGCACCACGAGCACGCGCTGCTCCTCCTCGAGGCAGGACAGCGCCCGCTGCACGTGACCCTCGGCCTGCAACGCCTCGGCGACCTGGTCGGGCGACGCCGGCCGACTGCCCATCACGCCCATGGAGGCCTGCTGGCCCTCGGTGCGCTCGTCGAGCGGGCGCTGGGCGTCGCGGGCGCGGCGCGCCAGGTACTTGATGCGGTTCTTGCCGTGGTTGACCGCCACCCGGTAGAGCCATGTCGACAGGGCGGCGTCCCCCCGGAAGCTGTCGATCGACTTGAAGACGCTGACGAAGACCTCCTGTGCCACATCCTCCGCCTCGGCCGCGTCGCCCAACATCGAGCTCAGCAGACGAAAGATCGGTTCCTGATGGCGTCGGACCAGCTCATTGAAGGCCCCCTCGTCGCGTCGACGCAGGCGTTCGATCCAGCGTTGCTCGTCCGTCGCCATCCCCACCGGTTGTGACAGCGACTACCCAGGAAAGTTCCTGGGGCCACGAATCACTGCACGAAGTAGCGCAGAGCACCCATGATACGGGTGTCGTCTCCACCGGACACCTGCTGGCGTAGGGACAGGTCCATGCCGACCTGCTTGTCGGTGTAACCAATCCCACCACTGACCGTGTGGATGCTGCGCTCCACGTCCAGGCCGTAGCCGCCACGCAACGGAATGCTCGCGCCCACCAGCAACTCCACGCCGCCACCCGCGGTCACCGCCGGTTCCTCGAAGCTCGTCATGTCGGTCAGCACATCGACGCCCAGACTCAGGTTGTCTCCAGCTGCGAAGGCGAAGCTCCCCGTGAGCACCGTCGGCACATAGGGGCTGTCGAGGTTGATGAAGTTCTGTGCGCCGAGATCGAGCTGCAGCCCCGGAGTCGGCACGATGCGGAAACCCGCATCCATCGTGAAGCCGTCCGTGGTCGTGTCGAAGCGTTTGTCCTCGAGGTCGATGTAGCGCCCGAGCACACCCACGGAGAAGGCATCGGAAATGGGTAGCGCGAGGCCGAGTCGACCATCGAGGCCCGCGAAGCCGTCGTCGCCCGAGACGAAGCCGCGCAGCGCCAGACCGGCGCCGATCTTTGCGGTCGAGGAATCGATCGCAGCACCTCCGATGGCGACCGTGCTGTTGTCCGCCATGTAGTCGAGGTTGCCTTCGAGGTGATAGAGATTGCCGGCTGAAAGCGCACCCGGACTGTAGGCCAGTGCCGAGGTCGAGACGCCGGACGCCCGCAGACCGGTACCGAGCGCCATGCCGCGCGCGCTCTCGGCCGCGACCGGCATCGGACAGTTCTTCGGCTCGATCTCTTGCGGACAGGGTGGCTCGGCGTGCCCCGTCGCGGTCAGCACGACCCAACAGAAGAGCGTGCAGACGGCGCACAGCGCCAAGCGGTACCTGGAGATTGCTCGTGTCCTCAAAGCCAACACCTCGGTGTCTCCCGCTTCGGGAGACGGGGTCAGCTCGAACCTACAGCGCCGATCTCGCGCTTCCAAAATTGTTGACCATGAGGTCGGCGACATGGATCGCGCGCGCGTCCCCATCGCGCGTGTTCATGCACGTACCAACGTTGTCGCGGACGCGCTTTGCGACGCGTTCGTGCGCGCGCTTGGTACGCGCCATATTGCTGTCGCGTTGGATCGTTTCGACATCAATGCTGTGGCTTCGAGAGACGGTTCCGACACCAAAAAAAAGATCGACCACGAGACACGGTTTTTCCACAGACCACCCTGGATCGCCGTAGACGGGTGACACCCGCTTTGGTAGCTTCCCTCTTCCGTTCGCGCGCGAGAGTGGTGCCGACGGCGACGGCTGGCGACGAAAAACTTCGGATCGTTTGAACAACGAAACGCACATCCTTCGCAACGAGCTCGAGAAGAGAAAAGCCTTTCGATCGGAGACGTGATGGGAAGGCAGCTTGGGAAGACGGCGAGCTCGAAGTTGCAGATGCAGGGCGCATGGCAACCGAAGGATGTTCGACGCGAGTCACGCTGACGTACACCTTTCGAATCGCTCGCAGGCGCGGGGCCGGTCGTACCTAGACTTGTCGCAAGAGGGGCTGCGCAGTGTCGGATCGAGTGTCGGATGTCGTATCTAATGATGTGGTGTCTGCGGGAAGCAACGCACGCATGAACGAGCACTGGGAATCGGCATTGGGCGACCTGCAGGGGCGTCTGTCGACCGAGAACTTCGATACCTGGTTGCGGCCGATTCGTTTCGACCGCCTGGATGCGGGCACGGTGCACATTCGGATCCCGAATCGGTTCTACGCCGAGTGGATCCGCACCCACTACCTGGACCTGCTGCTCGAAGCGCTCAAGCGCCACGCAGGCATCGGTGAGTTGGACGTCGAGTGGAAGGTGGACGAGAGCCTGGCCGAGGCGGAGCGTCAGGCGGCGCAGCAAGCCGCGACCGCAGAGCCCGAGCCACCCGGCGCCGCGCCATCCGCGTCAGCGGGCACGGACGGCGCTGGCGAGCGAAGCGCTTCACAGCCTCCCGCCAGTCACACCAACCTGAACCCAAAGTACCGCTTCGAGAGCTTCGTGGTGGGCCCGAGCAACCAGCTCGCCCACGCCGCCGCGATGGCCGCGGCATCGAGCCCGGGGGCGCGCTACAACCCGCTCTTCATCTACGGCGGCGTGGGTCTGGGCAAGACCCATCTGGTCAACGCGGT
Organism: Myxococcales bacterium; assembly: GCA_028817855.1. Lineage (GTDB taxonomy): Bacteria > Myxococcota_A > Polyangia > Polyangiales > JAFGIB01 > JAOUOP01. Next base: position 7,962 of record JAPPOT010000291.1, read on the forward strand.
CGGACACCGCGTGCTGTCCGACCGCCCCGACGCGCGCATCCTCTACGTCTCGGCGGAGCGCTTCACGAACGAGTTCATCTGGGCGCTGCAGACCCACCGCATCAACGAGTTCCGGGCCCGCTATCGCAACAACTGCGACGTGCTGCTGATGGACGACATCCAGTTCCTGGCAAAGCGCGAGCAGACCCAGGAAGAGTTCTTCCACACCTTCAACGCGCTCTACCACTCGGACAAGCAGATCGTGGTCTCGAGCGACGCCTACCCACAGCAGATGGGTCAGATGGAGGAGCGACTGATCAGCCGCTTCCAGTGGGGCATGGTCGCCGACATTCAGGCGCCCGAGCTCGACACGCGCGTCGCGATCGTCAAGAAGAAGGCCGAGCAGGAGGGCATCGCCGTCTCGGGCGAGGTCGCCAACTTCCTGGCCCAGACCGTACGCAGCAACGTGCGCGAGCTGGAGGGCACACTGCTGCGGCTCGCGGTGAAGGCAGAGCTGCTGCAGCGTCCCATCGACCTGGAGTTCGCGCGCGAGGCCCTGCGCAGCCACGCACCGCGCCCGACCCACGCGACGACCGTCGAGCAGATCCAGAAGGCGGTGTGCGAGTACTTCAACATTCGCATGACCGAGCTGAAGTCCCGGCGCCGCCATCGCTCGGTGGCCTACCCGCGTATGGTCGCCATGTACCTGTGCCGCCAGCGTCTCAGGACCAGCTACACCGAGCTCGGCGAGCGCTTCGGAGGCAAGGATCACACCACGGTCATGAACGCCGTGCGAAAGATCGAGGGCCGCATCGACAGCGATGACCGCGAGGTCATCGACACCGTAGAAGCCATCGAGTTCAAGCTTAACAAGAGCTGAATTGAGAAGGATCGCTCGAGGTTCGTCCAGGGCCGGCTTACGTCCTCGAGAAAATGCTCGACGTAGCGCTGCTACGCCTGCGCTTTTCTCTGTGGGCGCGCTCGCCCCTGAACAAACCTCGAACGATCAGGACCTCTCCCGCGCTCTTGTGCGGGTGCTGAACGACAGCGCGTCGATTCGCTGTCAGGTCAGCGCTCCCCGACCTGTCAGCGCCACCCAGCCGCTTCCTCGAAGCACCGTGAGCGTAGCGAACCTCGGGCGCAACGCGCCCGGCGGCTCGCGTAGCGAGCCAAGACAAAGAAGCGAGGGACGCAGTCCCTCGCACTGGGTCGGGTCCGCTGCGCGGGGAGCTTTGCGGCGTCACCTGATCAGCCAGCAGTGCACGACGACAGTGCACGAGGTGGGGACAAGGGCAGGGGATAGGGCCGTGTATGAAATGGGGAGTGGGTTGATCACGTTTGACGCACACCTGCACCCACCGCTGATACCGGGACCTTTGGTTACTGATTTCAGTGGCTTAGCAAGATCGATCCCCAATCCACAGCGGTTAAGATTACGAATGAATTTAAGATCTATGTAGGGTTTACTGATCCGCCTCGTAGGGAACAACGCATGGAACTGACCATCAGCAAGAAGGAGTTTCTTCGCAGCCTCGCTCGCACCCACTCGGTCGCAGATCGCAAGAGCTCGATGCCGATCCTCTCGAACATCCTGCTCTCGACCGATGGCTCGAAGTCCCTGCGCATGGCGGCGACCGATCTCTATCTCTCGGTCACCTCCAGCGAGCCCGCGGAGATCAAGAGTGAGGGCACCATCGCGGTCGCCGCACGGACGCTCTTCGACATCGTCAAGAGCCTGCCGGAGGGCGAGGTCAGCCTGAAGGTGGGCGACAACCACGCCGCGGAGATTCGCGCCGGCAAGGTGCGCTTCAAGATCCCCGGCATGCCCGGCCAGGACTTTCCGGCCCTGCCCGCGCCCGGTGACGCGGAGTTTGCGGAGCTGTCGGCCGATGAGCTCGGGCGCCTGATCGGTCTCACCCAGTACTCGATGTCGAGCGACGAGACGCGCCCCCACTTGGCCGGCGCGCTGATGCAGGGCGATGGCAAGACGGTGCGCATGGTGACCACCGACGGTCACCGCCTGTCGAAGGCCGAGTACAAGCAGGGCGACGGCGCCATGTTGAACTTCGAGATGCTCGTGCCCAACAAGGGCGTGGGCGAGCTGCGCCGCATGATCGATGAGGCACGCTCGGAGCAGCCCAAGGGCGAGGAGGCCAACGCCACGCTGTCGATTGCGCAGAGCGGAGGCAATGCGTTCTTCAAGCGCGGCGACGTGCTGCTGAGCGTCAAGCTGGCCGACGAGCAGTTCCCGCCCTATGACAAGGTGATCCCGAAGAATCACGACCGCACCGTGGTCGTGCAGCGCGGACCGCTGGTCGACTGTCTGCGTCGCATCAGCCTGGTCGCCAACGACAAGAGCGGCGCCGTGCGCTTCGGCGTCGAGCCTGGCACCGTGCGCATCACCAGCGAGAATCCGGATGTTGGCGAAGGCAGCGAGGAGCTGGACGTGGACTTCGCGGGCGAGGCGGTCGAGATCGGCTTCAACGCGCGCTATCTGCTCGACGCCCTGAGCGCCATCGCCGAGGACGAGGTCGTCCTCGAGCTCGGCGGCAACCTCGACCCGGGCGTGATCAAGCCGCATGGGCCCACCGACTTCATAGGCGTAATCATGCCTATGAGGATTTAGCGTTGGGAGGGATCGTTCGAGGTTCGCCCAGGGCCGGCTTACGTCCTCGGGAAAGTCCTCGACGTAGCGCTGCTACGCCTGCGGTTTTCCCTGCGGGCGCGCTCGCCCCTGAACCCGGCTGAAGGTCGCCAATCCCGACTGAGTGCGCGCCACCCAACCCCCACCTGCTAGGCTCCCCGGCCATGGGGCAGCCCCTCTCGGTCTCGCGGCTCTCCGCGCGGGGGTTTCGGAACCTGGGGCAGCTGTCGCTGTCGCCGGGGGCGCGCTTCAACGTCATCCACGGGGACAACGGGCAGGGCAAATCCAATCTGCTGGAGGCGATCCACTACCTCGCGGCCCTGCGCAGCTTTCGCGGAGCGGCGACGGCCGAGCTGATCGCCGAGGATGAGGACCGGGCCGAGCTGATCGCCCAGGTGCGGGGACACGCGGCGCCGCGCGACTACCGCGTGCGGCTGACGCGGGGTAGCTCGCGGCAGGTGCGGATGGACGGCAAGCGGCCGCGCAGCACCGCGGACTACGTGAGCAGCTTCCAGGTCGTGCTCTTCCACCCCGGCGACATGCAGCTCGTGTCCGGGTCGCCAGAGCTGCGACGTGGCTTCCTGGACCGCATTCTCGAGCAATACGACCCCGTGTATGGGTCGAGCCTCGCGGCCTACCAGAAGGCGCTCAGGAGCCGCAATCGACTGCTCAAGGCCGACCGCCCCGACCGCGCGGCCATCGTGGCGTTCGACGAGCTCTTGGCGTCGGCGGGGGCGGTCGTCGGGCAGGCGCGCGAGCGCCTGATCGGCGAGCTCTCACCGCTGGTCGTGAAGGCCTTCGAGGACATCAGCGGCGAGGGGCTGCCCCTGCGCCTGGCCTACGCGCCACGCGTGGTACCCGAGGTCGACACCCTGCGACGCACCCTGGCCGAGAGCCTGGACAAGGATCTGGCGCGCGGCTTCACGGCGGACGGCCCCCACGCCGACGACCTCACCTTCGCGCTGGCTGGCTCGCGCGCAAAGCACTTCGGCTCCCAGGGCCAGCACCGCGCGATCGTGTTGGCGATGAAGGTCGCCGAGCTCTACGAGCTCGAGCAGCGCACCGGCCGCGTACCGATCCTGCTACTGGACGACGTCTCCAGCGAGCTCGACCGCGCCCGCAACCGCCGCCTCTTCGCGCTCTTGTCGGAGCTCGGCGGTCAGGTCTTCCTGACCACCACCCACCCCGAGTTCATCCTGCTCGACCGAGACCGGGTCGACTACCGCGTGGAGGATGGGAAGCTGACGCAGAGCTAGCCGCGGAGCTCACGTCGCTTCCGGTGAGCTCTGCGTCGACAGCGTGTCGAGCACCCCTTGCAGCGCCTCGGGTCGCGGCGCATCGACCGCGACGCGCTCGCCGGTGAACGGGTGCTCGAAGGCGAGGAAGTTGGCGTGCAGGTAGTGTCGCTTCAGTCCTGCCACCGGCGGCCCGCCGTAGAGCGCGTCCGCCGCGATCGGGTGAGCGAGGAAGGCGAGGTGGGCGCGGAGCTGGTGGCGGCGCGCGAGGTGGGCGCGGAGCTGGACCAGGCTGAAGTCGCCGTGGGCCGCCGATTCGAGCACCTCGGTCTCGATCTCCACCGCGTGGCGAAACGCTTTGCCCCGCACGGTCACGCGGGAACCGCGCGCCGACAGCCATGCGCGCTCGCTCGTCGGCGCGGTGAGCTGGCCGGCGCACAGCGCCTCGTAGCGCTTGTCGAGCCCGCCGCCCTGCAGCAAGGCCTGCAAGCGCGCGAAGCTCTCGGTATCTCGCGCGACAAGGAGCAGCCCGGAGGTATCGGTGTCGAGTCGGTGGAGCAGGCCGGGCTCCCGCTCGCCGTGGCCCACACCGGCCAGCTCCGGGTAGCGCGCGAGCAGGGCGCCGGCCAGGGTGCCGCGCTCGCCGGCCCGCAGCGGATGGGTCGGCACGCCGGCGGGCTTGTCGACCACCAGCAGGCGCCCATCCTCGTGCAGGACCGACAGCGCCAGCTCCGGGTCAGGCGTCGCCGCCGTGCTCTCGGGCCAGTCGCGCAGCTCGAGCACGGCTCCCTCCCACAGGCGCGTTCCGGCGCGCCCGCGGCGACCGTCGATCAGGACCTGGCCGGCCTCGATCAGCCGCCGCACCGCGGCGCGCCCCAGCCCTGGCTGGCGGTCGGCCAGAAGGCGGTCCAGACGCGTTCCCGCGGCCTCTGGCCCCAGCTCGATTCTCTCGGCGCCCATCGACTCGCGGTGACCTTCCCGATGGTGTAAGTGTTCGCAAATGCGGGCAGCCAAGCGGGACTACTACGAGGCGCTGGGGGTTGAGCGCTCGGCCGATGGGGCCGCCCTCAAGGCGGCCTACCGCAAGCTCGCGGTGAAGTACCACCCCGATCACAACCAGGACAATCCCGACGCCGAGGAGGCCTTCAAGGAGATCACCGAGGCGTACGCCGTGCTCAGCGACGCGGACCGCCGCCGCCGCTACGACCAGCTCGGCCACGCGGCCTTCGCCGGTGAGGACGGCTCCGGGCCCGACTTCAGCAGCTTCGGCGACATCCTCGAGGGCCTGTTCGACGGCGTCTTTGGCAACCGCGCCACCGACGGGCTGCCCAAGGACTTGCGCTACAACCTGGAGATCGGCTTCGAGGAGGCCGCTCTCGGCGCCGACAAGCGCATCGAGTACGAGCGCCGCGAGGTCTGCAGCCAGTGCAACGGCAGCCGCGCCGACCCGGGCGCGTCCCACGCCGAGTGCAACGCCTGCAGCGGGCGCGGCGAGGTGCGCTTTCAGCGTGGTTTCTTCGCCAACACGCGTCCCTGCAGCCAGTGCTCGGGCACCGGCGTGCGCGCCGAGGCGCGCTGCACGCGCTGCAAGGGGCGCGGCAGCGAGGCGCGCAAGCGCGTGCTGACGGTCAAGCTGCCGGCGGGCGTCGAGGACGGCGCCGTACGCAGCGTCAGCGACGCCGGCGAGCAGACCCTGGACGGCAGCGGCGCGCTGCACGTGCACGTCGCCGTGCGCCCCCACCCGCTGTTCACGCGCGAGGGCGCCGACGTGCTGTGCGAGGTGCCCGTCAGCTTCCCCCAGGCCGCCCTCGGCGCTCAGATCGACGTGCCCACCCTGGAGGGCCGCGTGAGCATGCGGCTTCCGCCCGGCACCCAGTCGGGCAAGGTCTTCCGGCTGCGCGGCAAGGGCCTGCCCGTCTTCGGCGGCTACGGCAAGGGCGACCAGTTCGTAACCGTGGTGGTCGAGGTGCCGCAGCAGCTGAACGAGCGCCAGCGCGCGCTGCTCGCCAAGCTCGCCGACGAGCTCGACTCGGGACAGCACCTGCCGGCCAAGCACGGCTTCCTCGACAAGCTCAAGAACCTCTTCGACTGATGGCGATCGACCTCGAGCGCATCTCCGACACGCTCGCGGGCGCCGACACCGTCCGCACCGTCGGGCGCCTGCGCTCCGTCACAGGCCTGGCGATCGAGGCCGACATCCCGGGCGTGCGCCTCGGCGAGCTGTGCGAGGTCGAGCGACGCGGCGGTGGCGAGCCGCTGCTCGCCGAGGTGGTCGGCTTCCGCGACCACGTGGCGACCCTGCTGCCCTATGGCGTGGCCGAGGGCCTCGGCCCCGACGATCCGGTGCACCCGGCCGACCGGCGCCTCGAGGTCGCGGTCGGCGACGCCCTGCTGGGGCGTGTGCTCGACGGGCTCGGTCGACCGATCGACGGCGGCGAGGCCTTGGAGGGCCCGCGGTGCGAGGTGATGGGGCCGGCGCCGGCGCCCCTGTCGCGTCCGCCGATCGCGCGGCGCCTCTCGCTCGGGCTGCGCGCCCTCGACGGGCTGGTGACGCTGGGCGAGGGGCAGCGCATGGGGCTCTTCGCCGGCAGCGGCGTCGGCAAGAGCACCTTGCTCGGACAGATCGCGCGCGGCGCCGACGCGGACGTCTTCGTCGTCTGCCTGGTGGGCGAGCGCGGGCGCGAGGTGCGCGACTTCCTGGACGAGGCGCTGGGCGAGGAGGGTCGCAAGCGCGGCGTGGTGGTCTGCGCGACCAGCGACAGCCCGCCGCTCGTGCGCATGAAGTGCCCCTACGTCGCCACCTCGATCGCCGAGGGCTTTCGCGATCAGGGCAAGCGCGTGCTGCTGCTGATGGACAGCGTGACGCGCTTCGCGCGGGCGGCGCGCGACGTCGGCCTGGCGGCGGGCGAGGCGCCCGCGCGGCGCGGCTTCCCGCCCAGCGTGCTCAGCGCGTTGCCGGGTCTGGTCGAGCGCACGGGCACGGCCGAGCGCGGCTCGATCACCGCGGTCTACACCGTGCTGGTGGAGGGCGACGACCACGACGACCCGATCGCCGACGAGCTGCGCGGCCTGCTCGACGGCCACATCACACTCAGCCGCGCGCTGGCCGCCCGCGGTCACCACCCCGCGATCGACGTGCCGCGCAGCCTCTCGCGCGTGATGCCGCGCCTGGTCGAGCCGGCCCACCTGCAGGCGGCCGCCGCCGTGCGCGCCCACGTCGCGATCCACGAAGACAAGCGCGACCTGGTCGCCCTCGGCGCCTACACGCGCGGCGGCGACCCCCGACTCGACGCCGCCCTCGATCGCATCGCCGCGATCGAGGCCTTCTTGCAGCAGGCGCGGGATGAGCGGGTGGCGTTCGAGGATGTCGTCGCGGGGCTCGAGCGGTTGGTCTAGCTCGGTCTCGGTCTCTGATTCGGTTGCGTGTGTGGGGCGTGGTGCAGGTCTGGAC
>JAPPOT010000702.1 GCA_028817855.1 Myxococcales bacterium
GCTCAGAGGCCGGCGTCGTCCGCGCCGCCGTCGCCGTCGGTGGTGTCGCCGTCGCCGTCGCCGCCGGTGGTGCCGCACGCCTCGGTGCAGTCCGCGTCGTCGCCCGCAAAGGCGCAGTCACCCACGGCGCCCGCCTCGGCGCCCATGGTGTCGGTGATGAAGTCGAGGCACAGGGTGCCGATGCAGGCGATGTCTTCGGCATCACCCGCGCACATCTCACCCACGCAGTTGATCAGACCCCAGCAGTCGTCGTCACAGGCGGCCACGACGTCGGCGTCGCAAGCCGCACAGGCGCAGGCCGCGCACTCGGCGGTGATGTTCGCGTTGGCGTTGTCCTCGCAGCTGCCGCCGGTGTCGCCGGCGCCGTCGCCCGTGTCGCCGTCGCCGCTGTCGCCGTCACCCGGGTGGCCGTCCCCGCCATCACCGTCGCCGTCGCCCCCGTCACCGTCGTCGCCGCTGTCGTCGCTGCAAGCCACGACCGCGAAGCTCACGGCCAAGACGAGCAGGGCGCGTACCAGATATGCCCAAAATCCCTTCATTATCCATTCCTCCCAAGAACAAGATCCGACACGCGCGCCGGAAGCCAGCTCAAATCGCCGCGATTGTTAGACCACGACTGGGGGTGGACGCAAGAGACCGGCGTTTTAGTCACGCCGAACTCGAAATTTTTCTTTGTGCGTCCAGATCCACGGACGGCGTCGCCTTGGGGGTACGCCATGGAAATGGCGCGCGGAGACAATGGCCACGCGCTCAACCATGGCATCTGTGTCGCGCTGAACGAGAGATCACGAGCGCACCGCACACTCGAGTGGATCGGAAAACTGACTAGTGCGTTCGCCCGCCCACACCGCGCGCGCGGGCTTCAGTCGCGGTGCCAGGTGAGGCGCGCCTCGACCCGCACGCGCGTGTTCGCCGCCAGCATGTAGGCGCGCCCCTTCTCCGTCAGGATGCCCTCCGAGTGCTGCACCAGCTGCAGCGTAAACCATGGCGACTGGACCGCGGGGTCACGCGGATACAGGCCACGCACGAGGATCCGCGCGGCCTCGCTGCCGGTTCCCTCCGCGAAGGGCAGGGTGATCAAACCCGGCATGAAAGTCTCGGTCTCCACCTCGAGGCACTTCCCGACATCGCCGCAGGGTCGGATCCCGATCAGCTTGCTGTAGGCCTCCCCTCCGGCCGCGCGCACCTCCGCGGGGCCCGCCCAGGTCCCGTCGAGGGGCTGCGGCTCGCTCGTCCCGTAGCGCGCCTGCTCGAGCGGGAAGTAGGCGGTCGCGCCCAGCGCCGAGGCCAACAGCTCGCTCGGCAGCTGCGGCAGGCCTGTGGTGGTGATGCGCGTCTGGGGCCTGGCCTCGCGGTCGAGGAGCACCTCGGTACCCGGTGCGATCGTCACGGCCGCTCCGTCCACCGACGCATCAGCCTGCTGCACGGTGTAGCGCAGCTTGCGCGGCGCCGAGTCCGGCCCCAGCTCGAGCACCTCGCCGACCAGCACGAGCTCTGCCTCGTAGCGCCGCTGTTGCTCCTCTGTGCGATGATCGGGCCCGGTGCGCATGATCAACAGCGTGCGCGTCAGCCGCAACACCATCGTCATCCGCTGGCCCACCCGCGCCGCACGGCTCAGCGCAACCGGGTGGCGCTCGGACGAGAGCTCGGGCAGCCACATCGTGCGCAGCATGGCCGCGCACTCGTCCCGCTCCGCCTGCCGGGCGGTGCACACCGCCAGCAGCAGGGTACGCCCGGTCGTCAGCGCCATGCCGTGCTCGACCTGGTCGCCGACCCGACAGCGCGCGTAGAAGGCGCGACGCCCCTGCACCTCGATGCGCTCGGGTTGCTCGCAGCGCTCGCGCCGTTGCTGGCGAAAGAGCGCGATGGCATCGCGCTCGTTGGCGCCGAACTCGAAGGGCAGCGGATGGACCTGCAGGGTGTGGGCCCGGTCGAGGGTCTGAAGGCCGCTGGCGTCGCCGCCCGGCACCGGCACGAGGCCATCGGCGCCGAAGCCCCAGCCGAGCCGCGATGTGCCGCCGGCCGCGTCGACCTCCGGCGCCAGGCGCTCTGCATCGGCGACGGGGGCAGGCGCGGGTGCGACGGGCGCAGGTCGCGCGGGCGTGGCCGCCGGCGAGGAGACGCACGCCAGGAGCGTCGAGAGCAGCAGCAACGGCAGTGGCAGCGCGCGGGCCACGCACGGATCATACGCCGATTTTCCGACCCAAGCCCGAACCCGCGCTACGCCAGCACCGTCAACGCACGCTTCATGTGGCGCGCGATGTCCACGCCGTGTGGACAGGCGGCGTTGGCGCCTGCGAAGTCGACACCCGCCAGCGCGCGCGCCTCGGCGGGCAGCCTCTGGAACAGCTCGCGCGCCTTGTCGGGCTCGCCGTAAACGTCGTGGTACATCAGCAGGCGCATGGTGTCGGCGATGCGCACCGGAGCGCCCACCGCGCCCCCGCACAGGTGATCGCAGCCGTCGCAAGCCAGCGAGCGAGTCTCGGCAGCGTAGCGCTCGAGTGCCTCCCGCTCCACGCGCGAAAGCGAGCGCTTGTCGAGCGCCGCCGCGATGTTCTCGCGCAGCTTCTCGAAGTTGTCCATGTGGGAGACCGCAGCGGTGATGCGCTTGTCCGCCCAGACCGCCTTGAGCACCGCCTGGTGCTTGGTCCACTTGCCGTTCTTCTGGAACTTCTTCCAGGCGTCCTTGAAGCTCGCCTCCGAGCCCTGGGTCTTCATCGCGATCAACCCCACGCCCGCCTTGTGAGCCGCGTCGATCGCCGCGTTGAGCGCCTTGTCGTCGTACTTGCGGAAGTTGTAGCGGAACATCACCGACTCGACCCACGGCGTCTTGGCCGCGAGCTGCAGCAGCTCGGGCACGTTGCCGTCGTGGCACGAGAAGCCAAAGTGCAGGATCTTCTTCTCCGCCTTGAGCTTGTCGACGACCTTCTTGAGCTTGTCGTTCAGCACCGACCCGTCCTCGAGCGCGTGCAGGTAGTAGAGGTCGATGTAGTCGGTCTCGAGCTTGCGCAGGCTGGTCTCGACCGTCTTGCGGAAGCCCTCCGGGTCGTGGGCGTCGCTCTTGCTGGTGATCCACAGCTTCTTGCGCGCCTTGGCGCGCTTGTGGAACGAGGCCACCGCGGGCTCGCAGGTGCCGCCGTTGTAGCAGTCGGCGGCGTCGATGTAGTTCACCCCGAAGCGCAGGGCCTCGGCGATCTTCGGGTCGAAGCGCTGGTCGAAGCCGACCGCCCCGCCGAGCAACAGGATCGGGATCTTCTTGCCGGTCTTGCCCAGCACCCGCTGCGGCACCTGGGGCAATGCCTTGTCGTCGGCCAACAGGGCTGCCGGCGTCAGCGCATTGCCGACGACCGCCGCGCCCGCCGCCGCACCACCCATCGCCAGCAGATCCCTGCGTGTGATGCCTCCATCCTTGCCATCGCGGTCCATGCCTTCTCCTCGCTTGCGTCCTGCCGGGCCCGGCCCACCGATTCGACGACGGCGGCGACCGTGCATTCGTTACGCCCCGATCTCGCCGACGAATCCTGTGGGGCCCGGCACCCGAAACGCAAGCCTCGGGCACCGCGGAGGCCCCGATCGCGCGACAAATGCAGCAATCCTGGGCAGTTCGGAATAGCTTTCGCCAACCTGGGCCGTCCCCGGTCGGCAGAAAGGCAGGTGCTCCCGGTGCCACACCTGAATCAGTCTTATCGTTGGGCCGCTTGTCTCCGGGGGCTCCACGGATACCCTCCAGTCCTGGGTTAGGGAGCTGAATGAGCCCCGAGGGTGCAAGGAAGACAGGCGTCCTGGGTCGGGCGCTACTCGAGGCAGTGGGGAGCCTGGCGGAGCCGGCGCTCGCGCGCGGCATCGTGGGCGAGGTGCTGCGGCGCCGGGGCTTGGTCCGCATCCCCGAAGAGATCGAGGAGTTCCGGCAGCTGGTCGAGGGCCCCATCCGCCGCCAGGTCGAGCGCCTGCTCGGCGAGGACGCCGGCGCCTGCATGGTCGAGCAGCTCGCGCCGGTGATGGAGATGGCGACCAGCGACATCCGCCAGCGGGCCTCGGGCACACCGAGCGACACCGGTCCACGGCCGGTGATGCGCGAGGGGGTCGACGCGGCCAAGGTGGCGCGCCTGCGCCCCGGCTCCACCCCACTGACAGAGCCTGCAACGTTGGTGCTGATGGTTTCTTTCGACCAGGTGCTGTGCTCGGAGCTGGCCGACCGGTTGCGTGGCGTCGCCCAGGTCCGCATGGTGGAGATGACGATGGACCTAGTCGCCTCGGTCGAGGGCAAGCGCGCCACACCCGTCGTGATCTATGATGACATCGCATCGCCGATCGGCGCCGAGACGATCGAATGGCTTCAGTCGCTAATGGACGTACCCCTGCCGGTGGTGCTGTGCGGCGTCGATGTCGACCGCCACCGCGTGATCGAGCTGGAGGCGCCCGGGGCGGCAGAGTGGCTGCGCCTCGAATCGCGCGCCGCCGACGTCATCAGCAAGCTGGTCCGCGAAGCGCTCGACTAGAAACCCATCTAGATGGGTTCTGGCGCTGCGCAGCGAGCGCGCCGCGCGATCAACGGGGGCGTTGCGCCTTGAGCGCCTCGAGCACCACGCCGGTGCTGCCACCGGTGCCGGGGTCGGCGTCGTCTGACAGACCGACCACCAGCCCGACGGTGACCGCCGCGAGCAGCGTACCGGTGACCGCCCAAAAGAGCGGCTCCTTCAGGAGCGAGCCATCGCGGGCGGGCCGGGGCGCAGGCGCGGCCGTGACTGCCGGTGGTGCGGGGACCGGCTCGAGGGCCAGGCGCCGGCTGCTGCGCTCGCCGTCGAGCACCGACAGCTCCAGCACGCCGCGATGGTAGCCGTCCGCACTCGCCTCCAGGCGGTGGGGACCCGGATCCAGCGTCAGCTCGCGCCGCGCGCCCTCGCCGGCGTGCGGAATCCCGTCGAGCTCGAGCAGTGCGTGGGCCGGATCCAGCGTCAGCTCGACGCGGGCGATCGAAGCCAGCGCCAGCTCCAGCAACCGCCGGGCCTCCTCGCGACGCCGCGCCTCGCGTTCATCGGTCGGATCGGCCAGTCGCAGGTAGTCGTCGAGGCTGCGCAGCGCTCCCGACGGGCGCCCCAACCTCAGCTGCGCCACCGCCATGTTGAAGGCGGAGCTCGCCCGGTCGAGCCGCGCCCGCGAGCGCCGAAAGTACTCGAGCGCCTCGCCCCAGCGCTCCTGCCGGGCGTACTCCAGTCCGCGCTCGAACAGCGCCCGCGCCTGGGCCTCCCGATCGGCCTCCGGCTCCTCCGGCTCCGGTGTCGCTTCGCCCCGCGGCGCGGCCTCGCCTCCCCGCTCGGGCTCGGAAGCGGCCGCCGGCGCCGCGACAAGCCAGGACAGCGCCGCCAGCAGGTGGAGGAGACGTGCGCGCATCACCACTCGGTCGTCACGTCAGGGATGGTCGGACCACGCGCGGCAGCTTTTCCTCCGCGCTTGGTCGCGGTGGAGGTACGCGTGCTCCTACGCGTGGTCGCGCGCGGCCGAGTCCCGTTCACAGGCTCGGCCACCACCCCGATCCCGGCCACGGTCTCGGACTCGGACCCGGTCTCGGACCCGGCCACCGTCTCGGACCCGGTCTCGGACTCGGACTCGGTCCCGGACCCGGCCACCGTCTCGGTCCCGGACCCGGCCACCGTCTCGGACTCGGACTCGGACTCGGACCCGGTCTCGAGCTCGGACTCGGCCCCGGCCCCGGCCACCGTCTCGGACCCGGTCTCGGCCACGGACCAGGGCTCGGTCTCCGTCCCGAAGCCCGCGACCGCATCGCGCGCGAACGCCCCCAGCGCCACCACGGCCACAGCCAGCGCCACCGCCGCAGCCGCCGCCCACCACCAGCGCACCCCGCGCGCACCCACGACGTCGCGCGTTTCTGGCCCCGGGTCGAAGCTCGGCGCCTCCACGCTCGCCTCGCCCACCACCTCCGGCAGCTCGATGCCCGTTGCGGTCGCCGCCTCGCGCACGGCATCCAGCATCTCTTCCATGTCGCCGAAGCGCTGCTCGCGATCGGCGATCAGCGCGCGATCGATCACCGCCGCGATCGCCTCCGGCACGTGCGCGGCCCGCGCCTGCAGGGGCTCCGGGCGCTCCTGCACGATCGCCATCAACAGGGCCGTCGGCGAGTCCGCCACGAACGGCAGCTCCCCGCTCAGGCAGCGGTAGAGGATCACACCCATCGACCACACGTCGCAGGCCGCTCCCTGATCGCTGCGCCCCTCGGCCTGCTCCGGCGACATGTAATAGGGCGTGCCCACCAACACGCCGCTCTGGGTCGCCTCCCCCCAGGTCGCATCGAGCATCTTCGACATCCCGAAGTCGAGCAGCTTTGGAGTGCGCCTGCCGGCGGCGTCCTCATCGATGAAGATGTTGTCGGGCTTGAGGTCGCGGTGCACGACGCCCTGGCGGTGGGCGACGACCAGCGCCTCCATCACCGGCGCGAGCAACCGCAGGGTCTCATCCACCGGAAGCGCACCGCCCCTCGACAGCCGCGTGCCCAGCGACTCGCCGTGTAGGCGCTCGAGCACGAGGTACACCGTGCCGTCGGGCTCCTTGCCCATGTCGAGCACCTGCACCACGTGGCGATGCCGGATGCAGGCCGCCGCCTTGGCCTCTTGCATGAAGCGGCGTACTCGGTCGAGGTCGCGGGCGTGCTCCGGCTTGAGGATCTTCAGCGCCACCGTTCGCCCGGTCCAGCCGTGGCGTGCCTCGTAGACGATGCCGCCGCCTCCACGACCCAGGATCGACTCGGCCCGCTAGCGCCCCGCGCCCAGTGTCCCCAGCCTCTCCGGGTCGGTCAAAATGGGCATCGCCCCGAGAAAAAACGCTAAGGTGTCCGTTTCAGGGGGTCAAGGAGTCAGGTGCGCCTCATCCTCACACTCTGCTGTCTGCTCGGGCTGCTGTGGGGCTGCGACGGTGACGATCCGGTCACGGAGCTGCGCGTCGTGGTGCACAGTGATCTGGCCGTGCCGGATGCGCTCGCGGCCGTGCACGCACGTGTGACGCGCGACGGTGGCCCGGCCCGCGAGCACACCTTCGCCCTGCACGGCGACGACGCCGTCACCCTCCCCCTGTCCTTCTCGATCGTGCCGCGAAACACCGACGCGAGCGGCACCGTCGAGCTGGTGGTCGAAGGCCGCTCGCTCGAGGGCCGCACCGAGATCGCGCGCAGCGCCCGTACACGCTTCATCGCGGGGACGCGTCTGTCGCTGCCCATCCTGCTGCTGCGTGACTGTGTCGGCATCGTGTGCGCGGACGCGGAGACCTGCAACGCAGGCGTGTGTATGGACGGAGCGATCGACCCCGGCGAGCTGAGCGCCATCACCGCGGGCGAGGATCCGCAGCCAGGCCTGCCTCCACGGCCCGACGCTGGGCCGCCCCCAATGGACGATGCCGGGCCCATGGCCGACGCCTCGCTGCCGATGGATGCCACCGCCGATCCGCCGACGGATGGCGGCGACGGCAACGGCGACGGCGACGGCAACGGTGACGGTGGAGCAAACGCTGCGGTCGTAGTCGCGTGCGGCGCCGATCCCTGCCAATGCACGGCTCCGCGCTGCGACCTCCATTGCAACGCCGACGGCTGCGACGCGCTATGCAGCGACGCCGAGTGCAGCGCCAACCTGATCGCGCGCGAGGACGCCGCCCTCACGTGCAACCAGGACGCGGTCTGCCAGGTTCACGCGCGCGACGGCAAACGCATCACCATCGAGTGCGCACAGGGCGCGCGCTGCGACGTCGATTGCAGCGACGCCCAGAGCTGCCACCTCAACTGCCCGGGCGGCGACTGCCTGCTGCGCTGCGAGGGCGCCAGCAACTGCCGGCTGGACGCCTGTCCCCAGGAAGTCCAGAGCTGCGACGGGAGCGTGGAGGCCTGCGGCCACGCGTGCCCGCCGTGATCGCCGTCAAACGTTCTTCTTCGTCTTCAGCAGCAGGGTGCGTTCGTCGTCGCGCGTCTCGCCGATTGCCGTGACGTAGACCGCCGCGTCGTCCAGCACTGGGCACTCGTGCTCGCAGATGCCGCAGCCGATGCACAGCTCGGGGCGCATATAGGGGCGGTTGAGGGTGACCTTCTCACCGTCCCAGCGCGTGATCGTCTCGTCGTAGGTGCCGATCGCCTTGGGGGTGACCGGGCAGACCTCCTCGCACACCACGCAGGGCGTCTCCATCGACCAGGGCAGGCAGCGGCCGCGGTTGAAGAAGGCGGTGCCGACACGCACGGGCCCGTCCTCCTGGTGACGCTCGAGGCCGAGCTTCTTGGCGAGGGAGATCTTCTGGATTGCACCCGTTGGGCAGACCTCGCTGCAGAGCGTGCAGTTGAGCTGACAGAAGCCAACCGAGAAGTCCATCACCGGCGTCCACAGCCCTTCGAGCCCGCCCTGGTCCAGGGTCGAGGGCTGCAGCACGTTGGTCGGGCAGACGTTGATGCACTGGTCGCACTTGATGCAGCGCTCCAGAAACTCCGGCTCGGCGACCGTGCCCGGTGGGCGGATCGCCTTCTCGTCGAAGCCGCGGTCGTTGACCGCCTTGGACAGGCGCAGGAAGGGATAGGCCAACACCCCGCCGACGGCGGCGAAGAGCCAGCGGCGCCGCGGCACGTCCGGCGCGGCGATCTCGGTCGCCACCACGCGGCTCTTGAGCTTGCGACCGAAGAGCGTCGCCGTGCCGGCCTTGACCGAGCCGACGATGCGGTCGGCGACCGGCAGCGGGCTCAGCTTGAAGGCGAGCGCGTCCTCCGGGCAGTCGTCGATGCAGTTGAAGCAGACGAAGCACTCGCTCTTGCGCAGCGCCGCCTGGGGGTCGCTAGCGCCCTCGCAACCCTTGAGGCACAGGTCGCAGTCGGTGCACTTGGTGACGTCCCGGTCGATCCGCCACAGGGAGAAGCGCGACAGGGCCCCGAGCAGCGCACCCAGCGGACACAGCACGCGGCAGAAGAAGCGCGGGATCACCAGGTTCATGCCGACCAGCCCGATCAACATGAGCCCGACGAACCAGGCGCCGTCGAAGAGCCGCCCGTCGGGCGCGCCCGGTGCCGACAGCAGCGGCGTCAGGTCCGGGTTCATCCCGCGCTCGGCCAGTGCCTGCCCGGCCGAGGAGACCGCCAGGTCCGAGGCGGGCATGATCGTGGTGGTGAAGGTGCGCACCAGCAGCGAGATCGGGTCGAGCAGCCCGATCTGCAGCGAGCCGAAGGCCGCCATCACCAGCATCACCGCAAGGATGTAGTACTTGAGCTGGTAGATCGGCCGGTAGCGGTTCTTGTCCAGGTTGTCGCGGTTGCTGCGGATGTTGAACAGCCACCCGAAGAACTGGTGCATCGCCCCATAGGGGCACATCCAGTTGCAGAAGACGCGGCCGAGCAGCAGCGTCGGGATCAGCACGAAGAGCCCGCGCCACAGCCAGCGGTACACGGTGTGGGTCGACAGCGCGGTGGCGAGGCCGACCAGCGGGTCCAGCTCGAGGAAGAGCGACACCGGATAGCCGCCCATACGGCTGAACCAGGTGACCCAGAGGAGGAAGACGAAGAGCGCGAAGAACGAGGCCTGGGTAATAACGCGCACGCTCGTGATGCGGAGGGTGCGCGCGTACCAGGGCGTGCCGTCCCGGTTGGGCTCGAGCATGCGCAGCCGCACCTTGCCGTCGCGACCGATCGACACCGGGCGGGGCTCGGCGCTCATCCGACCTGCACCTCCTTCACGTTCAGCGCGCGGTAATCGGTGGTGCCGAGCTTGCGCTGCTCACACAGCCCGAAGTAACCCGGAAGAGGCTGGTCCGCGCGCTCGAGCAGCTCGTTCCAGCCGAAGGCGTCGGCTGCCACCGAATCCGTCGAGGCCACGATCGTGTGGCCTGGCTTGACGTCGCTCAGGCTGCCGCCGGTGGGCCCGCTGCGGAAGAGCACGCGGGTGCCGTCGAGCACCACGAAGCTCGGCTTCAGCATCAGCGCCAGGTCCGCGATGATGCCGTGGATGTCCTGGTGGAACTGGTTGCGCCGCCCGCCCAACAGGCCGTACCAGTTCTTCGTCGTCATCGACGCCGCGCACAGGTTGTGGTCCTTCACGGGGGCCACGCCGATCACCTTGGTCACGCCGACGAAGGGCCGCGCGAAGAAGGGCCAGCGCTCGATCAGGGCCGCGCCGGGCGTGTGCAGCAACTCGAAATCGGCGGGCTGCGGCAGGAAGACCCGCGCACCGGCGTCGACCGCTGCGCTGCGCAGGCCGGTGCGCGCGAAGCACGCCTCGGGGGACTCGATCGGATTGTCCGCCACGCGCACCTCGCCCGCGCCCGCCTCGCGGCAGAGGTGGATCAGCGCGGTGAGCACGTCCGGGTGGGTGGTGGCGCCCAGGGGCGCGGCGCGCTCGAAGGCGACGTTGGGCTTGATCAGCACCACGTCGCCACGCTCCACGAAGCGCCCCATGCCACCGAGGGCATCGACCGCCGCCCGCAGCATCCGCGCCACGTCGGCGCCCTGCCCGCGGGCGATGCCCAGGTCGGGCGCACCGGCGACCGCCGCCAGCCCGTAGCCCCCGTCGGGCAGGCTCATCACGCGCGGGGCCGGCTTGCCGCGCTCGCCCGTGGCGTCCTGCAACGACAGCGGCCAGTGCTCCGGAGCCAGCGCGGCCCAGCCCGCCGCCGCCGAGGCCCCTGCCACGACCGCCGCCTGCTGCAGGAAGCGCCGGCGGCCGGCCAGGGCGTGCTGGGCACGCCCGTCATCCTCAGCAGCGTGCTGGGCACGCCCGTCATCCTCAGCCCCGGGCTCGTCGCGGTGCTCACTCATAGCCGTCCTCGGCCTCGTCATAGCCGCCGGCCGCCTCACCCTGCTCGCTCTCGGCGCTCTCCACCTCCCCTTTCTCGGGCGCAGGGGCCGCACCCGCAAGCGCCTTTTCGCGCAACGCCTCGGGCAGCGCCCCGAGCACCTGGCACAGGGCTTCCAGCTCGCGCCGCGCTGCCTCCAGCTCGGGGGCGCCGCGCACGCCGCAGACGAGCGCCCCGGCCGCCCGCGCACCCGCCAGGCTGCCCAGGTAGCGGTCCTTCACCCAGGGTTCGCCCGAGAGCCGCTCCCCGATGCTGGCAAAGCCCCCGAGGAAGCGCTCGGCCAGCGCCCCGGCGGCCGCCTCGTCGGGCGCGGCCACGACGAAGACCTCGGTCTCGCCGTCTGCGAGCAGCGCCGAGTAGACGCCGCGCGCAAAGCCAAAGGAGAAGGCGTTCTCCCGGTGGTAGGTGATCGCCCCACTGTCGATGCCGCGCTCGGCGAAGAGCGCGTGCGCCCACGGCAGCTCGGCCTCCGCTGCCGGCAGCCCGGCCTCGAGCGCGCCGCGCAGCTGTCCGAGCGCCTCGAGCACGGCGGGCTGCTCGCTCGATCCGATCGCGCGCACGTAGTGCTGGCCATGGGTGAGGTAGAGCGCGTTGCGGTCCCGATGCCACAGCCCGGCGGCCGCGCGCTCGGACTCGATCCCGGCGCCCTTCTCGCCCGCGTAGGCGCCCAGGGCGTTGTCGGCGCTGCCCATGTCGTAGAGCTCGATGTCGATCGCCAGCGCCTCGTCCTGCTCGTGGCGCAGCGACACGAAGCTCAGCTGCTCGAATCCCTTGGACGTGAAGTAACCGGCCCGACCGTTGATCTTCTCGTAGAGGTTGTCGGCGCCGAAGTGGGCGATGGGCCCCTCGGCGAACCCGGCTGGCGACAGCCCCTCCGGCAGCACACCGCGCTCCACCACCGGGGTGCCCGGATCGAGCAGGTCGGCATTCCCGAAGAGCTCGGGATCGGGGTGCGCGCCCATCCACACCACCCAGCTCAGCACGCCAGCCAGCAGCAGCACCACCACCCCGCCGGCGCGCACCTCGCCGAGGGAATAGTGACGCCGGTAGTGGCGCCGACCGTGCGGGTTGAACACGCGCTGCTCGGCAGGGCTCGCCATCCAGACCTCTCCGACGGCCTAGCTTACGCGTCGTTACATTGGAGTCCAGACGGGCTCGACGTCGCACCGTTGTGCGCGCGTCTCGGCCCGCTCACTGGTGGGCCGCAGCACGCCCTTCGTGTGATCGGGGAGCCTGGTGGCGAGGACGAACGAAATGCGGGGACTTCGACTCGCTTTGCTCGCGCTGGAACCGCGCTAGTCCTCGACGCCGAGGGCGATCCAGACCTGGACGGCTGCGACATGGTGATGGCGTGCTCAGACCAGTGCTTCGACGACGTCTTCGCCGACCGCACCTGGGGTCGCGCTGCCGCCGCACGGGCAGGGGCATGGGCCTGTGGTAGAAGGGGCGACGTGAGGCGGCTCGTGATCGGCATCGCCGGCGGCACCGGCTCCGGCAAGACCACCGTCGCGGAGCGCATCACCGGTGCGCTCGACGCCGCCTCGGTCGCGCTGCTGCAACACGACAGCTACTACCTGCCACGACCCGACCTGAGCGCCAGCGAGCGCGACGAGCTCAACTTCGACCACCCCGAGGCGCTCGACAACGCCCTGCTGATCGAGCACCTGGACGCCCTGCGCCAGGGTCGCCCGGTCGACGTGCCGGTCTACGACTTCGTCACCCACCTGCGCAGGGCGGAGGTGCGGCGCGTGGATCCGGCGCCGGTGATCATGCTCGAGGGTATCCTCGCCTTCGTCGACCCGGAGCTGCGCGAGCGGCTCGACGTCAAGCTCTTCGTCGACACCGACGCCGACCTGCGCGTGCTGCGCCGCGTCCGCCGCGACATGGAGCAGCGCGGCCGCACCTTCGAGCAGGTACGCGAGCAGTACTACGCCACCGTCCGCCCCATGCACCTGCAGTTCGTGGAGCCCAGCAAACGCTGGGCCGACCTCATCATCCCCGAAGGCGGCAACAACGACGTAGCCGTAGACCTCGTCCTCCACCGCCTGAAAGCCCACCTGGATTCGGTGCCTCCCTCACGGTAAGCGGCGGCAGCGCACAGCTTGTGAATCGGGCGAGGTTCGTTCAGGAGCGAGCGCGCCCGGAGAAGAAACCGGAGGCGTACTGGAAGTACGTCGAGGATTTCTTCGAGGACGTAAGCCGCTCCTGGGCGAACCTCGCCCGATTCACCCGAACCAGCGGCGTTGTTTGTCGGCGGTTTCGGCATGCCCCTTCAGCGTCTCGAGGGAGCGGACCAGGTTGGTGTAGTCGCGCTCGTTTTCGGGGCCGAGCAGGTTCTCGAGCATGCTGCGGACGCGCACGACCTCCTCGGGGGGAATCTGCACGCAGTCCGCGGAGCGCCAGAACTGGTCGAGGGACTGCTGCCAGATCTCGGCATAGGCCGGATAGTCGTCCGGGTCCGCGGGCATACCACCCTCCGCAATCGAGCGCAGGGTGGAGAACTGGTAGCCGAGCTCGTACCAGTCGGCTGCGTAGCGCTGATCGGTCCTCAGGCCCTCGAGCAGGTTGTCGGTGGCCGCCAGCCATACATCCACGTCGGCCAGGTGGCGCAGGGAGTCCCAGCTGCCGCCGACCGAGTCCACGAAACGGCCGAAGCTGCCCTCCAGCTCGCTCGCGAAGTTGCCGCCGGCCTCGCGGTGAAACGAGCACTCGCTGATCGCGCGGCCCGCCTCCAGGGCCTCCACGCAGCTCGTGCTCTCCTGCACCGAGACGGGCTCGAACGCCGGCTCCGGCACGGGCGTGAAGCTCGGTGCCGGCAGCGGCTCCGGGGCCTGGGGCCCGGCGTCGGCCACCTCGGGGGCCACCGTCGGCGCAGGCGTCGGTGCGGTGGGAGCGGGGATCGACCCGGGTACGGAGACCTCGTCGTCGACCATCCACAGGTCGTCGTCCTCGAGCTGGATCTCCTCGACGGAGTCGTGGCGCTCTCGCTCGGGACTCGCGCTCAGGGCCGGGTCCGGCTCCGACTCGCGCAGAGGCTCGGGCGGATGCTCGCCTCCCGGCTGCACCTCGAGCAGCGCCTGTGGCTGGGCGTCGAGCTGCGGGACGGGCGCTGCCTTGGGCACCTCCACGTCCGCGGCCTCCATGTGCGCTTGCACCGGGCGCACGGTCGGTACCTCGTCGGCGGGGGGCGGCGCCGTGCTCAGCTGACGGATCGCCTCCTGGGCGCCCTCGCCCAGTCGCGGTCGCAGGCCGAGCTCGAAGGCCAGGTCCTCGACCATCGACACCAGCGCGTTGCCATCGATGCGCTCGACCAAGCTGAGCTCGCGCAGCGCACCAGGCAGGCTGTCGCCGCGCTCGGCGCCCTCCACCAGCAGCATCATGCGCTTGTCGTATGTGAAGGCGACCCCCAGCTCGAGCATCAGCTGCGGGTCACGCAGGGCGTGATCATCCACCAGGGCGATCACCGCCTGGCTGCCGCCGATGTCGGCGCGCAGCCCCTCGCCATTCGAGCGCGTGGTGGCGTAGCCGGGCAGCGTGCTGCAGCGGATGCCACTCTCGTCGAGGGAGAGCGAAGACTCGAGCAAATCGACTAGAGTGCTCGCCTGCTCGGTCTGCGCGGGTGTGTGGGCGACATAGATACCGGTCATTGTACTGCTGCCAAAATCGGTCCCTTCCCCTGCAAGGGCACCCGCATCACGTCGTCCACGCCCACGGTCCGACCATTCACCCAACTAGGACGGAAAGTAAAGAGGGGCCCAGGGGACTCTTTCCGCCGGCAGTCGAAGTGCTGGCGCGGCACGCAGGTCGGTCGAATGGCCAACAATTTCTATTGAGCCGGCCCCCCACAATGTTTGGGTAGATCGACCGTTGCAAATGTAGGGTCATGAGCCAATATGTCCCGCAGCGCGCCACACGGCTCGCAGGTCGGAAGGCGCGTCAGCGATCATGGAAGACTCGACTCGGTTCCGGTTGCAGCAGCAGGGCGGGCAAGAACGTCTCGAGCCGATCGAGCCGGAGGCGCCCGCAAGTGGCGACAGTGAGCCGCCGGCGCGTGCCAGCACACCCTTCGTCGGCGACGCCATGCGCGCCCTCTTCGAGTCGGGCGACGTGCGTATCGCCCGCGGCGACGAGACCCGGGTGATCAGCCGCGCGCACGAGGATGCCCTCGCCAAGCTGCCGCCGCAGGCGCGGCAGCCGGCACCCCCACCGCCTACCTCACCCGCGCAGCCACCTAACGCGCCGGCACGCGAGCCCGCTCCGCCGCCGGAGCTGCCGTCGCCCTTCGATCCCACGCCGATCTCGACCGCCCCGCCCGGTCCGCGCGTCGACGTCACGCTCTGGGTCATCCTGGCGCTCGGGCTGTTCGCGATCGCGAGCTGGATGCTCCTCTACGCTCTGTAGCTGAC
>JAPPOT010000765.1 GCA_028817855.1 Myxococcales bacterium
GCTCGTCTGACGATTGGTCAGAAGTTGACTCGTGATGTCGACGGGTCACAGAGGCACGGTCTCGGACTCGGTCTCGGCCACAATCTCGGACTCGGCCGACTCGGCCACAGTCTCGGCCCACGGCCGCGGACTCACCCTCCCGCACACCCGCCGGTGCTAAAGTCCCGCGCCATGCCAGACCCACCGCGCGCGCGACAGGCGCTCTTCGTCGCGCTCACGGCACTGCTCGTGCCGATCGTGCCCTTCGTCGTGATCGGCGAGCTGCCCGGCGAGCGCTGGCTGCAGGCGCGCGACGACGACAGCTTGAAGTTCGGGCTGACCGGCGCCGGCTTGCTGTGCCTCGATGTGCTGCTGCCGATCCCCTCGAGCATCATCGGCTCGCTGCTTGGCGGACGCCTCGGGCTCGGGGCTGGCTTCGCCTTCGCCTTCGTCGGGCTGTGCATCGGCAACCTGGTCGGCTACGGGCTCGGGCGGCTGCTGCCCGAGCGCTGGGCCACCGAGCTGCCGCAGGCCCCGGCGCTGTCGGTGGTCTTCCTGAGCCGACCGGTGCCCGTGCTGGCCGAGGCCACGGCGATCGCGGCCGGCGCGGAGCGCGCGCCCGTCGCTCCCTTCATGCTCGCGGCCGCGCTCGGCAACACCTTCTACGCCGGCGCGATGGCGGCCAACGGCGCCGCGCTGATGCCGGAGGGCCTGGCAGGCCCGGGACTGGTGTTGCCGATGGCGGTGCCGGTGGTGGCGTGGCTGCTGTGGCGCCGCATTCGCCGCCCGGGATGAGCCCGCGGCCACGGGCTACGGCGCGCACTCGTCGAGACGGATGAGCTGAATGTTGACGAGGGCGACGCGCTCCGGCGGCTCCGATCCCTCCACGATCCGTCGCAGCTCGTGGAAATAGGCGATGTGCAGCTCGCGCAGCCGCTCCCAGTCGCCCTCGGACACGTTGAAGAGGTTGTAGGAGAAGAGGTCCTGGCCGCCGGGCTCGAGCTCGGGCAGGCGCTCGAGACCGATGCGCGCCCAGTGGCTCTTGAGGCGCAGGCCCGCGCCCGGGTCGCGCGCCGTGTCCACCGTGAGCATGTCGGTCACGACCCAGCGGCCGCGCCGACGGGCGATCAGCTTCGACTCGGACAGGGCCCGCAGGCAGCGCGCTTCCTCGTCCTGGGAAATGCCGAGCCGCGCCGCGATGAAGCCATCGCGATGTCGGGGCAGCTCGCGGTACTCGCGAATCTCGAGCACGCGCATCACCGCGTGGCTCCACGGCAGCTCGTAGGCGAGGCGGCGCTGGGCCTCGAGCACGTGCCAGGCCTCGCGCGCGGCCGGCAGGCTCGAGGGGCGCACGAAGATGTCGAGGAAGTCGAGCAAGCGCAGCGAGGTCGCGTCGATCAGCCGCAAGAGATCGGGCAGACGCGGCTGGGCCTCGCCCTTGAGCCAGCGCCCCACGCTGACGCGACCCTTGCCGAGCTTGCGCGAGAGCGTGGCGACGGTGGTGCCCTCCTGCAGGTGGCGCAATAGCGCCGCCGTGGTCGCCGGCGCATCCCAGGCTCGCCCCGACAGCTCCTCCGGCAGCGTGCCGAGAAAGGCCGTCATACCGCGCTCCACGTCCACGCCGACCAGGGCCGCGTAGCGGAAGAAGACGGCCGCGGTGGGGAAGCGGCGGCCCGCCTCCCAGGTGTACACGACGTTGCTGCGGCAGCGCAGGCGGCGGCTGAGAACGGCCTGGGAGCGCCCACCGCGCATTCGACCGATCAGCTGTCGAGCTAGGCGATCGTGGTCCATTCTGTCAAAATCGTACCTCTAGGACCGGTTCTGAGCCAGTGTATGTTCGTAACTGACCTTGGCGAACGCCCCGGAGCTGCCATAGTCCAGCCATGGATCGCTCGAGCCGACCGATGCCCCGGGGGACCGCAGGAGCCGTGCTGGCGCTGCTGCTGGCCGCGTGCAGCTCGTCGGAGACCTCGTCGGCCAAGCGCTCCAACGGCGGCGTCGTCAACGACCCCAGAGTCCAGGGCGGCCAGACCGGCGCGCTGGGCTGCGGGCCGACCGAGGCGGCCCTGGCCGGCGAGGCGATCCCGGCCGGCGGAGGCGGCATCGTGATCCGCACGGCGGGCTGCGACGACTTCGACGCCGGGGCGCTGACTCTGCTCGACGAAGGGGGCGAGATGGTGGAGTTCGACGTGGAACAGCTCGACGGCGACAACCTCCTGATCCGGCCGCGCACGGACCTGGGAGAGGGGACCTACCGGCTGGGCGGGCCCGGCACGGAGCCGGCGGATGTGCGGGTGGGCGAGCAGGCCGAGCTGCCCAGCACGCTGGGCACGATCGAGCCTGCGGGCGATGGCTGCGATCCGGTCTTCCAGCTGACGCTCGATCCGCTGGTGCGTGAGTACCTCCCGCAACTGAGGCTGAGCGCGCGAGTCGACCAGGGCGCGACCGAGACCTGGTTCGACTTCGGCGCGCTGGAGACGACGGCGGGGCAGGCGACGCTGGCGCTGCCCACGTGCTTGAGCAGCTGCGTGGGCGAGGGCGCCCACGAGCTCGAGGTGGTGGGCGAGCTGGCCGGCGAGCTCGGCACGCTCGAGCCCCTGTCGCTGGCCTTCCACGTGGACTGCGTCGACGACGATGGGAGCTGCAGCGCGGCGGGCGGTGGCGAGCAGGCGCCGTGGCTGGCGTTGCTGGCGACCGCCGGCCTGTGGCTGCGACGCCGGCGACGGGGGCGGCCACCGAGCTGAAGCGACGGCCACCTCGGGCGGCGGCGAAGAAGGGTCTGACGGGGGGATGTCGGTCGCACGGATGGCGGCCGAGACGGGGCGCGTGCGCCCCGAGAACAGCAGAGACGGGCGCGCGCGCCCTCAGCACAGGAGAAGAACAATGGAACGAACGAGCGATAGACAGGGAAACTCGACCGGATTGTTGTGCACCTGGCTGACGGCGCTCGCGCTGTGCGCGTGCTCGTCGGTCGAGACCTCCAGTGCCAAGCGCTCGGCAGGAGGGACGACGAACGGTCCGGTGAACAACGCCGGCTTCGACGCACCGATGCCGATGGGCACCAACGTCAGCTTCGGCGGCGCCCAGGACTTCGGCTTCTTCCGCGGTCAGCTCGAGGCGGGGCTGGTGCCGTCGATGGCGTCCCTCGACGCGCCCGGCTTCTTCGCCGAGCACCACGTGCAGCTGCCACCGCCGGCCTGCGGCGAGCGTATCTGCCTGCAGCCGATGGTGGCCGTGATGGGCAACCTGATGACCGGCCAGACCTGCACCATGCTGAACCTCGGGCTCAACTCGCCGATAGCGGCGGACCCGGGGGAGCGCCCGCCCCTGTCG
>JAPPOT010000801.1 GCA_028817855.1 Myxococcales bacterium
CCCCAAGTCCAAGCGCGACCGCATCGAGCACAACCTGGAAGTGGACGACGGCAACGGCAAGCGCCACGTCCCCGCCAAGATCACCCGAGGCCACTCCAAGAAGCAGACCGCCGTCGCCTACGTCGGCGGCGAGCTGGAGGAAGTCCCGCTACCCAGCAAGTAGCGGGCTGCGTCCCGCGGTACACTTGCGGCGGTGCGTATGCACATGCCGCTCTACCTCCCTCTGCTGATGCTCACGGGTTGCGCGGGTACGTCGTCATCGTGGGCGGCAAATTGCGCGATCCAGCAACGTGACCGTTGCGCGCTGCAACTTCCACGCTGCAATCCTGACCGACCGATCCAGCCGCAGCCCTGGGTCACGGAGCCGGTGGTCGTCGAGGGTCACATCTCGGAAACGGGGTCCAGCTGCACGGAGGCCGCCTGCCCTCCCTACACGTGCTGCAACACCTGCTCCAGCGCCCTGCTGATCGAAACGCACGAGGGCGAGCGCCTGCGCTTGACCGGCGACCTCGACGGCCGCGAGATCGCGTGCCGCGGCGATGACTCCATGCCCGGCGGGTGTTGCCCGCTGCCGACGGGCACGACCACGGTGCGCTTGATCGGGCGAATGCTTCCGCCCGACGCCTCGTCCCGATCTGCCGCCGCGTCCGCCAGCTTCGAGGCCAGCGCGGCCTGCATGCCGCGCGTACATCCATGACGGAACCCTCACGGCCTGCGGCCTCTGGAGCCTCCTACTCGCTCGCCGCTGCGGTCAGCGTGACGGTGTAGAGGTTTCGCCGGGACGCGGCCACCAAGGAGCTGCTCCCGGTGATCAGGGGTACGACGCGGACGAAGTACAGACCCGCCTCGAGCTCCTCGGGCTCGGGGTCGGCTCCATTGATGGAGAAGAGAGGCGCGCTCTCGTCGATCACCTCTGCGTCCGCGAAGAGCTGCACCGTCACACGCCCCGCCACATCTTCGATCGCGACCGTCACCGTGGACGCAGTGCTCAGGGACACCTGGTAGTAGTCCTCCGGGTCCAGCTCGCGACCTACGAACTCGGAGAAGGAGACGCGCTCGGTGAGCACGCCGAGCCTGGTCGCAGCATTGGCGTTGTCACCGGGGTCGCTCGCGGGTTCCGTGCCATCGTCGACCCAGCGCGTCGCGCTCAGGTTGAGCGTGTAGAGGTTGTCGCGCGTCTGCGCCACGGCGCTGGAGCTGCCGGTGATCAGGGGCACGATCCGCACGTAGTAGACGCCGCGGGGAAGCTGGTCGGTGAGGGCCTCGATCCCGGTGGCCGAGGAGTTGAGCGCGACGATCGGCGAGTCCTCATCGATCACGGATGCGTCGGCGAAAATCTGCGCGGTGGCCGCGCCGCTGGAGGGGTCGAAGAGCAGGTCGACCGTGGCCGCCCCCGCCAGCTCGAAGCGGAAGTAGTCCTCCGGATCGAGCGTGCGCCCGACGTGCCCGCTCACGGTCTGCAGCCCCGAGAGAGTTCCCAGGTCCTCGGCGCCGCCCTTCTCCGCGCCGGGATCCGATGCCGGCTCGTTTGCCGCGCCCTCCCACTCGGTCGCCTGGAAGTGCAGCGTGTAGAGGTCGTCGCGCACCTGCGCCAGGCGGCTGGAGCTGCCGGTTTCCTCTGTCGTGACGCGCAGCAGGTACTCGCCCCGGGGCAGATTGACGAGCAGCTCGTCCGGCGTGAGCTCGCTCGCGATCACCTTCCGGATCGCGTCGGCCTCGTCGAGCACGCTCTCGTGCTCGAACAGCGCCATCGTCACGCCACCGACGACGTCGGCCCCGTGAACGGAGATGGTCGAGCTCTCGACCAGGTTGAAGCGAAAGTAGTCCGCGGCATCGGTCTGCCCGACGTAGCCACCGATCGTCTGCATCTCCGCATCCAGGTCCCCTAGATCGAAGGCGTCCTCGATCTCGTCGCCCGGCGGCGTGTCGGGCTCGGCGGGCTCGTAGGTCTCCACGGAGAGAACGAGCTCGTAGCTGTCGCCGGCCATTCCCCCCACGGTGACGAGGTACTCACCGCGCTCGATCGGGGTCTCCAGCGCGTCCCCTTCACCACCGCTCCAGGTTTGCAGCGGGCTCTCGGCATCCACGAGCTCCGGGTCGCTGTAGTCGAACACCTCGGCCCGCAGCGCCGCGCTCGCGTCGGCCATCACCATGGTCAGAACCGCATTGTCCTCGATGCGGATCGCGAACCATCGGCCACGGACGCTTCCAGTTGTGTCAGAATCCAACCTGGGTCTGTGACGGCGCGCAACCTGGGTCTGTGACGGCGATCAGGCTTCCCGGTCGATGGCTTCCAAGGGAAGTTGTCGATGGGCGCTGTCCGGTCGATGGCTTCAAGAAACGTCCTTGGAAGCGGGGGCCAGAACCGGAAGCGGGGGCCAGAACCCGTGTCGGCGGAAGTGTCCTGGGAAGCGTGGGCGTGCCGCGTGGGCGTGCCGGGGCAGCACAGTCCGGTGTCCTTCCCAGCGCGCATCTACGCGTCGTCTCCATGGGCGGCTACTCTTCGGTGGTCGTCATGCAACCCACGATGAGGCTCGCGACCACAGTCGCCGCGGTTCTGTTGCACGGGGCATGTGCGACCGCGGGGCTGACAGCTGCCACCGAGCAGCAAGACGACGACATGCCACAGGTCGTCCAGCCGCCATACCTCTCTGCGGACATCGCGCGACCGCCGCCGCGCACCGCGGCGGAGCTCGCCAGGGTCCACGACGGCCTGCTGCCCTATCGCCACTACTACTCGCTCTCGGGCGTGGGCCGGCCCGTCCATGGCTTTCGTGTCACGGCAGGGTCGGCAGCGAACACGCTCGACTACCTCGTCGTGGAGTCCAGCGACGGACCGCGAGTGGTGCGCCCTCGGACGCAGCACGCACCCATGCGCGCGACACCAGCCGCCTCCATTCCCGAGCCGATGGCACGGTTTGCGGAGTCCGTGAGAGGCCATCCGGAGGTGGCGGCGCTCGGGGTCGACTCCCCGGGATCCATGATCCAGCTGCAGTACCTGGGAAGCTTCAGGGAGGTGTATCTCCACGAAGAGATCCTCATGTCCGCCCAGGGCCCCGACTGCAGGCTCGCCAGCAAGGGGCAGCTCGTGGTGGCCCTACCCACCGAACCGGCCCATGCGATCGACACCGGGACCGATGGCAACACGAGCAGCCCCCCACCCATGCTGCACACGCTATGGGGCGAAGCCGGCGTCGGCCCCTCGTGCCGGAGACGCCTCCGGAGTCGCACCTGGCTCGACTTCAGCACCGACGGCACGAATGGAAAGCCGAAGCTCCCCGGTTTGCTAGGCGACGCCGACGCAGAGC
>JAPPOT010000600.1 GCA_028817855.1 Myxococcales bacterium
CAGCTCCATCGCCAAGCGTGATCACAACGCCATCGATTTCCGTGTCTGCACTCAGCGAGGCGGGTCCACGCGGGCCGGGGGCGCCGACTCGGCGCCTTCCACCGCCGGATCGCGGTGCTCGCTTCCATCACCCGTGGCCTCGCAGCACGCCGCCCCCACGGCGAGCGCCAGCACGAGACAAGTCCGAGCTGCCTCACCCGTCATCCCGGCGACCCCAGCTGTCGCGGGACCTCCACGGCGTGGAGGTACCACAGCTCCTCGATCGGAACGGCTCCTCGCGCGCGCTCGCCGACGGGCGGCCCATCGGCCCACAGGAAGGGGTAGAGGGTGAAGCCCTGATCGCCACGCAGCTGTGCGACTTCGGCTTCCCAGTTGGGCCAGCGAGCATTCTCGTAGAACAGCGCCAGATCGCCCGTGAAGAGCCAGTAGAGCCACTCGCTGTAGCCGAGCTCCTGGTTCTCCCACTCCAGGCTGTCGGGAGCCAGGTAGGCGACGTGGCCGGGCTCACCGGGCAGTCCCCCGCCGTTGAGCGCGTAGAAGCCCCCAACCACGTCGTCGCCGATCGCGATTGCCCGGTCGAGACGTGGAGGAGCGTCGCTGCCCAGGCCGTTCCAGCTGGTGATGCTGCGTGGCAGGCGTTGGCAACCCGCGCCCAGCACCCTTACCCATCCGTGGTCCACCAGCAGGCCGCCGGTGCCGTGCGCCAGGGCGCCCATCGGCGAGCGCGTGGTGACCTGCAGCGCAAGCAGCGTCTCGTCTCCGGCGGCCGCTTCGCATTCCAGGACCTCGACGGGGTTCGTCGCCTCGCCCAGCCACTCGCGTACCAGGTCGATTCCAGGCTCTTGTGTGTTGATCAGCGCTTCGAGGGTTCGCATCGAGTTCTCGCTCTCGGGCAGTGCCGCGTCCTCGGTTACGGACTCGGCGCTCAACCCTACCAGGATGTTGTGGTGGGAATCGCCCGCCTCCGGTTCACCCGCCGGCACGATTCTGCTTTGCTGCAGCGATGCGCGTCGAGACCTTCGTACCCGCGGGCGACTGGAAGCGCGCCCAGACCGTGGCCGTGGCCGCCGAGCAGGCGGGCTTCGACTGCCTGGGCTCGCCGGAGATCGCCCACGATCCGTTCATCCCGCTGGCGATGGCGGCGGTCGCCACCGAGCGCATCGGGCTGCGCACCTCGATCGCGGTCGCCTTTCCGCGCACTCCGATGATCACCGCGAACCTGGGTTGGGACCTGCACGCCCAGTCGGGCGGTCGCTTCGCGCTGGGCCTCGGTACCCAGGTGCGCGCCCACAACGAGCGCCGCTTCAGCGTGCCCTGGGGGGCGCCGCGCGCGCGCATGAAGGAGTACGTGCAGGCCCTGCGCGCGATCTGGCGCTGCTGGGAGCGGGGGGAGCCGCTGCGCTTCGAGGGCAAGCACTACCGCTTCTCCCTGATGACGCCGGAGTTCTCGCCGCGCGCCAGCGGGCTGCCGCCGGTGCCCGTCTTCTGTGCCGCGGTGCGTCCCGCCATGTTGCGCATGGTGGGCGAGGTCTGCGACGGCGTGCGCCTGCACGGCTTTGCCACGCGCCGCTACCTGGAAACCGTGGCCCTGCCGGAGCTTTCCGCCGGGCTGGCCGCGGCCGGCCGAGCGCGCGAGACCTTCGAGATCTGCGGCGGCGGCTTCGTGTGCACCGGCGCGGACGCCGACGCGGTGGCCCGCGCGCGCGAGGTCATGCGCTACCGCGTCGCCTTCTACGGCTCGACCCCCGCCTATCGGCCGGTGCTCGAGGCCCACGGCTGGCAGGACGTGGGCGAGCAGCTCCACGCCATGTCGCGCGCCGGCAAGTGGAGCGAGATGCCCGCCGTCATCAGCGACGACATCCTCGAGCCCTTCGTCGCCTGTGCGCCCTATCGCGACCTGAAGGCCGAGGTCGAGCGCCGCTTCGCGGGTCTGACCGACACCATCGAGCTGGCCGTGGACGTGACGGACGAAGCGGGCGCGCTACGCGAGCTGCTCGAGGACGTGCACGGCATCGACACGCCCTGCGCCGGCGCCCAGACGAGCTGGGACTGAGCGCTCGCTCCCGGGCGAGCCTGGGCGAGTCCCCTCGGCTATCGAGCGTCCAGCGTCACGGTCACACTCGACTCCTCGCCATCCCGGAAGTAGCCGAGCACGACCTGCTCACCCGGCGCGTGCGAACGCAGGGCCTCGAGGAGCTCTGCGAAGCGTGCGATCGGCGCGCCGTCGAGCGTCGTGATCACGTCGCCGCGCCGCAGGCCTGCGCGCGCCGCGGCGCTGCCGTCGATCACGGTCTGCACGCCGGCCCCTGCGGCTGCACCCGCCCGCGCGCGATGCTCGGCCTCTTCGGCCGGGGCGAGAAAGCCGGCGACGCCCAGCGAAGCGCGCGGCGGCCGGGTGCGGGCGCGAGCCGCCTCGAGCACGGATGGGGGCAAGAGCCGCTCCAACAGCTCGATGCGCGCATCCCCAGCGCGCGCGAGGATCACGGTCAGCGGCCCCGTGTGCGCGGGGTCTTCCGCGTCCAGGACGGCGCCGCCCTCGATCAGGCGCTGCGCCGAGGCCTCATCCCGTCGCATCAGCGCTGCGATCAGCCCGCGGACCCGATGCTCGGATGAGCACCGCCCGGACCGCAGCAAGACCTCCAGCACGGCACCGCGGCTGCCGTCGTCGGGACCGTGACGGGCGACCGCGAGCTCCAGGGGCCAGCCCGACCCGAAGCTGACGCGGAAGCTGCGGTCGACCTCCGCGCCCGCCGCGAGCAGCAGCTCGAGCTGGACCGAGGCACCGCGCGCGACCGCATCGGCCAGGGCGGGTGGCGCTGCGCGGCGATCATCGGAGTCGTACAGGTCCGGGTTGGCGCCGTGCTCCAGCAACCAACGAACCCAGCGCGCGTCGCCCAGCGCGAGCTGCAGCGTGCTGGTCCGCGGGCGCGTCCCCGCCAGGTCAACATCGGCGCCGGGTTCCTAGCAGGGCCGCGCCTCGGGCTCCAGGACGCGCGTCGCGGTCGGGTCGGTCGTCGCGAACTGCCAACCCGGCGCCCATCACCCCGAACGATCCCGTAACTCCCGCCGAAACCCCGGCGCTACACTGCCTCCCGCGGCGTGGTGGTCGACAGGGAGCGGGTGAATGCGACGCATCGCGATCTGGCAAGCGCTCTTGTTGCCGAGCTGGCTGCTCGGCTGCGCGGACACGCCATCCAACGACACGACGGCGGCGCCGGCGGGCACAGTCACCCTGCCGGCCCAGTCGCCGCCGCCGGCCACCGCCCCATCCGCGCCGAGCGCGACCGTCACCGGCG
>JAPPOT010000500.1 GCA_028817855.1 Myxococcales bacterium
ATCCAGCAACGCGCGCTCGAGGTGCTCGGTGACCCAAACCTGGCGTACGCCCTGCTGATGCTCGGCATCCTCGGCCTGGTGGTCGAGGTGCAGAACCCGGGCCTGATCTT
The DNA here is from genome assembly GCA_028817855.1 of Myxococcales bacterium. Lineage (GTDB taxonomy): Bacteria > Myxococcota_A > Polyangia > Polyangiales > JAFGIB01 > JAOUOP01. The sequence goes on from JAPPOT010000500.1 coordinate 111, forward strand.
CCCCGGCGCGACAGGCGCCTTCTGCCTGCTGCTCGCGGCCATCGGCCTGAACCTGCTGCCGGTCAACCTGGGCGCCATCGCGCTGCTCGCGGTGGCTGCGGGCCTGCTCGTGCTGGAGATGTACGTGACCAGCTTCGGCCTGCTTACGGCCGCCGCACTGGGCTGCCTGCTGCTCGGGTCGAGCCTGCTGATCGACGAGGCCGACCCGCGCTTCTTCGCCGATGCCGACGTGCGCCTGGGGTGGGGCGCAGTGCTGCCGCTGGCCCTGCTGCTGTGCGGGGGCTCGCTCGCCCTGGCCACCACGGCGGCGCGCCTGCGCGGCAAGCGCTCGCCGGCCGGTGCCGAGGGCCTGCTCGGTGAGCTGGGCGAGACCCTCGAGGCCGTGGCGCCGGATGCCGGCGCCGTGCGCATCCATGGGGAGCGCTGGAACGCCCGCGCCGAGGTGCCGATCGCGGCCGGCACGCGTGTCCGCGTGGTGGGTGTGGATGGACTGGAGCTTCGTGTGACCGAGGCGAGCATGGCCGACGCCGTGCGGGAGGAAGGACCATGACCCTGGGACTGCCGCTGGGCGCGGCCATCGCGCTGGGCGCGCTGCTCCTCTACATGGCGGCGAGCCTGCGCATCGTCACCGAGTACGAGCGCGGCGTGATGTTCTTCTTCGGGCGTTTCATCGGCGTCAAGCTGCCCGGGCTGCGGCTGGTGTTTCCGCCCTTCTTCCGCATGGTCAAGGTCGACCTGCGCACGATCGTCGCCGACGTGCCGCCCCAGGACGTGATCACGAAGGACAACGTCTCGGCCAACGTCAACGCGGTGATCTACTTCCGCGTGGTGCATCCCGACAAGGCGGTGCTCCAGGTCAACGACTACCTCTACGCGACCAGCCAGCTCGCCCAGACCACCCTGCGCTCGGTGCTCGGCTCGGTCGAGCTCGATGAGCTGCTCAGCCAGCGCGACAAGATCAACGACAAGCTCCAGGAAATGATCGACCAGCAGACCGACCCCTGGGGCATCAAGGTCTCGAGCGTGGAGGTCAAGCACGTGGAGCTGCCCGAGGAGATGAAGCGCGTGATGGCGCGCCAGGCCGAGGCCGAGCGCGAGCGGCGCGCCAAGATCATCGCAGCCGAGGGCGAGTTCCAGGCCTCCGCCAAGCTGGCCGAGGCCGCCGGTGTGCTCAGCTCCCAGCCGGGGTCGCTGCAGCTGCGCTACCTGCAGACCCTGGTCGAGGTGGCCGCCGCCAACAACTCCACCACGATCTTCCCGGTGCCGCTCGAGATGATGGACGCGCTCAAGCGCTTCGCCGGCCCCGCCGACCCCACGAGTTGAGGCTCCACGCGATGGACGAGGCGCGCTGGGAGCACTTCTCGCACGACGCGGACATGGGTGTCCGGGGCATCGCACCCAGTCTGGCAGCGGCCTTCGAGCAGGCGGCACTCGGTCTCACGGCCGTGGTGACCGACCCGAGCGTGATCGAGTCGCATGAGCGCGTGCAGCTGCGCTGCGCGGCGGACGACACGGAGCTGCTGCTCTACGACTGGCTCAACGCCATCATCTACGAGATGGCCACGCGCAAGCTGCTCTTCGCTCGCTTCAGCGTGGAGGTCCAGGATGGCGAGCTGCGCGCTACCGCCCTGGGGGAGCCGGTGGACGCCGCGCGGCACCAGCCGGCGGTCGAGATCAAGGGCGCGACCATGACGGAGCTCGCGGTGCGCCAGCGCGACGACGGCAGCTGGTTGGCCCAGTGTGTCGTCGACGTCTGAGGTGGATGATGGACCTGGGCAAGCTCAAGCGCGTCTCCGAAGTCGAGTTCCACATCGAGCGCCGCCGTGACATGCGCGTGCCGGGCGTGATCTACGCGGACCAGGCGCTGATCGAGGGCATGGACGACAAGGTCTACGAGCAGATCCGCAACGTCGCCATGCTGCCCGGCATCGTCGACGCCTCATATGCGATGCCCGACGCCCACTGGGGCTACGGTTTCCCGATCGGCGGCGTCGCCGCCTTCGATCCCGAGCAAGGTGGCGTCGTCTCGGCCGGCGGGGTCGGCTTCGACATCTCCTGCGGCGTGCGCTGCCTGCTCACGGGCCTCGCGGCGACGCGCGTGGAGCAGGTGAAGCAGCGCCTTGCCGACCAGCTCTTTGCGCGCATCCCCACCGGCGTCGGCAGCACCGGCAGCATTCACCTCGACGACCGCGAGATGACCGCCATGCTCGCCGGCGGCGCGCGCTGGGCGCTGGAGCGCGGCTGGGGTCGCCCGGAGGACCTGGGCCGCGTCGAGGAGGGCGGCTGCATCGCTGGCGCCGACCCGAGGCAGGTCTCGGCGCGCGCCCGTGAGCGCCAGCGCGACCAGATGGGCACGCTGGGCTCCGGCAACCACTACCTGGAGGTGCAGCGCGTCGCCGAGGTCTTCGACGCCCGTGTCGCCGCGGCCTTGGGGCTCGCACGGGGTGATGCAGTCGTCAGCATCCACTGCGGCTCGCGCGGGCTCGGACACCAGATCGGTACCGAGTTCCTGCGCGCCATGGTCCGGCAGGCACCGCGTCACGGCATTCATCTGCCCGATCGGGAGCTGGCCTGCGCGCCCCTCACCTCCAGCCTCGGCCAGCGCTACCTCGGCGCGATGGGCGCCGGCATCAACTGCGCCCTCGCGAACCGCCAGATCATCACCCACCTGGTGCGCCAGGTCTTCGAGCACGTGCTGCCCGACGCCAGCCTCGACCTGCTCTACGATGTCTCGCACAACACCTGCAAGCTCGAGCGCCACACGCGTGGCGGCCAGACGCGCGAGCTCTTCGTGCACCGCAAGGGCGCCACCCGCGCCTTCGGGCCCGGGCACCCGAGCCTGCCCGACGCGCTCTGTCACGTCGGCCAACCCGTGCTGATCGGCGGCACCATGGGCACCGCGAGCTTCATCCTGGTCGGCACGGAGCAGGGCATGGGTATGGCCTTCGGCTCGGCCTGTCACGGCGCCGGTCGCGCCATGAGCCGCCGCCAGGCCACCAAGCGCTGGAGAGGTCGAGAGGTGGTCGACGAGCTGGCTGCGCGCGGCATTCTCATCAAGAGCCACAGCAGCCGCGGTGTCGCCGAGGAGGCCCCGGGCGCATACAAGGACGTGGCGGCAGTTGCCGCCGCAGCGGAGCGCGCCGGGCTCGCGCGACGGGTGGCCCGCCTCGAGCCGATGCTGTGCATCAAGGGCTGATTGGCAATGCGGCGCTCTCTTCTGCTCGCCCTGCTCGGCGTCGTCGTCGCGTGTGCCTCGGGATGCGGCTACCGCGGCCACCTGCAGGCCGCGTCGGTGCTTGCGCGCATCACGGCGCAGGAGGGGGCGCCGACGCCGGACTGGTTCCTCGGTCCGGTGCGAGAGCTCGATCTCTCACTCGACCTCCGGGGCGGGGCCGTGAGTGCGCGCCTCTATCTGCCCGCGGGGCCCGACGCCGAGCCGGAGGGTGGCGTCCTGCTCCTGCACGGAGTGCATCCCCTCGGCGTCGACCAGCCTCGCTTCGTCGCCTTCGCCCGCGCGCTCGCGGCCGCCGGTCTCGCGGTGTTGACGCCGACGTTGCCAGAGTTGCTCGACTACCGCGTCGAGGCGGGCACGGTCGAGCGCATCGGCGCGCTGGCACGCCAGCACGCGCGGCTGTCGGGGCGCCGCCGCGTGGGCGTGCTCGGTATCAGCTTCGCCGGAGGTCTGGCGTTGATGGCGGCGGCCCGGGCGGATGCGGGCCGCGCCATCGGCTACGTGGTGGCGGTCGGAGCCCATCAGGATCTGCGGCGGCTCGGTCGCTACTACGCGGGTGCGGATGTCCGGGGGCCAGGCGGCGAGCGCCCATACACGCGCGCCCACCCCTACGGGCTGCGCATCATCGTGCGTGCCCACGCCGACCACTTCTTCGAGGGCGAGGACGTGGGGCTTGCGCGCGAGGCCATCCGCCTCTTCCTCGACGGCGAGCCCGACGCCGCACGTCAGCTGTCGAGCGAGATGAGCGAGGTCGGGCGCGCTCGCATGGACGACCTGCTGCATCGCCATCGCTACCGAAAGCTGGAGCGTGCGCTGCTCGCCGCCATCGAGCGCAACCATGGGCGGCTCGCTGCGGCGTCGCCGCGCGGGCGGCTCGCGGGCCTGCGCGTGCCGGTCTACCTGGTTCACGGTCTCGACGATCCCGTCATCCCCAGCATCGAGACCCGCTGGCTTGCTCGACAGCTCGAGGGTCGCGTTCCGCTGCATGCCCTGGTCACGCCCATGCTGCGCCACACGGATATGGCTGCGCCCGCCACCGAGCGGGATCGCTCCGAGCTGATCCACACGATGGCGTCGATCCTACAGCGCGCGCGGGAGACCCGATGACCGCCTGGCAAGCTACCCCGGGAACCCCGGGAAGCCCTCGGCGACCGGCGGCGCCACCGACATGTCGTCGCGGTCGGCGAAGGCCTTCTGGTAGGCCGGACGCACCTGCAGTCGCTCCAGGTAGCGGCCCACCTCGTCGCTCTGGCATAGCCCGTAGGCGCGAGCCCACTCCGCGTTGTGGCCCATCGCGCAGTCGGCAGCCGTGAAGCGCTCACCCGCGATGAACGGAGTTCGGGAGAGCTGCCGCACGAGCTGCGGCTCGACCTCGCGCTCGAGCTTCTTGCGATAGCGCTGGAGGGTGTGGGGGTCGCGCTCGGACTCGTGCACCAGGTGGGTCTGGCAGCGGATCTGCCACAGCATCATGTCCATCCAGGTCGTCGCGAAGTGCAGCATGTGCAGGTACAGCGCACGGCCGCGTGTGGCCGGGTGGGGGGGCGGCGCGAGTGCCTTCTCGGGATAGGCGTCGGCCAGCATCGCGAGCATCGCCCCGCTCTCGAGCATCGTCGTGACCGAGCCGTCCTCCGTCTCCAGCTCCAGCACCGGCACGTTGTGATTCGGGTTCTTGGCGAGGAAGTCGGGGGCGTACTGCTGTCCCTCGTAGAGCACGACGCGCTCGACCTCGAAGTCGGCGTCCAGCAGCTCGTGCAGCAGCCACTTCACCCGCGCGCTGCGCGTCAGGGGGCAGTGGTAGAGTTTGATTCGCTTGAGGCTCATGCGGTGGCTCCCATGAGCTAGGCCTACGCCACCTCGTGCGGCCGCACAAGGTGATGCTCTCGGCACGGCTCAATTGCCGACCGGCTCGCCCATGCACAGTAGCTGCGCCTGCTGCGGGCAGCCGCTCTCGTCGCTGCCGTCGGAGCAGTCCTCGCCGCCGTCGCAGCGCCAGTCCATCGGGACCTCCGCGCCGTCGTCGCAGGTGAAGAAGGCCGTCGCGCAGTCGGCCTCGTCGCTGCCGTCGCTGCAGTCGTCGAAGCCGTCGCAGACCCAGGAGTCCGAGATCGGCTCGCCATCGCCGCACGTGAAGAGCTGCCCCTCGCAGTCGACCTCGTCGCTGCCGTCGCCGCAGTCGTCCTCCAGGTCGCACACCCAGTCACCGGGGACCACCTGGCCGTTGTCGCACTCGAAGCTGCTGTCCGCCATGCACTCCGACCAGCACGCGATGACCTCCTGATCCACGTCCAGCACGGCGGGGCCGCTCGGATCCTCGAACGAGCAGAACAGCTCCTCGAGGCTGTCGCAGCTGCTCTGCAGCGCGCACTGCGCCTGGCAGCGTTCGTCATCGCTCTCGAATCCGCAGTCGAGCTCCCCCTCCGTCAGGAGCGAGCAGCCGCGCAGCTTCGACTCCAGCTGAATGCAGAGCGCGCTATTCGATCCACTGCCGCCGCTGCCCGGCCCATCGCTGCTGTCGAGGCACGCCCCGAGCAGGATCACCGAGCCAGCCACCAGGGCGCGCGCGCCCGATCCTGAGGAGTCCCCGTAAGCCATGGGTCGATCGTACCGGACGAGCCTGTGTGTGGCGACCAACACACGAGGGCGACCTAACGGAGGTGGTGGTGTCGGCGCGGATGTAGGCGTGCTGCTTCATCTTCGGTTGCGCGGACGTCGTCGAGACCCTACGGGCCAGGGCGGCGGTGTTTCGGTCCAACGCTAGCCATGGACGTCACGTGCGTTCTCGTGCTGCACGCCCGGACTTCCATGTGGAGACACCACGGGGTCGCCACCGGGTCTTGGTTGACAGGACCGATGCGCGTTGCTTCTTCCGTCTGCTACAGCGCGTTGCCCACGTTCCAGTGTGCCGCGCTTGACACAACAAGAAGGGGAGGAACATGCCCACTGTCTGGAGAACCAGGGCCGTGGCGGCCATCGTTGCGACCTTGCTGACGCTCGTCGTCAGCGCGCACGCCGCCGCACAAGACACCATCGAGTTCGACGCCGCCGCCGCGGGAGGCACCGCCACCGTCAGCCTGACGGTGCACGAGAATCCAGTGCAAACCCCGTGGGGGCGCACGGTGCTCGCCGTGCACGGCTTCACCGAGACCGCTGCGATGTGGAAGCCGCTGGCGGACGCGCTCTTCGATCACGTCGCCACGCGCTACCGGATCAACCGCGTCATCGCGCTGGACCTGCCCGGCCACGGCAACAGCCCGATCCCGCCGCTCGGTACCCTCGGCGAGGGGCGCGACTTCGGCACCATGACCATCTACGACAACGTGGCGGTGGTCATTCAGGCCATCGGCTTTCTCGACACCCAGGGCATCGGCCCGCGCACGGTCGTCGGCCACAGCATGGGCGGGCTGGCGGTCCAGTCCGCGCAGGAGACGCTGCTGAGCAGTGGCTCGAGCCTGGCCGATCTCGGCGTCACCCGGGCGGTCTTGCTCGCGCCCGTGCCCGTCGCCGAGATCACGGAATGGACTGCAGGCGGTGGCGAGCTTCCGGCTGAGTACTACCGCTTCGACAACGGCACCTACATCGTGCTCGACGCGCTCGGCGCGCAATTCGGCGGCGGGTTCACCACCCTCGCGGGCGAGGTGATCCCGGAAGCCTTTGCGCTGGACTACTCGACACTGATCGGCGCCGAGCCGATCACCACCGCCGGTCAGCTCGTGGGCGCCATCCCCGAGTTGCCGCGGCCCTCGGCGCAGCAGGGCGCCTTCGCCCTGCGCAATGGCACCTACCTGACCGTGATCGGGTTCAGCGAGGACGTGCTGACGCCCGCCGCCCTGCAGCCCGCGCTCTACGAGCACCTGCTGGGTCGCCATGGCTTCGGCTACCAGGAGGTGGTCGCGCCCGATGCGGTGCACGCCATGGTCATCACCAACCCCGCGGGCATGCTCGACCAACTCTTCGCCCCTGGCTGGTTGTTCTAGAGCCCGCCCCTTTGCTCCGGGCTCACAGCGCCCGCCCTGGCAACGGGGCGGGCGCTGTCGTTTGCTGGCGCGGCGTCGCCAGTGGCCCTAGCGTGGCTGAATGCGTGAGCTCAACGGGGGGTCCGCGCGTATGATGTGCCGACTCTCACAGGAGGAGGACCATGGCTACCCGCAAGAAGCGTCCCACGCGCGACGTCGAGAAGAACTACCCGCGCCGCCAGTTCATCGCCAAGCTGCGCCGCCTCGCAGACTGCCTGGAGAAGGGCGAGCGTCTGCGAATCCAGATCGCCGGTGAGCGGGTGTCGATCCCGCCGGATGCCACCATCAACATCGAGCACGAGCGGGGCTCCAGCGAAGAGGAGGTGGAGCTGCAGCTGAAGTGGAAGCTGGACTGAGGGCTCGAGGCCGCGCTCGCCTGGCTGGCGTCTCGCGACTGAAGCTCAGGCCGCGCGGTAGGCCTGTGCGTACCAGGCCGCGATCGCGTCTCGCAGCAGGGGCGCGAGGCTGAAGCGCAGCCGCCCCTCGGGCTCGGCACAGTCGTTGGCCGCGTCCACGACGCGACAGTGCACGCCCTCGACCACCATTCCGTGGTCGAGCTCGAGCGTACGGTCGGTGTCGGCCCGCTCTGCGCACGCCTCGCAGCAGCTGCGGCAATAGGCGTCCGCCCACGGGTCCAGCGCGAGCACGCCGCGCGCTTGCTGCTCCTCCAGCAGCTCGGCGCACTGCTGTTCGCAGTGGTCGACGCGTGCGATGGTGGCGCCATCCGCCGCCCCTGCGCGCCGCGCATTTTCGAGCGCCTCGCGCCCGGCTTCGATCGATTCTTGGCATTCGTCGTTTCGCATGCCCGACTCCATTGCCAGGGACGTGCCAGGGACAAAGGGGCCGGATTCGTGGGGTTTTTGGGCCAGGAGACCGCGCGCCTGTTCAGCGGGTGGACACGGCATGGACACATGCTGAACAGCGGCAGGCGGAGCGGTGAGTCCTGCTACAGTCCGCCCCCATGAATCCGGCACGGCGAGGCGCACTGGCCGGCGCGATCCTGGGGTGCCTCGAGGCCGCGCTCGCCCCACAGCCTGCCGCCCTGGGCATGCTGGCGAGCGCTGCGCTCCTCATTCCCGTTGGCGCCGTCACCGCGGTGCTGCTCAGCGCCGTCCGGGCGCGGGCACCACGGCTGGGGATGGGGGCGGCGCCGTGGGCGCGCTCGCCCCACCTCTTCGCCTTTTGCGCGACCCTGGCCTGCAGCCTCGTGCTCGCGGCTGCCTTGCTGGCGTTTCCCGCGCTGCTGACGCTTCAGGATGCGCAGCTGGCGGTCGAGCTCCTCGCCAGCGCGGCGCTGCTCTCGGTGCTCGGTGTCCCGCTGCTCACATTCGTGCTCGCGCGCGTGCTCGGCCCCCTGCTCACCCGCATCCCCTGGCCCGCGACCCTGGCGCGCCTCTCCCCGTGGGTGCTTCCCCAGCTAGTTGCCCTGGCGCTCTGCCTCGTCTTCCTCGCGCGCAACCGCGCCGTGCTTTCCGGCCTCGCGCTCGCCCCCGCGGCGCTGTCGCTCCTATTGTTGCTCGGGCTGCTCACCGCGTCGCGTCCGGCAAGCGGCGCGACCATGCGCCGCGTCGTGCTGCGCGAGCTGGCCGTCGCCGTGGCCGGCGGCCTGTTTGCGTCCGCCGGCCTGATGGCCCTTCAGTCCAACGTCGCGTCCGCGATCACCGCCACGGCCATGCCCGCGCGCGTCGCCGCGACCCTCGCCGCCGCGACCGACCTCGATGGCGACGGTCACGGGGCGCTCTTCGGGGGCCGCGACTGCGCGCCCCTGGACGGCGCCCGCCACCCCACCGCCGTGGACCTTCCCGACAACGGCATCGACGAAAACTGCGATGGTCGGGACCACTCCGTCCGCGCTGCCGAGGGGGCGCCGGGCGAGGGCAGCGGCTGGGCCGTCGACGCGGCCCTCGTGCGCCCCTACAACGTGGTGCTGATCGTCATCGACGCGCTGCGCGCCGATTACCTCGGGCGCAAGCGCAAGCGCCTCGCGGTGACCCCCGCGCTCGACCGCCTCGCCCGCGAGTCCCTGGTCTTCACACGCGCCTTCAGCCAGTCTCCCTCGACCTCGATCACCTTCCCCAGCCTGCTCACCGGCCACAACCCGCTGCAGCTGCGCTGGGGCTTCCGCAAGGGCATCCCCCAGATGCACGCCGACCACGTGCCCCTGGCCGAGCGCTTCGCGCGTCTGAAGTATCGCCGCGGGCTCGTGACCAACCGCTGGATTCGCTGGAAGATGCCGTGGATCAAGCGCGGCTACGACAAGATCGGGGACTACTGGAACAACCAGCCCTATCGCGAGGCCCGCGTCGCCAGCGCTCCGCGTGCCACCGCCCACGCCATCGAGTTCCTCGAGGACGCCCTGCGTCCCAAGAAGCCCAAGCCGTTCTTTCTGACCGTTTACTACGAGGACCCCCACGCCCCCTACTCGCGTCACGACTCGCGCGGCATGCCGATGCCCGGCAGCAAGCCGATCGACCGCTACGCCGGCGAGGTGCGCTACGCGGATCACCACGTGGGCTTCCTGCTCGACTACCTGCGCGCCAAGCGCGGAGTCTGGAAGGACACGGTCGTGATCGTCACCGCCGATCACGGTGAGGAGTTCGGCGAGCACGGCGGTCACTACCACGACCGCACCTGCTACACCGAGAGCGTCCACGTCCCGCTCCTGTTGCGCATTCCCGGAGTGGAGCGCGCGCGCATCGAGGCACCGGTCGCGCTGGTCGACATCGTGCCCACGCTGCTGGAGCTGGTCGGCGACCAGGCCCCGCGCGACATCGATGGCGTCAGCCTTCTGCAGACGCGCCACAGCCCCGCGCTAGGGGCGGCACGCCCGATCCACTGCGCCCACTTCAGGGGCGACAAGCCCGACAAGCTCACCCGCGCCGTGCGTCTCGGGGACTGGGGGCTGTTCCAGACTCCCGAGGCCACCGAGCTCTACGACATCAAGCGGGACCGCAAGGAGAAGCAGAACCTGGCGGGTGACCCCGCCCACGCCGAGCGCCAGCGCGAGGTCGCCGCGGCGCTCCAGGCCGGTGGCACGCGCGTGCTCCGGTAGCCTCGACTTCGGAGGTCTCTTCGGGGCTGAGCCTGCCCTTGCCCGCGTGATCCAAGGGCGGCGCCGGTTGCCTCCGGCGGCGGGCAAGGGCAAGGCACGTTGAAACCGCCCTCCGCGCGCGCCGCCGACAGGTCCAGTCCCTCGGCATCCCGTACGCTCGTGTCCGCCCCGGCGGCGACCAGCAACTGGGCCGCGTGGGCGTTGCCCGCGCGCAACGCATGGAACAGCGGTGTGCGCCCAGCGTCGTCGCGGGCGTCGAGCTCTGCGCCCCGCTCGATCAGCAGCCGAGTCACACGGATGCCCCATTGGCGGTTGCCCGCGGCGGCGTGCAGCGCCGTGATACCGCCGCCTCCGCGCGCTCCGGGGCTGGCACCCAGGTCGAGCAGCACCCGGGCCGGCGCCTCGCCATCCCAACGGGCAGCCGCGACCAGCGGGTCTCTCCGTTGGTCCCCGCGGCGCCCAGCACCGCGCCTGCCGCAACCAGCATCGGGGCCGCCGTCCCGGGGCTACCGGCGACGCGCGCCAACACCGTGCGGCCGTCCTCGTCTTGACCGTTGACGTCGGCGCCACGCTCGATCAGCCATGCGACCGCTTCCAGCTCGCGCTCCGGGGCCGCGCACAGAAGCGCGTCGGTGGCCGCGCGTGCAGGGAAGCCGAGCTCCGCTGCCAGAAGCCCGAGGAGCTGCACTTGCCCGACGCGAGCAGCATGACACTGCGCCGGCGTCAGGTCTGATAGCCGTCCGCCCGCACGCCACAGGCGCGTCGCCATGCCGCCACAGCGCGCCGCGACCTCTGCCACGACCCCGGGTCGGTCGGGCTCTGTGTCGCTGTAGCCGAGATCCTCCTCGCTCCCGCAAGCGCAGAGCACGACGAGCGCAGCTACGGTCAGCGTGGCGCGGCGAGGCATGCTCCGATCATGCCGCTCCCATCCGAGCCTGTCACCGTGGGCGGGTGTGGGCGCCAGTCCCCACCTGTGCCCAGCGCTCAGCCCGTGCCTGCTTTGATGCAGTAGCCACCGCGTACACCATCGCCGCCCTGCTCGAGCACGTCGATGCAGCTGAATCCGTCGGGGCACTCGCACTCGGGCAGGTTGGGCTCTGGTGAGCGGCAGCGGCAGCTGCAGTAGACGCGCTGTTCAACCTCGGTGGGATCGGCGCAGCGCCGCTCCGTGTCGTCGCCCGAGTCCACGCAGGTCTCGCGAGGGTCGCCTTCCAGGCGATAGACCAGGCAGGTGCGCGTCTCGCACTGGAGGGAGCTGGACTCGACGTAGGCTTCGCGGACGTCGAAGCCTTCCTCCGGGATCTGCTCCGGCAGGCAGGGGGCGCCGACGGCAGGTGTCGAGCAGGCGCTCGCCAGAGCGAGCAGGGCGAAGTGGACGGATCGATGCATGGGCACTCCTCTCCCGCGGCGCACAGGCGCCCCGGTAGCTGCTCCTTCATGAGTGCAACCACCGCGCCACCCTTGTTCACGGGATGTCGACATGAGTGCCCGCCAACCCGGTTGGCGGTGCCGTCAACGCGCGTGCAGTCGTGCCGTCAGCGGCGCGGTGCGGGCAGTGGGGAGAGGCGCACGCGGCTGCCCGACTCCCGCTCGAAGGGCAGGTGCGTGGTCGTCGGCGCGATGATCAGCGCCGAGCAGCCGCCGCAGGAGTAGATCGCCACCTCGCGCACGATTGCACGCAGGCTCATGGAGTCGCCGCCGCAGTGGCGGCAGGCACCGTCGCAGAAGGCGACCGCCTGGGGCTTCGGCAGCCACACCGTCTCGCAGATGGCGCACCGGAAACCGCCGCGGTAGCGGGAGCCTCGCAGCTCGCCGCAGGCGATGCATCGCGCGCGAAGGCCGGGCTCGGTCTTGTGCTCCTCCGACATGCAGTCATCCTCGCAGAGCCGCGCCGGGCTGTCTGTCACCTCGAGGCGACCTTTAAGGGTGGTGGCCGGGATGGCCGGCACGCCGTCCCTTCCGCCCGCGAATGACGCGGGAGCCGATCCAGGCTAACGTCCGCGCGGTGAGCGACGAGCTTCCGACCGCGCGGGGGCACCGGCTGGGAGAGCTGCGCCTGCTCTACCGCGTGTCCACCGAGCTCAATGCAGAGCGCGAGCCGGAGGGCGTGCTCGCGGTCACGATGGAGAGCCTCGAGCAGCTCTTCGAGCCGGACCACATCGGCGTCTACCTGCGCGACGAAGAGGTGGGCGAGCTGCTGCTGTCCGCCAGTCGCGGTGCACCGGTGCGCGGCACCCGCTCCCACGTCCGACCCGGCCGCGGAATCGTCGGCGCGGCGGCTGCCAAGCGCGAGATCGTGCGCGTGAACTTCAAGCAGGATCCGCTGGCCGCCGCCCCCGCCGAGATCGAGAGCCGCATGGCCATCCCCATGCTCGCCGCCGACGAGCTGGTCGGAGTGCTCTTCCTGCGTACACGCCGCGAGACGGTGCTGCGCAAGTCCGACGAGCCGCTGGTCACGATCCTCGCCAACCAGGCCGCGATCGCGATCCAGAATGCGCGCCTCTATGCCGGGATGCAGGTGCTCAACGCGGATCTGGAGCAGCGCGTGCGGGAGCGCACGGCGCAACTGGAGCGCAAGAACGCCGAGCTCCAACAGGCCCAGGCCCAGCTGGTGCAGTCGGGCAAGATGGCCACCCTGGGCCAGCTCGCGGCCGGGCTCTCGCACGAGATGAACACGCCCCTGGGTGCGATCGCGGGAAGCGCAGACGTGGCGGAGCGCGCGCTGTCGGTGCTGCGCGACTCGGGCGTGCTCGAGGGCGCTCCAGCGGCGGGCGCGCGCAGGCTCGAGCGGGCGCTCTGCGCGATGGCGGACACGACGCGCGTCACCCGCGAGGCCTCGGCCCGGCTCTTTTCGATCTTCGAGGCGCTGCGCAGCTTCGCCCGTCTGGACGAGGCCGACCTGCAGTGGGTCGACCTGCGGGAGGGCCTGCAGAGCAGCCTCGAGCTGCTCGGGCATCGCCTCGGTGACCGCATCGCCGTGGAGCAGGACCACGGGGAGCTGCCCCAGGTGCGCTGCCACGCGGGCGAGCTCAATCAGGTCTTCCTGATCGTGCTCACCAACGCTGCCGAGTCGATCGACGGCCCGGGCACGATCAGCCTGCGCACCCGCGCCAGCGGCGCTGCCGGCGAGGTCGAGGTCGAGATCGCCGACAGCGGGCGCGGGATCGCCGCCGAGCAGCTCGAGCGGCTGTTCGATCCCGTCTTCACCACCAAGGGCGCACGCATCGGCGCCGGTCTGAGCCTGGCCATCGCCCATGGGGTGATGGATAAGCACGGCGGTTCCATCAGCATCGACAGCGAGCTGGGCGCGGGCACCCGCGTGCGCCTGCGCCTGCCGGTCGATGGCGCGGCCGGCGCGTGAAACCAGGGGTGCCGTAGCCCTGCCGCGTGCCACGCGTCCTGTGCTCGTGTCCCGCGCTCGTCACGCCGCCTGCTGTGGCTGCAGGCGATCGGCTGCCAGGGGATGTGCGCGCGTCACCCCAACAGCTATCCGCCGCCCTCGCGCTCCGAGAGCCGTCGCACGGTGCGCAGCAGGCGCTGTTCCATCACGAGGTCGAGGGGATCCTCCAGCAGGCCGCCGAGCAGGCGTGCGCCGAGCGACGGCGGCCGTCGCCACTGCTTGCACGTGCGCAGCAGCAGCCGGCAGTGGCTCGCGTCGACGGCGACGAGGTAGAGCGACCAGGTGCCGAGCACGGGGAGGTCGCGACGCTCGATGTCGGCGCGGTCGCGCCAGGTGCGGAAGCAGAGGTGCTCGGCCGGCGCCATCGCCGCGACCCAGACGCCGGGTACGCCGGGTACGAGCAGGACCTCGTCGTCGAGCGCGAGTGTCTGCAGGTCGGGCCGCAGGCGCTCGACGTTCCTCACGCCGAAGCCGGCCAGGTTCTCGAGCAGCTCGTAGGAGTGGAAGCCGCCCCGCCCGAGCCCGATCTGCATGAGCCAGGGCCAGACCGCCTGCGCCGGCGCGTCGATGGCGATGGCACGCGTGTGCGCCTCGTCGACGCGCTCGAGCAGCAGGTCGCCGGCCCAGTGCCGGTCCGTCTCGTCGGGCAGGGCACCCAGGTCGTCGAGCCAGCGCCGCGCCAGCGGCCAGGTCGGGACCAGGGCACCGAGCATGGCAACCGCCTCTGCGCCCTCACCGAGGGGGCGCAGGGGATGGCGCAGGCCCGGGTCTCGCGGCGGTGGCGTCGCCGCCTCGGCGCGGCGCCGAATCGCGTGCAGTCCGCTGCGCACGCTCAGGTGTGCGCCCAGACGGATGAGATGGAAGTACATGCCAAAGCGGCGGGCGGCGCGCGCGTCGGTGGTGTGCACGCGCGTGATCGCTCGCAGGCGCGTGCCTCCGGCCACGTCCTCCAGGCGCCAGGCGAAGACCACCTTGGCGAAGCCCGGCCGATTGAAGCGCGCGAAGTCCTCGGCGCTTTCCAGCCGCTCGATCCCGAAGTCCCGTTGCCAGAAGCGCCCCACCAGCCCCGCCGCAACCAGCTCCTCGGGCGCCTGTACCAGCGGCACCCAGCCGATGTCGTGCATCTCCCGCTGGAACGGACCCGGGTCAGACGGCGCCGCCCTCAGCGTGCGGAGGCGGGCGAGCCAGCGACCCAGCGCCATCTCCTGCGAGCGCACAGCCTGGAGCGCCTGGAAGACCGTCGCTCGGCTGGCACCGATCAGGACCGAATCCTCCAGCTCGTGCTCCCACGCGGGCATCGCGGCCTGGAGATCGGCGCCGGGGTCGATGGGAGGCATGGGAGGAACGTAAGCGCGCGGGGGTGGCAT
>JAPPOT010000491.1 GCA_028817855.1 Myxococcales bacterium
CTACAGGGACCGATCCAACCTTGACCGAGAGGCCACTTCATAGTCGGTCTCGGTCTCGGCCTCGGCCTCGGCCACGGCCTCGGTCTCGGCCCCGGTCTCGGCCCCGGTCCCGGCCTCGGCCCCTACTCCTCCCCATCCTCCGCCAGCGCCCCGATCCACTCGCGCAGCATCTCCACCGCCTCGGCATCGGTGCGATCCACGCCGATCGGCGGCATCCAGACGAGCTCTGCGTCCATGTCCTCCCGCGCGAAGGCCCGGAACAGCAGGCTCTCGTCCGGCGCCCCGGGCACCACGCGGATCCCGGAGGCCTGGCCGCTGGCTTCCGCGGGGCGATCGATCACATTCGCCAGCGCCACCTCGTGCTCGAGCGAGAGCGCGCTCATGCTGCGGTCGGAGTCGTTGTGGCAGTGGGCGCAGTTGCCGTGCAGGTAGCCGAGCACCCGCTGCGTCAGCGCGTCCTCGTGCCGCACGCGGCGCGGCGACTCCGGCGGCGCCTCATCGAACACGCCGGCGCCGTGCAGCGCTTGCAGCTGGGGCGCCTTGCTGCCCGCGAGCGGGCCCCCGAGCCCGAGCTCGTCGAAGCCGATCACCGGCGTCCGGTTGCTCTCGTGGCAGGCCCGGCAGTCCGCCCGACTCGGGATCGTGTGGCTGTCGCCCCCCTCGTCCTCCGGCTCCAGCGGCACCACCACCGGTTGCTCCATCGTGAGCCGGTCCGCGTCGGGGTCCGCTCCCTTGTCGTGCCAGGCGTAGACCTGGAAGTCCCAGCCCTCCTCGGAGCGCCGCATGATGCGCGTCTCCAGCCGTCGCTCCTCGCCGCCGTCGGGCCGCCAGGAGAAGGTCTTCACCAGCAGGGTCCCCACCGGGAAGCTCCAGCTCGTCCGCGCGCGATTGTCGATCGTCGCGCCTTCGGGCAACAGAAGGAAGCGCGCCTTGAGCGTGCCGCCGCTCCACAGCGGCCAGGCGGGCTCGTAGGCGAGCGCGCTCGCCACCGGTGTCTCCAGCCGCTCCCCCTCGAACAGGCCGGTCGCGGAGAGCTTGCGCGGAAAGGCCGCCAGCGGGTCCTCCACCAGGTTGCCGCCGCTCGCGTCGTCCGCCGGCGTTTGGCTCGGCGCTTCGACTCCACGCGGCACGACCCGGTAGATGCCTGCGGTGGTGCCGCGGGTGTGCAGGCAGTGCCCGTAGGAGGCGACGTAGAGATGGCCGTCGCTGTGTTGGTCACCCCCCGCGACCCCCGTGAGGTGGCCGACCGGCTCGTCGGAGACCACCTCTCCATCGGCGTCGATCTTCAGCTGGCGCACGAAGCCGGTGCAGGCGTCGGCGAAGAGCACGCCCTCGTCGAGCATCCCGCGGTAGACGTCCTCGCCGTCCGGCCGGTACGTCGGCAGCAGCGTGGCGCACTGCCCGCTCGAGCCGGCGCTCGCCGGATCCTCCACGCGGTAGAGGTGGTCCGACGCGCGGCTCCAGTTGGTGACCGGATCGGTGAAGGGCGTGCAGTCGTCCTCCCGACAGGGGCCGTCCACGGTCGCCCAGCCGAAGTTCTGTCCGGCCTCCCGCACCACGTTGACCTCGTCGCGTCGCGCGCCCACGTCGCCGATCCACAAGTTGCCGTGCCGATCGAGCTCGCCGCGCCAGGGGCTGCGCAACCCCCAGGCGTAGAGGTCCGGACCCGAGCTGCTCGCCGAGTCCGCGCCCGGGCCCGCGAAGGGGTTGTCCGGGTGCGGCGCGTAGCCTTCGCCGCCGTCGCCGCGCTCCGGGATGACCCGCAGCACCGCGCCCAGCTGGCTCGCGGTACGCTGGCCGTGCTCGCTCAGCCGCTTGTCGCCGACCAGGACCCACATCGATGCGTCCGCGTCGGGAAAGAAGCCGATCGTGCCGACGTTGTGCTGGGACTCCACCGCGTCGTCGTCGCCGAGTCGGATCACCAGCGCGTGCCCCGCATCGACGTCGGGCAGCGAGCGCTCGCCGAGCGCGTAGCGCCGCACCTCGCTGTGCGTCGCGCTCACGCAGTGGCCCACGTAGAGCTGGTCCTGAAGCTGCGGATCGAGCGCCAGGGAGACGAGCCCGCAGTCCTGCTGCGTGAAGACGTCGGGCAGCGTGACCTCGCCGCGCAGCATCAGCACGCCGTCGTCCGTGAGATCGAAGCGCATCACGCGCCCCAGCTTGTTCCAGATCAGCGCGCCGCCGTCCGGGACGAAGATGAGCCCGGTGATCTTCTCGGGCGTGAAGCGCTGGCCCTGGAGGTCGTAGGTCCCGATCCGCTCGAAGTCCACCGCCGTCGGCACCGGCTCATCGGGCAGCGAGCCATCGGGCGCAGCCGCGTCGACCGATGCGTCGACCACCACCCCCGCATCGCGCACGACTCGCGCAGCCTCCTCCGCGCTTGCGTCCGCACCCACGGGATGGCTGGTGCTCCCGGTTTCATCGACGTCGTCGCCGCACGCGGCCACGAGCGCGCACGACAACGTCAACAACGCACGCAGCGCAACGCCCACACGTGGCGTGCCAGTCACCACAGTCCCCCCTGAAGAAGATCGCTTTCAACCTGTCACGCGCTCTACCACTGCGCAAAGACTTTCCAAGCCCTCCGCTAGTCCGGCCATTCGGGCAGGCACTCGGCTACGCAACGTGCGTCTGTGCCGTCGGTATCTTCCGCAGCCGGTCCGTCTCCCACCACGCATCGCAGCAAATGCGTCGCCGGGCTGCCGCCCGTCGGGAAGGGCCCATCGTCGTCCACGTCACCGCTGCACTCATCCGCGCAGCGGCGTGCCGCGTTCCAGGCCTCCTCCTGCGTGGCAGATGACTGCAGCTGCGCGAAGCACGCGCGTACGCATCCGAAGTGCCCCTCGTAGCAGCGGCGGCTCACCACCGGCTCGTCGATCGGCAACCCCTCGTCGTCGAAGTGGTACCGGACCACGCTCAGACACGGCCCGCCGGCGCCATCGCAGCACTCACGCACGAGACAGCCCAGGCAGGCGTCGCTCTCCACGTCGGGGTCCCTCGGGCGGCACACCTCCGCGGGGCTCGGTGCCGCCCCGCCCGACGCGGATGGCCCCTCGATCGGAGTGGGCACGTCCGTCGCCGTGGACGATGAGCCCGCGTCCGATGAGGCCGCCGCATCGGATGACTCCGCCGTCTGTTGCGCCGGCCGGTCGCGCTTCGTCGAGCTGCAAGCGAGCAGCAGCACAGCCAACGCGAGGCCCACGCAGCGGTTTCGGCACAACTTGGCCCACTCGCGCAGCATGCCGACCGCAGCTGCAAGCCGCGTGCCGCGGTGCCCCGAGTC
>JAPPOT010000345.1 GCA_028817855.1 Myxococcales bacterium
AACTTCGATTGCGTCTAAATTGACTAACTGTCCGATGCGTTCGTCTCACAGCATTTGCAACTTCAACCGATCCACCCCGAGAGCGTTTCCCCCGCTCTCGGGGATTCCTTTCTCCAGCGCCCGGAGAAAGGCCTCGTCGATCGGGTAGGCGGGCTTGCCGAGCCGCGCGCGGGTGTCGCGGTCGGCCTCGAGCCGGCGCCGCTGCTCGGCGGCGTCGACCAGCTCGCCGAAGCCGTTGCACAGCTCGATGCCGCAAACGTAGGCCTCGAAGCGGTCGGCGGTGGTCGGGTCGCCGGGATTGAGGCGCGCCAGGGAGGCGAAGCGGGCGGGGTAGTCGGTCAGGAAGACCGGCCGACCGTGCCCGAGCGCGGGCTCCACCTGCTCGATCAGCACACGGAAGAAGTCGTCCTCGTCGGCGAGCAGGTCGTCGACCTCGACGCTGGCGTGCTCCCTGAAGGCGCGGCGGACGGTGATGCGTGGCCAGGGCGGATCCACGTCCACCTCGCCGCCGCGTCCGGGGATGCGCGTGCCGTCGCACAGCGCGCGCGCCACGTGCGCCACCAGCTGCTCCGTGTCTTCCATCACCTCACGCGAGCCCGCGTGCGCGCGGTACCACTCGAGCATGCAGAACTCGGGCTGGTGCAGCTCGCCGACCTCGTCGCGGCGGAAGGCCTTGCCCAGCTGGTAGATGCGCTCCATGCCGCGGCCCAGCAGGCGCTTCATGTGGTACTCGGGGCTGGTATGGAGGAAGCGCGGGCCGTCGGCGCCCTGGACTTCGAAGGCGTCCAGGTGGACCTCGAGGCCGGGGCTGCGCACGATGGCGGGCGTCTCTACCTCGGTGAAGTCGCGCTGGTCGAAGTAGTCGCGGATGGCGCGCGTGGCGCGGTGGCGCAGCTCGAGGGCTCGCACGCGCGCGTCGCCGCTCATCTCACTTCTTGACGCGCTCGACGTAGGCGCCGGTGCGCGTGTCGATCTTCAGCACTTCGCCCTGCTCGATGAAGAGCGGCACCTGGACCTCGAGCCCGGTCTGCATCTTGGCTGGCTTGAAGGTGTTGCTCGAGGTGTCGCCCTTGAAGCCCGGCTCGGTCTCGGCGACCTCGAGCTCGGCGAAGTTCGGCGGCGTGACGCCGATTGGCTTCTCGTTGAAGAAGAGCACGTCCACCATCGTGCCGTCGATCAGGTAGTACTTGTTGTCACCGATCAGCTCGTCGGTGAGCTGGGTCTGATCGTAGGTGCTGGTGTCCATGAAGACGAACATGTCGCCTTCCTGATAGAGGTACTGCATCTGGCGCTCTTCCATGTCAGCGGGCGTGAGCTTCTCGCCGGAGCGGAAGGTGCGCTCGATGACGGCGCCGGTCATCATGTTTCGGAGCTTGGTGCGCGTGAAGGCGCCGCCCTTGCCGGGTTTGACGAACTGGAACTCGACGACCGCGAACGGCACCCCGTCCATCTGGATCTTCAGGCCCTTCTTGATATCGGAAGTCTCGTACACGGTCGGCTCCTGGTGCGGCGGTTGAAGGGCTCAGTCTAGCGAGATTTCGTGGCTCGCGATCACGAAGTCGCTGGGCTGGGCGGGGTTCTGGGCACGCTCGGCCGTCACCGTGACGCGAAACTGGCGCAGGGGGGCGGTCTCCGAGAGGTCGCCGGTGCGCGCCTCCGGGTCGTAGGCCAGCTGGCCGGCCCGGATCGGGCTGCCCCCTTTGCCCTGGAACCAGACCACGTAACTCTTGAGGTCATCGTTGAGGCGGTCGGGCGGGTGCAGGTGCTCCAGATGGATGGTCACCAGCGTGCTGCCGCCGTCCAGGTCGTCGACCTCGATGATGCCGCTCGCGCTCGGGGCGCGCGCGGAGCCGAGCACCACGTAGCGCCCGGTGCTGCCGCAGGCGGCGAGTAGGAGCGAGAGGGCGAGGGCGGCGGCCGTCGCCAGCCGCCCCCAAGAAGTGGTGGTCGTCCCGCGCGCCCACCTCGCGGCGGTTGCGTCGGGGCGAGGCATACGAATCGTGGGACGTGACTGCACCGGACGTGGCTTGTAGGCCCTCGAAATCGCTGCGTCAAGCGGGCCCTGGGCCCGGACACCTCACCGATCCACGCGCCCTCGCACAACCGTTCGACTCCACAGCGCTCCCGCCTCGGTCGCGAATACACGCCGTATGCGCTCCACTCACTGAAATCCCTGCGGAGCCGAACGAGTCCACGATCATCGCGCGCCCCGGTCAGATGTGCGGGCGGCTTGCATGCCCGGCGGCCGCGCGATATCCCCGGCCGGATGCGCGACGCCGACGACGAGATCCGCGAGATCAAGACGGAAATCATCGAGTCCCGCGGCCTCGTCATCAAGACGAATAACCTGACGAACTCCCTGGCCGCGGACATCAAGTCCATCGCCAAGCGTCAGGCCAGCTACGAGCGGCGCTTCACGCTCAACAGCGCGATTGCGTACGTGCTATTCGCGACCCTCTCCTTCGTTGGGCTCAAGCTCTGGTCCGATGTTCGCATCAACGAGATCGAGAGCGAGAAGGGCGAGCTGGGGCGGCAGGTCAAGGAGCTGCGGCAGGACCTGGAGGAGGAGACCCGGCGGGCCCAGCGGCGCGAGCAGGCCGAGCTCAAGGCGGCTGCCTTCTACGACCTGATCCGCAAGAAGGAGTACACCAAGGTCGTCGAGGGTTACGACGACATCCGCGGCGAGCAGCTGTCGAAGGCCGAGGCCGAGGTCTTTCGCGACACCGAGGACCGCTACCGGCTGCAGCTATCCGTCAACGCCTTCCAGTCGGGCCTGGGCCTGATGCGCACCGGTCGCTACGCCGAGGCCGCCGAGTCCTTCCAGGAGTCGATCCGCCTCAAGGAAGGCGCCGCCCACGTCCCGGCCGTGAAGCTCAACCTGGCCCGCGCCCTGTGGCGCCTCGGCCGCGCGGGCGAGGCGGGCATCCTCGCCCAGGAAGTCATCGACCAGAACATCAACCGCGAGCTCCAGGCCGACGCCGCCTGGCTTCTCAGCGAGTGCGCCGAAGACCAGGGCAACATCGACGACGCCCGCAACGCCCTGCGCCTGCTCCTCCGTCGCTGGCCCCGCTCGGCCCTCGTCCCCGACGCCCGCAAGCGCCTCGGGGAGCTGAATGTCCGCGTATGGAAGGGCAAAACCAAAAAGAAAAGTTAGGGTTGGTTGGTAGCGAATCGCCGAGGTTCGCCCAGGAGCGGCTTACGTCCTCGGTCCAATCCTCGACGTAGCTCTGCTACGCCTCCGGTGTGGCCCTCCGGGCGCGCTCGCTCCTGAACGAACCTCGA
>JAPPOT010000727.1 GCA_028817855.1 Myxococcales bacterium
CCCCCCCCCCGCGCCACCGCGACCGAGCGGAAGGTCGCATGGGGAAAGCGGTCGGCGTCGAGGAAGTCGACGCTGCGCAGGTGATCGGCCAACCGCTGGGGCTCGGCCACGAGCGAGGCGATCTGGATCCGCACCTCGACCTCGCTTCGCTCCAGCCGCTGCGGGTCCAGCCGCAGCTCTCCCGCGAAGCGCGAGAAGCGTCCAGGATGCTCGCGCGTCGCCTTGGCGCCCACCCACTCGATGCGCGCATGGCTTGGCGTGATGGCGAGCCGCTCCCGCGCGGCGCCAGCTTTGGGTGGCGGAGCACGCTCCACGCTCGCCTGCTGGCCGGTCGCCGCGGGCTCCACCTTCGCCCCGGGGTCCACACATGCGCCGAGCACGGCCAGGGCGAGCAACGCGAGTCTCCGCACGGCCGCACCGTACCTCATGCCGGCGATGGCGTCGCGCAGCGCCCGCTGGCGCGCGCTGCTGGTCCGGCCCGCGTCCAACCGCTCGCCGATCGGCTTCAGAATGTTCGCGGCGAAGGCGCCAGGATCCACCAGCTCGGTGCTGACGACCAGCTCCTCGCCCCGCACGTCGGCGACATCCTCTCCCGCGAGGGCCTGGTCGATGCGTTCGCCGAGGAACGGATCCGCCCCGGTGGCCCGGATGCTCGCGTGGCGCGCATCGAGCATTGACTGCAGCCCGTCGATCGGTGGCGATCCGTTGGGCGATGGTCCCGACGGAGGCCCAGTGCGGGGTAGGGCGCACGCGGCGGGGCTATGCGCGCACGGGTAGCGAGACCGTGAAGGTGCTGCCCCGCCCGGCTCGCTCTCGACCGTGAGCGTGCCCTCGTGGCGCGGCACCACGTCGTTGCTGATGAAGAGCCCGAGGCCGGCGCGCACGCGCCGAGCGCCGTTCGAGAGCTGCGGCTCGAAGAGGGTCGTGAGCCGATCGGCCTCGATGCCACGGCCGCTGCCGGCGACCTCGACCACGATGCGATCGCCATCGGTGCGCGTACGCAGCGTGATGATGCCCGCGCGGTCGATCGCAGCGAGCGCATTGCGCACCAGGTGCATCCCCCAGTGGGCCAGCCCCGCACTTCTCTCTAGCTTACCTTCGCCGGTTGGCCGTGACGAGGGCCTCCCGTAGCATTCGGCCAGTGAGCACGGACGAATCCTCACCCGCGTCCGCCCGCGTCGATCGAGGACCGGATGCCTACCGGGAGCTCTTCGAACGCTCCGCCGATGCGATTCTGATCATCGAGGGCGAGAGCTTCGTGGACTGCAATCAGGCCACGGTCGAGATGCTGCGGCTGCCCGACAAGGCGGCCGTGCTGCGCACCCATCCGTCGGAGCTGTCTCCCGTCCTGCAGCCGGATGGGCGACGCTCGTTCGAGAAGGCCAACGAGATGATCCGCATCGCGTTCGAGCGCGGCAGCCACCGCTTCGAGTGGGATCACATGCGTGCCGACGGTGAGGTCTTTCCCGTCGAGGTCCTGCTGACGGCGGTCGAGGCTGGCGACAGACCGTCGCTGCACGTTGTCTGGCGCGACATCACGGTGCGGCGCCAGCTCGAGTCCGAGCTCCGGCACGCGCAGAAGATGGAGGCGATCGGCAACCTGGCCGGCGGCATCGCCCACGACTTCAACAATCTGCTGGTCGCCATTCTCGGAAATGCCGAGCTGCTGGCGATGACCCTGGAGGGGCGTGGTGACGACAAGCTCCGGCTCCAGGCGCAGGAGATCTGCAACGCGGGCACGCGGGCTGCCGATCTCACGCGACAGCTGCTGGCCTACAGCCGCAAGCAGGTCTTCCAGCCCCGCGTCGTCGACCTCACAGCGGTGATCCGGGACCTCGAGCGCATGCTCCATCGCTTGATCGGCGAGGACGTCCAACTCCAGATCCGCGCACCCCGTGCCCTGGTCCCCGTCAAGGCCGACCCCGGGCAGCTGCAGCAGGTCATCCTGAACCTGGCGACCAACGCCCGCGATGCGATGCCGGAGGGCGGTTCGCTGGTGGTCGACATCCGCAGCACGGAGCTGAGCCCGGACACGATAGGGGGGCCGCCCGGGCTGCCCGCGGGTGGCTACGCGGTCGTCGATGTGTCGGACACCGGCACCGGGATGGACGAGGAGACCTTGGCCAAGGCCTTCGACCCTTTCTTCACGACCAAGAAGCAGGGCGAGGGCACCGGCCTGGGCCTGTCGACCGTGCATGGGATCGTGCGCCAGAGCCGTGGCGACATTACGGTGCGCAGCGTGGTGGGGGATGGCACGATCTTCCGCATCTTTCTCCCGCTCTCGCATGACGCGCTCCAGGCTCCCACCACCCGGCCTTCGGCGGAGCCGGGGAGGCTCAGCGGCGACGAGCGGATCCTCGTGGTCGAGGACGAGCAGGCGGTTGCCAACCTCGTCTTGCGGGTGCTGCGCAACGCGGGCTACGAGGTGGAGCACGCGCACGACGGGCAGCAGGGGCTCGAGGTCCTGTGCGCTCGCGGCGATGCCTTCGACCTCGTGATCTCCGATGTGATCATGTCGAACATGAGCGGGCCGGAGATGATCCGACACCTGAACAGGCCCAGCCTCAAGGTCCTCTATGCCTCGGGCTACACGGACCAGGCACTCTCGAGCCGAGGGGGCCTCGACCCTGGCGTCGAGCTGCTCCGCAAGCCGTTCACGCCGGTCGAGTTGCTCACTCGGGTCCGGACGTTGCTCAACGGGTAGCGCCGGTCGACGCGCAGGAGACCGGTGTTCGCTCTGCTCGACGGTCCTGAGAGGCTAGGATGATGGCAGCAGGGGGAGATGCCATGAGGAACGCGATGAGTGCGTCGATTCGCCTGTCAGGAAGGCCACCTCGGGGCTCTCTGTCAGCCGGGCCGGGTCGAAGTCCGCCATGACCGGCCATGGTAGTTCGCTGCGACACCGTCGGTCTACGCGGGTGGCGCGAGTGGCCTGCTCGTGGTCGCCGGCCTCGCGCTCCCGACGTCAGATGGCCAGGCCCGAGCGTTGCAGCGCGGCCCGCGACCACTCGAGATCCTGCGCCAAGGTCCGCCCGCAGGAGCCCGCCTCGGGCGGCACTCCATCCCGGTAGGCGAGGAAGGACAGCGCGCAGGCCGCGTTCTCGAGCTGGACGCGCTCGAGCTGCACCCGCCGTCCCGTGCGTTCCTCGTAGACAACGCGTGCCTCATCGAAGAGCTCCGTGCCCTCCATGTCGAAGAGGAGGTAGCGAAAGTCGAGCTGATGGTCCGCGAGCGCAGCCCCGTCGTAGTCGAAGACCCCGCGCACGGTCAGTGGATCGCCGTCCATGCCGAGGTTGTGGAAGCCGAGGTCGCCGTGGACCAGCACCGGTGCGGCCGGCGGCTCGAGCGTGTCCCGTCGCTCCAGCAGCGAGCGCGCGGCGTCGACCAGCCCATCGTCTGCCACCACGCGGGGCAAGCGCTCCAGAATCCACGCATTGGGCTCCGGCCACTCGGGCCGATCCGGCATGAAGGTCCGCAGCTCCGCGATCGGTAGCCGAGTGTGTTGCTCGGCGAGAATCGCTCCGATGGCTTGGCCGAGCGGTCGGGCCAGGGCGCGATCCCGCCGGACCATGTCGTAGACCGCCCACGGCTCGAGCGAGCCGGGGACCATCTCGCGCACGTCGACGCACCCGTCGTCGGACACCCGCTGCACCCGCGGTACCCGGAAGCCGCAATGCCGATCGATCAACCGCAGCACGTGTCGCTCTCGCCGCAGCCGCTCGAGGCCCTCGGCCGAGCTCGCAAAGAATGCGATGCGGCCGCCTGCGAGTCGGACGATCGTGCGGCCGTCGCGGGCTTCCACGGCGGGCTCGGTCCCCGCGTCCACGCCGAGCGCTTCGAGCGCGGCCCGCGCGTCTCGAGCTGTCAGTTCGAGAAAGGGCGGCATCCACGTGAACGATAGCGCGGCCGGGTGGCTTTCGCTGTGCCCGAACGCTTCGAGCGGCTAGGATGTGGCGACGAGGGGGAGATGCCATGACGGATGTGATGAGAGCGTCGATCGCGGGCTTGCTGATGCTGGCGGTCGCGTGCGGGGGCGATGACGGAGATGGCGGTGCGGAGCCCGACAGCGCCATGGATGGGTCGAGTGAGCCATCGAGTGACGACCCTATGGGTGCCGACGCGCCGGGTGATACGGCGGCCGACACCGGAGCGTCAGGCGACGGCGACGGGGATCCTGGAGACGGCTCCGGCGGCGACGACGTCACCGCCGACGGTTCCGACACCGATGCCAGCGGTGGCGCCGCAGGCGGTGCCGCACCCCCGGATGTGGGCGCGACCTGCCAGGAGGGGCAGCTGATCGTGCGCGGTACGCTGGACGGCGAGGCGGTCGACTTCCTGATGGAAGACAGCGCCGGCCACAGCTTCGTCAACGCCCTCAGCAACACGGGCATGCTCGAGTACCGCGCCGACACCGCCACGCTCTCCATGACCTTCGATCAGCTGCTGCCCAACGGCGGCAGCGTCGAGGCGCGAGGTGGGCTGGTGGACGGTGCGCTGGACGTCGGAAACTGCGACGAGGAGGGCGCCGAGAGCCCGAGCACGCTGGCGCTCGACGACGATGGCGACGGCGGCACCTTCAAGCTGCGTGACCTGCGCCGCGCTCCCTACTGTGAAGGAGAGGTCGTCGAGGGCACGCTCGACGGCTGCTTCCGCTACCGCTCCTTCGGGTTCTAGGCGGACTCGCTCAGCTGGCGCCGGCAGTGCCCATCGTCGCGGTCGGGTTCCAGCCCTGCGGCCGCAGCGACCTGCCGTGGATCCAGGCCGATGCCGCGCATGCCGCCCAGCAACATCCGCACGACTCGAGGATCGACGTACACCGCGACGCCCACTGTGAAGGGGGCGGGGCGGCTTCCTCCCGCTCTCTACCTGCGAGCACCGTGGCGAATCCGCGCTACGCTCGGCCCATGTCCAGCACGCCGTCGATTCAACGCGTCGCCATCCTCTTCTCCGGCGGTCCCGCTCCGGGCGCCAACGCCGTCGTCGCATCGGCCGCGAGCGCCTTCCGCCGCGCTGGCATCGAGGTCCTCGCCATCCAGCACGGCTACTCCAACCTGCTCCACTACGACGGGGATCCCTCCTCCCTGCGCGAGGGTGTCGCCTATCGGGTGATCGAGGACCGGGACCTCTGGGGGCTGCGCAACGCGCGCGGCGTGGTCCTGGGTACGGCCCGGGCCCATCCCGGGCGCGAGATCGAACGGGCCGACCAGCTCGACGATCCACGCCGCACCGCCGGCCTGGACCGGGTCTGCGCCGCACTGCGGGCGCTCGGAGTGGACGCGCTGATCTCGATCGGCGGCGATGGCACCCTGCGCAGCGCCAACCTGCTCCATGCATACCAGCAGCAGCTCCCGAGCGAGCTTCCGCGCGTGCGCGTGGTGCACGTGCCCAAGACGATCGACAACGACTACGACGGAATCGATTTCACCTTCGGCTTCTTCACGGCGGTCGACACCATGGGCAAGGAGCTGCTGAACCTGCGTGCCGACGCCCTCGCCACCCGTGGCTACTTCGTGGTCACGACCATGGGCCGCAAGGCCGGGTGGCTCGCCTATGGGGTTGCGATCGCGGGTGAGGCCCACATGGTGGTCGGAGTCGAGGACGTGCAGTCGGACGCGGCGCTACAGCGTAGCGACGGCGCGCTCGATCTCGACGCCCTCGCGGACCGCGTGGTGGAGCTGATGTGCACCCGTGAGCAGCGGGGCAAGGAGTATGGGGTGGTCGTGCTGGCGGAGGGGCTCACCTCCCTGCTGCCGGATGACGCCCTGGGTGGAGCGAGCCGGGACGCCTACGGACACGTGGCCTTTTCCACGCACGATCTCGCCCGTCTGGTCGCCGCTCGCGCCGCCGGACGCTATCAGAAGCGCACGGGTCGCGATCGCAAGGTCAGCGGCGTGCAGCTCGGCTACGAGTCGCGCTGCGCCGAGCCCCACGCCTTCGACGTCCTGCTCGGCACCCAGCTCGGCTTCGGCGCCTATCGCGCCCTCATGGAGCAGGACCTGGACGCCCACATGGTTAGCGTGGCGGGCCAGCTCGAGCTGCGCTTCATTCCCTTCGGCGAGCTGCTCGATCCCGCGACCCTCACCACCCGCATGCGCTTCATCGACCCGGGAAGCGACTACCACCGACTCGGCAAGGAGCTAGGAACCAGGGTGTAGCTGAATCGTCGAGGTTCGTTCAGGAGCGAGCGCGCCCGGAGGAGAAGCCGGAGGCGTGGCAGCGACACGTCGAGGATTCCTTCGAGGAGGCAGCCGCTCCTGAGCGAACCTCGGCGGTTCCCCCTACGTCACGCAGAAGGTCAGTGTGGCTCTGCGCCCCAGATGAGTTGTCCGTTGAGGTACAGCGTGACGCGGTCCCAGTCCTCGTACTCCGTGATCGTGCCGTCGTAGGAGTAGTCGTCGGTCTCGTCGTAGTTGGGCCAGGTCTCGGTGTTGAAGCGGGTCTGGATCTCGCCGGTGTCGCCGCCCGCGGGCAGGGTGCCGCCGGTGAAGGAGACCTCCATGTAGTGGTCGACGCCTGGCAAATCGGTGGTGCCGAAGCTCCCCGCGACCAGCGCGGAGTCGATGCGGGCGTAGTCGCAGTGGAACTCCTGGGCCGGCGGGCCGGTCTCCTTTGTGTACCAGTAGCGCAGCGTCAGCTCCTCGAGTGGGATCGCGGTGGCGCCGTGGTTGACCAGATTGAACTGGGCCCGGATCTGCTGGTCAGCGGGGTCGGTATCGCCCACGCGGTACTGCACGACCAGGTCGCCCGCGACCGCGCAGCCCGACGGCGCGGCCCCGGCGTCGTCCTCGAGCTCGGTGGGGTCGCAAATCGGGATCGGCTCGCGCCCCTCCTCTGGTGCGCCCCCGTCGGTGCTGCTCGGGTCGGTGTCGTCCGTGCCGTCGTCCATCGCCGTCGGGTCCGCCGCCATCGGGTCGGCGGGCTCGGGGCCCCGATCGGCGGGGGAGGGCGTGCTCGGCGCCATCGTCGAGGCCTGCGGGAGAAAGGAGTCCGGCGTGCTGGAGCCGATGTCCGGCGGCATCTCGGCGCGCACTCCCGTGCCGCCCACGGGGTCGGCCGTGCACCCGGCCGCGAGCAGGGCGCAGGACGCCATCCACGAGAGCCGCCGTGGGCCCGCCAAACACCTCATGCTTCTACAACGGGCTCGCCCGACGGAATGGGAAGGCCGGTCCAAAAAAAAGTTGCCCCGGCTTCCCATTTGGCAGTGCCGGTACGTCTTCAGGACGATGGGCACCGCAAGCAGGCCCCCCTTCGCGCACGCGCGCCCCAGGCACCGACGCGCCATCGTGGCCGCGCTGCTGGCCGTCGGCGTCCACGCGTGCATCGCCCCCCAGTCGGGCATGCGCCCGGGCGCCTCCGCGGCGCGTTTCACCGAGTCCAACAACCTGCTCGGCAACGCGCACTTCGATGGCGGCGGCTACCTGCCCTGGTCCGTCTCCTTCACCTCACCCGGTGAAGCCCGCGGCCAGGTCGAAGGCGGCGCCTTCTGCATGCAGGTCGACCACGCCGGAACCAACCGCTGGGACGCCCAGATGCGCCACCGGGACATGGTGATCCAGCGCGGCCGCAGCTACACGGTGCAGTTCAAGGCCTGGGCGAGCGCGCCAATGCGTGTGCGCCCCAAGGTCGGCATGGCCGGCCCCCCCTACGCCGAGTACTGGGCGGACACCGTCGAGCTGACCACCGAGCCCCAGACCTTCAGCGCGGAGTTCTTGATGAAGGGGGGCGACGATCCGACCGCCGAGCTGGCCTTCCACGCCGGCGGCGAGCTCGCGCCGCCCACGCCCTACTCGGTCTGCCTGGATGACGTCTACCTGCTCGATCCGGACTTCCGCCGCGCCAGCACCGCTGCGGATCTGCCGCGCCCGCCGATTCGCGTCAACCAGTTGGGCTACCTGCCGAAGCTGGCCAAGCACGCCGCGCTCGTCAGCGACGTGCGCGAGCCCCAGCCCTTCGTGCTGCTCGACGACACGGGTGCCGAGGTGCACTCCGGCACCACCCGAGTGCACGGCGCAGACGAGGCATCGGGCGACCACGTGCACGTGATCGACTTCAGCGCCCTGCAGACGCCCGGGCGCTATCGCATCCGCGTGGGCGAGGCCCTCAGCCATCCGTTCGCGATCGACCCGGGCCTCTACGCGGGGCTTCGCGGCGACGCGCTGGCGTACTTCTATCACAACCGCAGCGGCATCCCGATCGAGATGCCGCACGCCGGGCACGCGCGCTGGACGCGGCCCGCCGGCCACATGGGCGATCGAAGCATTCCTTGCTCGAGCGCCGCGAACTGCAGCTACACCCTCGACGTCTCGAAGGGCTGGTACGACGCGGGCGACCACGGCAAGTACGTGGTCAATGGAGGCATCGCGGTCTGGACCCTGCTCAACCTCTACGAGCGCTCCGAGCACCTCGAGGGTGACGGTGCGCCCTTGGCCGACGGTGCGCTGTCGATCCCGGAGGGGGGCAACGGTGTGCCCGACCTGCTCGACGAGGTGCGCTGGCAGCTCGAGTTCATGCTGGGCATGCAGGTTCCCGAGGGCGACCCGCGCGCCGGCATGGCGCACCACAAGATGCACGACATCAAGTGGAGCGAGCTGCCCCTGCGCCCGGACCAGGCCGACCTGCGCCGCGAGCTGCAGCCTCCAAGCACGGCGGCGACGCTGAACCTGGCTGCGGTCGCGGCCCAGGCGGCGCGCATCTACGAGGCGTTCGACGCCGCCTTCGCCGCGCGCTGTCGCAAGGCAGCGGAGCGCGCGTGGTTGGCGGCGGCGAAGCACCCCGCGGTCTACGCGCCGAAGAAGGGCGTGGGTGGCGGCCCCTACGATGACGAGGATGTGAGCGACGAGCGCTACTGGGCGGCCGCCGAGCTCTACGTCACCACCGGCGGCGCGCGCTATCTGAAGGCCCTGCGCAGCTCGCCCCATCACCGCGCCGTGGCCAGCGTCCTGCGGGAGACCAGCGCCGAGGCCGGCATGGGCAGCTCCATGACCTGGCAGGTCACCGACGCCCTCGGCGCGATCTCGCTGGCGATCGTGCCCAGCAAGCTGCCCGCCGCCGAGCGCAAGGCAGCCCGCCAGGGCGTGGTCGCCGCCGCCGACGCCTACCTCGAGACGCTGGCCTCCCAGGGCTACCGCGTGCCCCTCTCACCAGGTCGCTCTGGCGAGCTGCCCTGGGGCAGCAACTCCTTCGTGCTCAACAACCTGCTGGTGATGGCCCTCGCCCACGACTTCTCCGGCGAGGCCCGCTACCTGGAGGGGGTGCACACCGGCATGGGCTACCTGCTCGGCCGCAACCCCCTCGACCAGAGCTATGTCACCGGCTACGGCGCGCGCCCCCTACGCAACCCCCACCATCGCTTCTGGGCCCAATCGCTCGACCGCGACTATCCGCCGCCCCCACCGGGGGCCGTCTCGGGCGGGCCCAACAGCGGGCTGCAGGACCCCCACGCCCAGGCCGCCGGCCTGGCTGGCTGCGCGCCCCAGAAGTGCTTCGTCGACCACATCGAGGCCTGGTCGGTCAACGAGATCACGATCAACTGGAACGCCCCATTGGCCTGGGTCGCCGCATTCCTGGACGAGAAGTCGAGTCGCTGAACGATGTCGCTGCACTGGGTCGACATCTCGATTCTGGTCGCCTACTGCCTGGCGATGATCGTCGTCGGCTTCGCCGTGGAGCGCCGCGCCCGCGGCGGCATGGGCAGCTACTTCCTCGGCGACAACAAGCTGCCCTGGTGGGTGCTGAGCCTGTCGAACGCGGCCTCCATGTTCGACATCTCCGGCACCATGTGGCTGGTCTCGTTGCTCTTCGTCTACGGGCTCAAGAGCGTCTTCATCCCCTGGCTGTGGCCGGTCTTCAATCAGATCTTCCTGATGGTCTACCTGTCGGCCTGGTTGCGTCGCTCCGGCGCGCTGACCGGTGCCGAGTGGATCACCCTGCGCTTCGGCCACGACCGCGGCGCCGAGCTGTCGCGCATCAGCGTCGTCTTCTTCGCCCTCGTGAGCGTGATCGGCTTCACCGGCTACGCCTTCGTCGGCATCGCGAAGTTTGCCGCTGTGTTCCTGCCGCCCGTGCTCGAGCCCAGCACCTACGGCCTGATCATCGTCGGCATCACCACCCTCTACACGGTGGTGGGCGGCCTCTACAGCGTCGTGGTGACGGACCTGATCCAGTTCGCCATCATGACCTTCTGTTGCCTGGCGCTCGGCGTGCTGGCCATGCAGCAGGTGCCGCCGGGCACGCTCGAGACCCTGGTGCCCGCCGGCTGGTCCGACATCCGCTTCGGTTGGACCCTGGACCTGGACTGGTCCGGCCTCTTGCCCGCGGTGGGCCAACGCATCACCGACGACGGCTACACGCTCTTCGGCGCCTTCTTCATGATGATGGTCTTCAAGGGCGTGCTGGTCAGCGCGGCCGGCCCCGCACCGAACTACGACATGCAGCGCATCCTTGCGGCGCGCAGCCCGCGCGAGGCCTCGATGATGAGCGGGCTCGTCACGCTGGTTCTCTTCTTCCCGCGCTACTTCATGATCGCCGGCATCACCGTGCTGGCGCTGGCCTTCATGGGGCCGCAGCTCAGCACCTCCGCGGGAATCGACTTCGAGCAGGTGCTGCCGGTGGTGATCCGAGACTTCCTGCCCATCGGCCTGTCGGGCTTGCTGATCGCCGGGCTGCTGTCGGCCTTCATGTCGACCTTCGCCGGTACGATCAACGCCGCGGCGGCCTACCTGGTCAACGACGTCTACCGGCGCTACCTGCGCAAGGACGCGCCCGACCGCCAGTACGTGCGCGCCAGCTACGTCGCGTCCACCGCGGTGGTGGTGGTCGGCTGCGCGGCCGGCTACTTCACGACCTCGGTGCACGCGGCCACCGAGTGGATCGTGGCGGCGCTGTGGGGCGGTTACGCGGCGCCGAACCTGCTCAAGTGGCACTGGTGGCGCTTGAATGGCCACGGTTACTTCTGGGGCATGATGGGCGGAATCCTCGGCGCCATCGCGCTGCTCGCGGTGCCCGACGTGGCGCCGCTGCAGGCCTTCCCCGCGCTGCTGGCCATTTCGCTGCTGGCCTCGGTGGGCGGCTCGCTGCTCACGCCGCCCGAGGACGAGCGCGTGCTGATGGACTTCTACACGCGCACCCGACCCTGGGGGCTGTGGGGCCCGATCCACGCGCGCGTGGTGGCCGAGCAGCCGGGCTTCGTCGCGAACGACGGGCTCGGCCGCGATGCATTCAACATCGTGGTCGGCGTCGTCTGGCAGACCGCCCTCGTGGCCCTGCCGATCTACATCGTGATCTGGGACGGCGCCTCGGCGGGCATCGCGCTCGCGATCGCCATCGGCGCCTCCTTCGTGCTCAAGCGCACCTGGCTCGACCGGCTGGAGGGCGCGGACGAGAGCGCGCCCGGCGCCGAGACGGGGACCGCCACAGCGGGAGCAGCGGTGCCCGCGACCGGATCCACCAAGCTGCAACGACGGTGAGCGAGATGCGCTTCGGCTACTTCGACGATGAGCGGCGCGAGTACGTCGTGACCACTCCCATCACCCCCAGCCCGTGGATCAACTACCTGGGCGATGGCGATTTCGTCTCGCTGATCTCGCACACCGGCGGCGGCTATTGCTTCCACCGCGACGCGCGCCTGCGTCGCATCCTGCGCTATCGCTACAACGACGTCCCGCGCGATGGCAGCGGCCGTCACTTCTACGTGCACGAGGAGGGCCAGAAGCTCTGGTCGCCCGGCTTCATGCCCATGCGCACCCCCCTGGACCGCTACGAGTGCCGCCACGGCCTCGGCTACACGCGCATCACGGGCGAGCGGAAAGGGCTCTCGGTCAGCACCGAGTTCCTGGTTCCCGTCGGGGTGGACGCGGAGCTGCAGCGCGTCACCGTGCGCAATCGCAGCGACCGACCGCGCACGATCAAGCTCTTCTCCTACCTGGAGTTCTGCCTGTGGAACGCACTCGATGACGCCACCAACCTGCAGCGCAACCTGAGCACCGGCGAGGTCGAGGTCGAGCCGGGCACCATCTACCACGTTACCGAGTACCGCGAGCGGCGCGACCACTACGCCTTTCATCACGTCGACGCCGAGCCCAGTGGCTTCGACACAGACCGGGAGCGTTTCGTTGGCCCCTGCGGCGGCCTGGAAGCGCCACAGGTGCCACTCTCGGGAAGCTCCGGCAACTCGGTGGCGAGCGGCTGGGCGCCGATCGCCTCGCACAGCGTCGCGCTCACGCTCGTCCCCGGCGAGGAGCGCGCGCTGGTCTTCGTGCTCGGCTACGTAGAGAACCCACCGGACGCGAAGTGGGAGCGTCCCGGCGTCGTCGACAAGCGCCGCGCGCGCGCGCTCATCGAGCGCTGGGGGCACCCGGCCGGGTTCGAGGAGGCCGCCGCGCAGCTGCGCGAGCACTGGTCACAGCGGCTCTCCCTGCAGCGCGTCGAGTCCCAGGACCCGGCCTTCGACCGCATGGTCAACACCTGGAATCCGTACCAGTGCATGACGACCTTCAACGTGGCGCGCAGCGCCAGCCACTACGAGACCGGCATTGGTCGTGGCATCGGTTTCCGGGACTCCAACCAGGACATCCTGGGCGCGGTGCACATGGCCCCGGCCCGCGCGCGCCAACGCCTGATCGACCTCGCCTCGACCCAGCTCGCCGACGGCAGCGCCTACCACCAGTACCAACCGCGGACCAAGCGCGGCAACCACGACCTCGGGGGCGGCTTCAACGACGATCCCCTGTGGCTGATCCTCGCGGTCGCCAGTTACCTCAAGGAGACCGGGGACCGCGCGCTGCTGGATGAGCGGGTGCCGTTTGATCACGATCCCTCGAGCGCGCGACCGATGTGGGAGCACCTGCGGCGCTCCTTCGACCACGTCATCGAGCGTCTCGGTCCCCACAGCCTGCCCCTGATCGGCCGCGCCGACTGGAATGACTGCCTGAACCTGAACTGCTTCTCCAGGACGCCGGACGAGTCCTTTCAGACCACGGGACCCTCCGAGGGCAAGGTGGCCGAGTCGGTGATGATCGCCGGCATGTTCGTCTTCATCGGCCGCGAGTACGCCGCGCTGGCGCGCCTGCGCGGCGAGACGGAAGAGGCCGAGCGGGCCGAGGCCGCGATCGCGCGCATGGAGGAGGCGGTGCTCGAGCACGGCCACGAGGGCGAGTGGTTCCTGCGCGCCTACGACGCCTTCGGCAGCCCCATCGGAAGCCGTGAGTGCGCCGAGGGCCGCATCTTCATCGAGTCCCAGGGCTGGTGCGCGATGGCGGAGATCGGGCGCGAGCGCGGCCTGTGTGAGCGCGCCCTCGACGCGGTCGGCGAGCACCTGGCCACGCCCCACGGCATCGTGCTGCACAGCCCGTCCTACACGCGCTACCGGGAGGAGCTCGGCGAGATCAGCTCCTACCCACCCGGCTACAAGGAGAACGGCGGCATCTTCTGCCACAACAACCCGTGGATCATGATCGCCGAGGCGATCCACGGACGCGGCGATCGGGCCCTGCGCTACTACAAGCAGCTCACACCCAGCTACCACGCGGAAGGCGCGGCGCTGCGACGTAGCGAGCCCTACGTCTACGCGCAGATGGTCGCTGGACGGGACGCGCCCAACTTCGGCCAGGCCAAGAACTCCTGGCTGACCGGCGCGGCGGCCTGGCACCTGGTCGCGGCCGTTCACTACATGCTCGGCGTTCGACCGGAGCACGAGGGCCTGCGCGTGCGCCCGACCATCGCCGCGGAGCTCGGCCCCTACACCGTGCAGCGTCGCTGTCGCGGGAGTCTCTACCGCATTGACGTGAAGCACGATTCACAACCCACAGGCGTGCAGCTCGAGGTGGACGGGGTCGCCCTCGAGGGGGAGCTCGTGCCCTACGCGCCGCCCGGATCCGAGGTGTACGTGCGTTGCCTCGTCGGCGCGCTTCCGAGCGCTTCCTGAAGCCTGGCCCACGTGTGCCCCAACAGGGCACGTCCGCACACATTCTCCTGAAGCTTTGCGACGCTTTGACGCCGCTCGCTTGCGGCGCCCCGGGACATCAGCAGACTAGAGCTGTTGTTTCGGGTTACTCGGGTGGAGGGTGAGATGAGAAAGTTTCTCGGGGTGCGCGGCGCGCTGCGCGCAGCGGTGAGCGCGGCCATGTGGGCGCTCGCCATGTCGGCCGGGTGTGCGGACTCCGGCGGCGACGGGCCACCGGAGGGCGCCGTCGTGCTGCCACCGGCCACGTCACCCATGGGTCCCGGCATGCTGCCGGGAGACGCGCCTACGGACGACGGCCTCAGTGGAATGTCCGGCGATCCTGCGATGGATGGCGTGGTCCCGCCGCCCCCTCCTCCACCGGGAGACGGTCTGCCGCCGGACGATGGGATCCAGCCTCCGATCGACGACGGCACGGCGGGCATGGGCGCGATGGACGACGTCCCGCCGCCGATCGTGAACACCACGCGCGATCCGCTCATCCCGGCGGTCACCGGCGCTTGCCCCAACTTCGCCACCGGCGACTTCAGCTTCCAGGGCCTGAGCGGCGTCATGGATGTGGGCCCGAAGGGCGCCGGCACCGGTTCCCTGCTCTTCTACTGGCATGGCACGGGCGGATCCGCGAGCGGCTACCGCGGCCTCTTCGGGGGCATCGGTGCGGCCAACATCGACAAGATCACCACCGCCGGCGGCATCATTGTCGCGGTCCAGGGCGCGACCGGCTCGGGCGATGCGACCTGCTCGGGTACCGCGGTCTTCGACGGCGACTTCACCGTGATCGATCAGATCGTCGCCTGCGCCGTTCAAGACCACGGTATCGATCCCCACCGCATCTACTCCACCGGTTGCAGCGCCGGCGGCCTGCAGTCCGGCTGCATGGCCCTGCGGCGCTCCGACTACGTGGCCGCCGTCGCGCCGAACTCGGGCGGCGTCGTCTTCCCCGGCTCCCTGATGGGCTCGAGCGGTCACGTACCGGCCTCGATGACCATGCACGGCGGGGCGGGCGACAACGTGGGCATCAATTTCGGCGACTCCAGCAACACCTTCAACGGCATCATCAGCGGCGCCGGTGGCTACGCCATCGACTGCAACCACAACAGCGGCCACTGCGGCGCCCCCGCCGACCTCTACTCCGCCGCCATCGACTTCCTCCTGGCCCACCCCTTCGGCGTAGACCCCGTGCCCTACGCC
>JAPPOT010000529.1 GCA_028817855.1 Myxococcales bacterium
GTGGTGGACAGCACAACCGGTGCGGTGGTGAAGCGGATGGACTACGAAGAGTTTGGTAACGTCCTGCTCGACACGAACCCTGGGTTTCAGCCCTTCGGCTTTGCCGGGGGTCTGTATGACGCGGACACCGGGCTCGTGCGGTTTGGGGCGAGGGACTACGACCCGGTGACGGGGCGGTGGACGGCGAAGGACCCGATCCTGTTTGGCGGAGGGCAGGCGAATCTGTATGTCTATGTTGCCGGGGATCCGATCAATCTCTTTGATCCGAACGGACAAACCCCACTCGCGCTTGGGGGATGCGCTGTTGGTGCGATTGCGGCAGTGGTCGGCACTGCGGCGGGCTTGGCTGGGGACAGCATCGGCGGGCACTTTACCGGCGATCATGATCTGTGCGGTGGGAGCGACGTGTCTCCCGACAATCCGCTTCCCACCATTCTAGGCGCTGCGGCCGGAGGCTGCCTTACCGGCGCGTTCACCATTGGTACTGCAGGGCTCGGGCCGATCATCCTCGCTGGGGGTGGTGGCTTCCTCGGGGGCGTGGTGAAGGGCGTGCTGGAGTAGCTGAGCAGGCCGAACTCCCGGGTCCGGCTCTGCATTGGGATGCACTCCGACTGCGCGCGCGAGTCTTCGATGTAGAGGCTGCGACGAGCGCCTACCCCAGCGCGACCACGAGCATGACCACCGCCGCGACGACGATCACGGCGACGGCCACGAGTACGAATGTGATGAGCATCGCGGCCTACTCCCGACACGCCCAGCGCGTCCGCGGGTTGTCCGTGCCCGCGCCATAGTCGCTCTCCAGCACGGCGTCCGCCGATAGCCCGCCGACCGTCAGCCGCAGGTCGCCCGCCAGCCCCACGCCCGGCACGAAGTCGATCGCGACGCCGCCCGACACGAGGCGCCCGCCATCGCCGTGCTCCACGCTGAGCCCGTCCAGGTCGAAGGCGACGCCGGCCGAGGCCACGTTGGCGAGGGTGTCGCGGGCGCCCCCGTCGTCGTAGGACATGGACAGGGCGCTGCGCGGGTCGCGCAGGCGTACGGACGAGGTCATTTGGGCATCTGCGAGGGACTCGAGCGGGCCGAACGTGGGGCCCCCGTCTAGCTCGTCCTCGTCGCTCGAGTCTGAGCCCAGGAGGATCAGATCGCGGGCGGACACCCTGACCTCGAACGGGTTCGGAATCACCTCGCCGCCGTTGAGCAGATGCGCGAGCGGGCCGGTCTCCTGGTAGGTGAAGGTGAAGGTGTTGCGGGCTTCCCAGTCCTCGATCATCTCGTCCAGCGTGAGCGTGCTCGTGACCTCAACGCCCTCGAGGTAGGACTCCATCACGAAGGGGTCGGCCAGGATCGGCTCGCTCGAGCCGGGCTCGTAGAACATCACCTCGAACTGCGAGCCCGGCGTGCTGCCAATCGGGATCGTCCAGTGTCCCTCGCCGTCTCCGCTCAGGGGGGCCTCGGCCATCAGACCGAACCACCCCGCGATCTCCGCGATCGTTTCGAAGTCGCGCGCGTTGTTGAACAGGCCCTCGTTGGAGAGCACCAGGATCATCACCAGGTTGCGCGCCACGCCCGCTTGGAGCTGACCGCACTTGATCAGCTCGTGCACCGAGTTGTCGAGCTCGACCGACATGTCCATCAGCAGCTCGACCTCCTCGCTCTCGAAGCCACAGTCGCGCAGCGCCTGGCGGCTCACGCTCGCGGCGCTGGGCGGCGAGAAGCCGACGACGCCATCGTCGTCGTCGTCCATCACGTCGAACGTGCAGCCCATCGCCAGCGCCGACAGCAGCGCCGCGAGCAGGGCCCGTGTGAGAGTCCGTCGAGTCTCCATGCTTCCCCCTCCTGCGTTCGGTTCAAGTGAAGCGTATGGAGACAGCCTGAAGCGGGATCAGATGAACGGCTATTCACGAATAGTTCGATTATTGATAACTTGCAGTCAGTGATCGAGCTAAGCCGACTCCAGGGCTTCTACTTCGTGGCGCTCCACGGCGGCTACGCGAAGGCCGCGCGCGCCTTCCCCTATCCGATCAGCCAGCCCGGCGTGTACCGCCAGGTACAGCGCCTCGAGGACGAGCTCGGTGTCGAGCTCTTCCATCGGGTCGACCGCGACACGGTGGCGCCCACCTCCGAGGGGCGCGCGCTGCTCGCCTTCTGCGCGCCTTTCTTCGAGCAGCTGCCGTCGGTGCTGCGCTCCATCACAGACGGCCGCTTCGGCGGCGCGCTCCGCCTCGAGGTGGCGCCGTTGCCCCTGCGCCACTTCGTGCCGCCCTGGATCGCGCGCATCAAGCGCAAGCGCCCCGACATCGAGCTCTCGATCGAGGAGCGCCAGAACCCCGAGATCGAACGGCTGCGCTCCATGGACGCCGACCTGATCGTCGACTTCGTCGCACGCGCGCCGCAGGGCATCGAGCTGCGCACCATCGCCCGGCACCACGGCTTCATCGTCGCCCCGCGCGAGCGCATGCGCGGCCGCGCGCGCAGGGCGGACCTGGCCGCATTCGCAGACGAGTCCTTCATCGCCTACCAGCCCGGCTCGCCCGAGCACCGAGGTCAGCTCTTTGCGCTGGTGCGGGCCGGCCTCGAGCCCACGCCGTCGCTGAGCGTCTCCTCCACCGAGGCCATCCTCGCGATGGTGGGCTCCGGGCTCGGCTACTCGCTGATCGCGTGGCCGGACCCACGCGGTCCGCGCCACCGCGGTGTGGTCGCGCTTCCGCTCGGCAAGGACGCACCGACGATCCCCATCTCCGTCGCCTATCGCCAGGGTGCTGACAAGGACCCACTCGTGCGTGCCGCGCTCGAGCTGCTCTGAGCGCGCACACGGGTCTTGGCGTGTGCTGCGCCGTCCGTTACACCCGTGTGATGTCAGACGAACTGGCCGCCCTCGATGCGACCGCCCAGGCCGCGCTGGTCACTCGCCGTGAGCTGAGCGCCCGCGAGCTGGTCGATGCGGCGATCGAGCGCCTCGAGCGCCGCAATCCCGAGCTCAACGCGGTCATCCACAGCTACCTGGACCTCGCCCGTGAGCGCGCTGACGCGGTCGAGCCCGGCAGCGCGCCCTTCGCTGGCGTGCCCATGCTCATGAAGGACATCGGCGGCGCCGAGGCCGGGCAGCCCAACCATGCGGGGATGGCGGCGCTCAAGCGGGCGGGCTATCGCGAGCCCGCCGACAGCTACTTCACGCAGCGCGTGCGCGCCGCCGGTCTGCTCTCACTGGGCCGAACCAACAAGCCGGAGCTCGCCATCCTGCCGGTCGCGGAGCCCGACGCCTACGGCGCCACCCG
>JAPPOT010000569.1 GCA_028817855.1 Myxococcales bacterium
GCTCTGGACGGCGACCGGGCGGCGCCAGACGCGGTGTAGCGCGACCATCACGGCCTGGGCGTAGTCCTGTCGCAGGTCGATGCCCTGGTGGTCATGGTGGAGCAGCAGCTCTCCGCGATTGTCGAAGTTCGAGTCCTCGACGGAGATCAGCGGGTTGCCGGCGTTGGTCAGCTGGAAGAGGAGCTTTTTCTTCACTTCCTCGAACTGCCGCGACTCCACCTCCCAACGGTCGCTCTTCGGGTTGAAGCCGAAGGAGAGCATCTTCTGGTCACGCACGAAGTCGGGCGTGAGGAACTCGTCGATGAAGGTGACGTCCGTGTAGTGGCGGCGCACCTCGAAGATCTTCTCCATCCCCAGACCCAGGCGCCGGTCCCACTGCTGGCGCGTGGCCAGGTCGTCGCAGTCCTCCCATTCCTTGCCGAACTGCCCGCGGTTCCAGCGCTCCTCGATGTGGCGGAAGAGCTCCACGCCCAGCTTGTAGGGATTGAGCTGGGTCGGCGAGGTGGCCAGCACGCCCGCGCAGCGGTCGGCGTAGTCGATGATCTCCGAGCCGTCGGCGGCGCGCTCGGTCAGGATCTTGGAGTGCCAGTAGGTCGCCCAGCCCTCGTTCATGATCTTGGTCTGGGCTTGCGGTGCGAAGTAGTAGGCCTCCCGCCGGATCACGGCCAGCACGTCCCGCTCCCAGGGCTCGAGGGGCGCGTGCTCGAGCAGGAAGCCCATCACGTCGCGGTCCGGTTCTTCCGGGATCTTGCGCGCACGCTCGGCCTCTTCCTGCTGCTTCGCCTTCTGGGCCTCGAGGAACTCCTCGGGGTTGATGTACTCCTCCATGTAGTCCCGATCGACCTTGAGGCGCGCGATCTCCTCGGCGGGCTTGTCGTAGTCCTCTTCCTTCGGCTCGGCGCGCGCGCCCTTGGCCTGGAACGGGCGGTGGGGATCGATCAGGTTCTCGAGGCTCAGGCAGTCGTCGATGAAGGTCTCGACCTTGTCGATCCCGACGCGGTTGGCCCAGCGCCGGATGACTGCGCCGTGGTTGGCCATCGCATCGATCCACTTGCGGATCGGCGCGCCCGTGCGGCGGTCCTTGCCCTGGTCGGTGGTGGAGAAGGCGAAGTTGTTCTTGAAGAAGTCGACGTGGCCGTAGACGTGGGCCATCACGATCTTCTGGTCGATCAGGGAGTTGCCCTCGAGCAGGTAGGCGACCGACGGGTTGTTGTTGATCACCATCTCGTAGATGGTCGACAGCCCGTACTCACTGCTCTTGCTGAGCTGCTCGTAGCTCATGCCGAAGCGCCAGTGGGGGTAGCGGCTGGGAAAGCCGCCGTAGGCCGCCACTTCGTTCATATGGTCGTAGGGCAGGACCTCGAAGAGCACCGGGAAGAAGTCCAGCCCGTACTCCTTGGCATGGGCCTCGATCTTGATCTGCTCGTCGAGCAGATAACCGGGCAACGACGTCTTGAGGGCGAACTGGGCCATGCCGTGCCGGCTCCTACTTTCCCTTGCCGAGAAAGTCCTTGATCGAGTCGGTGATCGCGTCGCGGTCCCGGATCTCGCTGGTGAGCAACTGTTCCTCACCCTTGAAGTGCTCCTCCAGGTCCTTGATGAACTGACCGGAGCCGTAGGGGCTCTCCACCTGCCCGTAGCAGAAGACGTTGGCGGCGGGCAGCAGCTTGTCCTTGAGCAGCTGTACGCACAGCAGCGTGTCGTCCACGCTCCAGTTGTCGCCGTCGGAGAAGTGGAAGAGGTAGATGTTCCACTCGTCGACCGGGTAGCTCTGGTCGACGATCTCGGCCGCCAGCTTGTACGCCGACGAGATCATCGTGCCGCCCGACTCGCGCGTGCGGAAGAAGGTGTCGCGCTCCACCTCGCGGGCGACCGCGTCGTGGATGATGAAGCGTGTCTCCAGGCCCTCGTACTGGTGCTGGAGCCAGGTGTCGATCCAGAAGGACTCGATGCGCACGATCTCCTTCTGCTCGTCGCCCATCGAGCCGGAGACGTCCATCATGTAGATGATCACCGCATTGGCGACCGGCTCAACTTCGGTCTTCCAGGAGCGGAAGCGCATGTCGTCGCGGGTCGGGACGATCACCGGGCGACGCTTGTCGTAGGTGCCCATCGTGATCTGGCGCTTGAGCGCCTGGCGGAAGGTGCGGCGGAAGTGGCGCAGTGAGTTCGGTCCGACCTTGCGCAGGCCGACGTAGCGGTCCTTGGTCTGGGCGATGCGGCTCTTGCCCTTGTCCTCGATGTTCGGCAGCTCCAGCTCCTCGCCCAGGATCTGGGCGAGGTCGGCCAGGTTCACGTCGACCTCGAGGATGTGATCGCCCTCGCCCTCACCGGCTTGGCCGGGGGACTGGGCGTCGCCGTCCTGCTGTCCGAGTGGATCGCCAGGCTCGCCGTCGCCCTGGCCCACCCCGCCCTGCTGCCTGTCTGCAAAGCGGAAGCGGGGAATGTCGATCTGCGGGATCGGGATGGACACCACGTCGGTGCCCTGACGTCCGAGCAGCTCCCCCTTGGAGATGTACCGCCTCAGGTTTTGGCGAATCTTGCCCCGGATGATGTGTTTGAACCGCGCGTGGTCCTGGTCGACCCGGAGGGACATTCCTCCAAAGCATACCCCGCCCTCGGACGCACCGCCACGGCAAATTGTCGAGCGATCACGCAAAGCTGCTGGAAAAGGTTTGACAAGAATTCGGGCCGGCCGTACGTTGCGCCGCTCGATCTGCATTTCGCAGTTGGCGTCTGCCACTCCTAACGGCGGTTTGGTCATGCTTCACGGGCGTCACGTGAAAATCGTAGGCAAGGGGGCTCCGGAGCTCCTGCGCAGCACACAGGTGATGGAGCAGATGCTCCAGGCGATGGTGGGAAGATTGGGCATGCGCATGCTCGGCGAGCCCCACCTCTACGAGGTCGACGAACAGCTCGCGAAGATGAACGTGGAGCCCTTCGAGGACGAAGGCGGTACCACGGGCGTAGTCGTGCTCTCCACGTCGCACTGCGCCGTCCATACCTGGCCCCTGCGGGCCCACTTCGTGATGGACGTCTACAGCTGCCGCGACTACGACCCCACCGCGGTGCAGGCGGTACTCGAGGAGCACTTCGGCGCCCACTCCATGCGCGTCACGGACCTCAGCCACAGCCTGGCCCCGGCCGAGGAGCTGGAGCCTGCGGGTGGTGACGTGGCCAGCAGGCCGCGCGTCGAAGCGTAGGCCTCGGCACTCGCTGGATCAGATAGGGCACGGCGGTCCGGGGCCGGGGTGGGTGCCGGCTAGATCGGG
>JAPPOT010000741.1 GCA_028817855.1 Myxococcales bacterium
AGATGTGTATAAGAGACAGCCGACGTACCCCCGCAGCGCGGCCCCCGCGCGCGGTCCCTTGGCGCGCGCGGTGAACGCCTTCTCGGCGGCCGGGTAGTCACCCTTGGCGAGCGCGGCGGCGCCGGCATCGGCGCGGGCCGGGTGCGCTTCGGCGACGACGAGCAGGACTGCGACGGCGATCAACGAAAGGGGGAACGCCCAGGGGCGGGGCATGGAGGGATCATAGCCCGGCCGGCCGCAGGGTCACGCGGGATCCGGCGCCCACACGGCTCCGCGGTGCGTCAGGGGTCGCAGGGCACATCCGGCGGAAGGTCGCCGATCGGCAGTCCCATGGCGAGATCCCCGATGTCGACGCAGCCCAGGGGCACAAAGGTCTCGATCAGGACCCCGCAGGTCCCACTCGGGGGGCAGCAGCCGGGCAGCGGGAAGCCCATCAGGTTCTGGGACGGGCAGGCGTCGGAGAGCTCGCCGGGCGCATTCTGCTGCACGCACAGGTAGGAGCCTGTCAGGGCGCCGAAGTCCAGGCCGCAGGCGCCGGAATCGTCGCAGCACGCCGAGAAGCTGCCGAAGGGGCTGCTCACCTCACCGCAGGGCTGGCAGCTCGCTCCGCTCGGGTCGGCCCCGGCCCCATCACCGGAGGTGTCTCCATCGCCGTCGCCATCCGGAGCGCCGCTGCTGGTGTCGCCCTCGTCTGTGGCCTGATCCCCATCGGCCTGATCGCCGTCGCCGCCCGGGTCCTCGTCGCCCCTGGCGTCGCCCGCAGCCGCGCCACCCCCGCCGCCGCGAATCGCGTCGATGCTGACCGGCGTCTCGCCGGGTACGTCATGGGCGTCGGAACAGCCCACGAGTGTGGCAAGCACCAGGAAGGGAAGCACGCGCGGGGAAACCATCGTCCAGACACCTCCAACCCACCGAGGAATCCCTCCAATACCACGGGGGCGGAGCGAAGGGCAGTGTGCATCCCCATTCAGGGACTCACGTGGCCAGCGCTTGGCGAAGCGGCAGCGGGGACCCATGATCGAGCGCATGTCCGACCACCCCATGATCGATGAGGTCCTCGAGTTCTGGTTCGGCGAGCCCGACGAGCACGGCATCTGCGTCAGCGAGAAGTCCAAGGCCTGGTGGCGCAAGGACCCGGACTTCGACCGCGAAATCCGCGACCGCTTCGGCGCGCTGCGCGACCGCATCATGGATGGCCAGCACGAGGACTGGCGGGATAGCCCTCGGGGACTGCTCGCCTACGTGGTGGTACTCGATCAGTTCTCCCGCAACCTGGGCCGCGACACGCCCGCGATGTTCGAGGCCGACACCCAG
Organism: Myxococcales bacterium; assembly: GCA_028817855.1. Taxonomy (GTDB): domain Bacteria; phylum Myxococcota_A; class Polyangia; order Polyangiales; family JAFGIB01; genus JAOUOP01. The sequence continues at coordinate 1,315 of JAPPOT010000741.1, forward strand.
GCCGTGGAGGCCGCGCTGGCGGGCATCGAGGCCGGCCTCGATGGACAACTCCCGACCGACCTGCGCGGCTTCCTCTACATGCCGCTGATGCACTGCGAGCAGCTCGAGCAGCAGGAGCGCTGCATCGCGCTCTTCGAGGCCTCACTCGAGCGCGCGGCCGCGCCAGCCCGCGAACGTGTGGCCGCCAACGTCAAGTTCGCCAAGGCCCACCGCGACATCGTCGCGCGCTTCGGACGCTTCCCCCACCGCAACGCCGCGCTCGGCCGCGACTCGACGCCCGAAGAAGCCGAGTTCCTCGAGCAACCGGGTTCCTCCTTTTAGCCCAGCGATGCTACAAACCTCGGCTCACGCGGCCCCCCCGCAGCGGGAGGGCGGGAGGTGCCCATGGGCGACGTCGTCAGTTTCGAAAAGCAGGGTCAGGTCGGGGTCATTCGCGTCAACAACCCCCCGGTCAACGCCCTCAGTCAGGCGGTGCGCGCCGGCCTCGCTGAGAGCGTGGAGAAGGCCGCCGGCGACGACGGCGTCAAGGCGGTCGTGGTGGCCTGCGAGGGGCGCACCTTCATCGCCGGCGCGGACATCCGCGAGTTCGGCAAGCCCCATCAGCCCCCTGCCCTGCCGGCCGTGATCGACGCGCTCGAAGCGAGCGACAAGCCGGTCGTCGCCGCGATCCACGGCACCGCCCTCGGCGGCGGCCGCGAGGTCGCCCTGGGCTGTCACTTCCGCGTGGCGGTGGCGAGCGCCCAGTGCGGGCTGCCCGAGGTGAAGCTCGGGCTCCTGCCCGGCGCCGGCGGCACCCAGCGCCTGCCGCGTCTGATCGGCGCCGAGCCCGCGCTCGACATGATCGTCAGCGGCGATCCCATCGGCGCCGCGCGCGCCGAGGAGCTCGGCCTGGTCGACGCGATCATCGACGGCGACCTGGTGGCGGGCGCGGTCGCCTACGCCGAGCAGGTCGTGGCCGAGGGGCGGCCCCTGCGCCGCATCCGCGAGCTGAGCGAGCACGTGGAGGCCGCGCGCGACAACCTCGCCATGTTCGACGAGTACGCCGCCAAGATCGCCAAGAAGAAGCGCGGCTTCGACGCCCCCTTCCGCTGCATCGACACCGTGCGCAACGCGGTGACGCTGCCCTTCGACGACGGCATCCAGGAAGAGCGCAAGCTGTTCGAGGCCCTGCGCGCGGGCGATCAGAGCAAGGCCCAGCGCCACGTCTTCTTCGCCGAGCGCGCGGTCACCAAGATCCCGGACGTGCCCCGGGACACGGAGACCGTGCCCGTGCGCACGGTCGGCATCCTGGGCGCCGGCACGATGGGCGGTGGCATCGCCATGGCCTGTGCCAACGCGGGTCTGCAGGTGACACTGCTCGATCGCGAGCAGGAGTTCGTCGACAAGGGGCTGGCCACCATAAAGAGCAACTACGCCGGCAGCGTCAAGCGCGGGCGCATCTCCCAGGCGGAGATGGACGCCTGCGTCGGGCGCATCCAGGGCAGCACCTCCTACGACTCGCTCGCGGACCTGGACCTGGTGATCGAGGCCGTCTTCGAGGACATGGGCGTCAAGAAGGAGGTCTTCGCCAAGCTCGACCAGGTGTGCCGCGCCGACGCGATCCTCGCGACCAACACCTCGACGCTGGACGTCGACGAGATCGCCAGCGCCACCAGCCGACCCGAGCAGGTGATCGGGCTGCACTTCTTCAGCCCTGCCCACATCATGAAGCTGCTCGAGATCGTGCGCGGCAAGCGCACCAGCAAGCCGGTCATCGCCACCTCGATGAAGCTCGCCAAGACCCTCCAGAAGGTCGGCGTGCTGGTCGGCGTGTGCCACGGCTTCGTCGGCAACCGCATCCTCTACCCCTATCGCCGCGAGGCCTTCTTCCTGGTCGAGGAGGGCGCCCCGCCCCAGCAGGTCGCCAAGGT
>JAPPOT010000341.1:0-794 GCA_028817855.1 Myxococcales bacterium
GTCTCGGATCCGGCCCCGGTCTCGCTCGCGGCTTCGGCTGCCGCCACCGCCGGCACGGCCTCGGCCGGCGCCTCTTGCCCCGCCACCGTCTCCGCATCGCCGGAGCTCAACGCGAGAAAGGCGACGACCCCCAGCAGCAGCCCCGCACCACCAAAGACGGCGAGGCGCACACCACGGTCCTGCAGCCGGTCGGCGATCGGCCCCCGACCGAACGGGTGCTCGGGAACCTCCTCCTCGAGGAAGCCATCGATGTCGAACACCTCCGTGGCCGGTCGGGAAGCGGGCGCCCTCGACCCATCCACCCCCGCTGCCACGGCCACAGCCGGCTCCTGCGCCGCCGCGGCCACCACGGTTGGTGCCAGGCTCGCACGAAGCTGCGTCTCCGCCTGCGCCCGAGCGGCATCGGCCTCCGCAGCGGCCACCTCCGCCGCGCGGCGCGCGTCCTCGGCGGCGCGACTCTGTCGAAGCGCTTCCTGCGCCTCGGCCTTGGCCCGAGCGCGCATCCGATCGGAACGGGCCAGCGCGTCCTTGGCCTCCCTCGTCGACGCCTGGGCGGCCTCCAGCTGACGCTCGAGCTCCCTTGCGCGGGCCGCGGCCTTGTCCGCCTGCTGACGGGCGGCGGCCGTCTGGGAGCGCGCCTTCGCGGATGCTTGCTGCTGCGATTGTGCGTCGGCGGCGAGGGTCGTGGCCCGCGCGGCGGCGTCGGCGGCGGCGGCGGCGGCGGCGCGCTTTTCCTCCAGCGCCCGAGCCACCTGGGCGTCGGCCTGCTTCGTGACGCGGGCGATCTCCTTCTC
>JAPPOT010000341.1:804-3258 GCA_028817855.1 Myxococcales bacterium
CCCCACCGTGGCGCGCGCCTCTCCGTCAGTCCGGCTGGCCCGCGCCTGCTTCGCGTCGCGGGTGGCGCGTGCCGCAGCTCGCTGTGCCGCAGCGCGCGCGCGCTCGGCGGCGTCCGCATCCTCGCGCGCGCTGGCCGCTTCCGCGGCCGCGACGGCGAGCGCGTCCGCCTGGCCTCTGGGCGCGGGCTGGCGAGTGGGCAAACGGGCTCGCAGGAACCTCTCGAAGGGCCCCGACGGATCGCTGCCGTTCATCCGCGCAGCCAGTTCCTGCAGCACCTTCGGGTGCCGCCCCAGGGCGCGACTCACGAGCGACTCCGCGCGCTCGGCTTGTGACAGCTCCACGGCCGCGATCGATGCCGCCAGCACCAGCGAGCGCGCCGACACCGCAGCGGGTCCATCGGCCGCCCAGTCCTCGAGCAACTCGCTCAGGTCCGCCAGGGTGGCCAGCTCCCCATCGGCCGCCAGCGGCACCCGTTGTCGCGCGAGCAGGGCCTCGACACGACTGAGGGCCTGCTCGTCAGGCGAACCGGTCTCCAGAACCCTCAGGAGCTCGTCTGTCGCTGAATCCATCCTCTAGCGCGGCCCGGCCAGGTCGACCTGTCACTATCTACGATGGGTGCAGACCTGCAACCGCAATGATTTGGGTGTCCGTGGCTGCACAACCGCAACCGGCTCCACCCGGCCACACCGTGACGGGCGCGGCCGCGGGCCGGGCTCGGAGCCGCGCGCATTGCGCTGGCCGTCAGCGCGACTCGACCGATCCGCGCGCCGCCTCTCGCGGCGCGAGGCGGACGTGGCGATTCGAGCCACGCGCCGGCCGCCGGACGTGAGCCTCGGCCGCACGCGCCCACCTCGTCCTCATCCAGGCATCATCCCGGACCAGCGGAGCTTCTCCTCGTGCTCCATGCGTGCGAGCCGCAGGAACTCGCGACGCGTGCGGGGGCCGCGCACCGGCGTGAGCATGTCGCGGCGGCGGCCCCATTCCACGTCGAGCTCGCGGCGGCGCCGGGCCTGCGCCTCGCCGACCACCTCGCTGTGGCGGCATGCGTCGATCTGGACCCCTGGCCGCGTGCTCTGCAGGCGGGCGGCGTTGAGCCCGAGGATCTTGGCCTTGCGCAGGGGGGTGAGCGCCGGGTAGCCGTAGCTCTCCTGGAGCTGCTCCGAGATCTCGAACGCCCGGAAAGCCTCGATGCAGGGCTGGGGCGAGCCGTACCAGAGGCAGTCGGTGCCCCAGAGGATGCGGTCCTCGCCGACGTGGAGCAGCAGCTTGCCCCAGTAGTGCATGGCTTCTTCCACGCGCCCGGTCATCAGGTTCGGCCACACGCTCCCGCACTCGGCGTAGACGTGCGTGGTCGGCCCCGAGGAACCATCGAGGCGCGTGCCGTTCGGGCCGATGTTGTTGACCCGGAGCGAGCGGATCAGGCTGTTGACGCCCCGGTCGAGGGGGTAGAGGCCCATCACCTCGGGGTCCTGCTCGTCGTAGGGCCCTTCCGGCCAGCTCCCGGCGCCTGGACCCCAGCGCGACTCCGCCATGGGATCGGCCATGGGAAAGCTCGACTCGCCGCCGGCCATGCCGTGCTCGAAGGCGGAGTGGTAGATCACCAGATGGGCGTCGGGGAACATGTTGGCCGCCGGCCCCACGTCGCGCGGGCTGGTCGGGCTCTCGACGCCCGCGGTGGTTCCCGGCAGGGGCAGCCCCTTGTGCACGCAGAAGATCGGCGCGCCCAGGTCGAGGCCGCGTTGCAGCATCTCGGGGCCAACCCCGCGGTCGAGCCAGTAGCCGGTGCCCGACCTCTCCGGATCCCAGGGCGTGTAGGTCTTCCAGTTCGCGTAGTGCGCGTGCAGCCTCTCCATCGTGGCCCACTGCACCTCGGGTCGATCGTTCGGCATCACCATGGCGTGGCCGAGGACGCGGCCGGGGTAGTCGCGGCCGAGGAACTCGGTCAGGCCGATCGAGTCCTCGTTCGTCAGCACCGCGACGCCGGCGTCACCGCTGCCATCGGGCCCCAGCCGGTACGGATGACCCGATACCACGGCGATGCTGGTGTCGCTGCCGAGCAGCACGCCGTTGATGAAGGCATTGCGGTCGTAGCACTGCGGCGCATTCAAGCACTCGCTGGGCCCCACCAGCCACGGGTAGCGATCCCTGCTCGAGCTGTGCAGCTCGGGCCCGGTCGGGGGATGGGCGATGGAGGAGGTGGAGAAGGAGCCGGTGTGCAGCTGCATGTCGACGATCAGCTCGTCGCCATCGTTGCCGAGCACGCACGCGGCCAGCTCGGGGTCGACCATGGCGGCGTCGGGGATCGCGAAGCCGCCCGCGCTGCCGCCGTCCTGTGGGATGCCGAGGTGCGTGCCGGCGTCGGGCCCGGGCGCGCCCGCCCCGGCCCGGACGCTGTCCGCGGGCGGGACCTGCCCCGCATCCCCCGTCGGAGCGGCATCGGTGCGCTGCGGGCC
>JAPPOT010000343.1 GCA_028817855.1 Myxococcales bacterium
CCTCAGCGCTGCTCTTCTTCGCGTGGAACGTGCGCGCGGGCAGCCACCAGCACGCCGAGCGCCTCGCCCTGCTGCCGCTGCAGCGGGAGCGGCGCGAGGCCGACCCCCATCCCGCGGAGCCCGACAGCGCCCCGCAACAGCCCCAGGAGCCCCCGTCATGGAAATGACACGCATCACCTACGACGACGACATCTCCCGCAAGTTCATCGCGGCGTCGGTCGTCTTCGGTCTCGTCGGAATGCTGGTCGGCGTGCTGATCGCCCTGCAGCTGGCCTTCTGGCCCGCCAACATGGGCGAGTACCTGAGCTTCGGCCGCCTGCGTCCGCTGCACACCAACGCGGTCATCTTCGCCTTCGTCGGTAACATGCTCTTCGCCGGCGTCTACTACTCCACCCAGCGTCTGCTGAAGGTGCGGCTGGCCTCCGACCTGCTCTCGCGCATCCACTTCTGGGGCTGGCAGGCGATCATCGTGGCCGCCGCCATCACGCTGCCCCTCGGCATCACCCAGGGCAAGGAGTACGCCGAGCTGGAGTGGCCGATCGACGTCGCCATCGCGGTGGTCTGGCTGGTCTTCGCCGCCAACTTCTTCCTGACCCTCAAGAACCGCAACGAGAAGCACCTCTACGTGGCCCTGTGGTTCTACATCGCCACGATCGTGACGATTACCGTGCTGCACGTGGTCAACAGCCTGGCGATGCCGGTCTTCGCGCTCAAGAGCTACTCGGCCTTCGGCGGCGTGCAGGATGCGCTGGTCCAGTGGTGGTACGGCCACAACGCCGTCGCCTTCTTCCTGACCACGCCGATCCTCGGCATCATGTACTACTTCCTGCCCAAGGCAGCGGAGCGGCCGGTCTTCTCCTACCGGCTGTCGATCATCCACTTCTGGTCGCTGGTCTTCCTCTACATCTGGGCCGGCCCCCACCACCTGCTCAACACCGCGCTGCCCGACTGGGCCCAGTCCCTGGGGATGATCTTCAGCCTGATGCTGATCGCTCCCAGCTGGGGCGGGATGCTCAACGGCCTGCTGACCCTGCGCGGCGCCTGGGACAAGCTGCGGGTGGACCCGGTGCTCAAGTTCTTCGCGGCCGGCGTGACCTTCTACGGCATGGCCACCTTCGAGGGCCCGATGATGAGCATCAAGGCCGTCAACAGCCTGGCCCACTACACCGACTGGATCATCGGCCACGTGCACTCCGGCGCGCTCGGCTGGAACGGCTTCATGGCGGCAGGGATGTTCTACTGGATGGTGCCGCGCCTCTTCGGCACCAAGCTCCACTCCCGCGCCGCCGCCAACTTCCACTTCTACATCGGCACCTTCGGCATCCTGCTCTACGTCATCTCGATGTGGGTGGCCGGCATCACCCAGGGCCTGATGTGGCGCGCCGAGAACGAGACCGGCGGGCTGCTCTACCCGAACTTCGTCGAGACGCTGATCGCGATCCGCGCGATGTACTGGATGCGCCTGATCGGCGGCACGCTCTACCTGCTCGGCTTCGTGATCCAGGCCTGGAACCTGTGGAAGACCGCCCGCGCCGGCGCGCCGGTCGACGGCACGGTCGAGGTCCCCGCCAGGGTCGAGGCGCCGCGCGAGCCCGCAGCCGCCGGCCTCGTCCTCGGCCGCCCGGTCGTGCTCTGCGCGCTCGGCATCGGCGTGCTGCTGTCGACGGCGCTGATGGACGAGGTCCAGACCACGATCGTCTTTGCTCTGGTGATCCTGGTCGGCATCATCGTGGCCGTCGTGATGTACGGCCAGGAGGCGCGCGAGGCGCGGGCCGAGCGCGGCGAGGAGCCCACCGGTCCCACCTGGCACCGCCTGGTCGAGGGTAGGGCGCTGCCGTTCACCGCGCTCACGATCCTGGCGGTGCTGGTCGGCGGCATCGCCGAGATCGTGCCCTCGGTCGTGGCCGGCGGAGAGACCCTGCGCACCACCAGCAATGTGCCCTACACGGCGCTCGAGCTCGAGGGCCGCGACGTCTACCTCAAGGAGGGGTGCTACAACTGCCACTCCCAGATGATCCGTCCCTTCACCTGGGAGACGGCGCGCTACGGCGAGGTCTCGAGCGAGCACGACTCGGTCTTCGACCACCCCTTCCAGTGGGGCTCCAAACGCACCGGACCCGACCTGGCGCGCGTCGGCGGGCGCTACTCCAACCTCTGGCACTACAAGCACATGCTCGACCCGCGCGAGATCTCGCCGGGATCCAACATGCCGCCCTACCAACACCTGGAGGAGAACCTGATCGAGCTCGGCGACACACCCGCCAAGATGCGCGCGATGGTCACGGTCGGGGTGCCCTATTCCGGTGAGCAGCTGGCCGGCGCCGAGGCGGACGCGCTGGCGGCGGGTACGGCCATTGCCGCTGAGCTCAAGGAGCAGGGCGGCATCGAGATCGCTGCCAACAGCGAGCTCGTCGCCCTCATCTCCTACCTGCAGAGACTCGGAAAGACCCCGGCGCCACCCGCCGAGGACGCGCCCGGTGGCGACGCGCCCGCCGAGGTCAGCCAGGCCGTCGAGAAGGGAGATCGATAGTCATGTTGAGCTGGATTTCGAGCGACTTCTTCGCGCGCAGCCCGGTGCTGCTCTTTCCCGTCATCGCCCTGTGCATCTTCATGGGCGTCTTCACGCTGGGCGCCGTGCGCGCCTTCCTCACCGACCGTCGCGAGCTCGATGCGCTCTCGCGGCTGCCCCTGCAGGACGACGGGCTCGGACCTGCCAACGACGAGGTGGAACATGTCTGAGGTTCAGGGACGCCACGACGAGATCCAGGGCGAGATCCTCCACGAGTACGACGGCATCGAGGAGGCCGACAACCAGCTGCCCCTGTGGTGGGTGGCGGGTTTCCTCTTCACCGTCGTCTTCGGGCTGGTCTACTGGTTCGGCTATGAGGTCTTCGGGACCCAGCCGTCGCCCGACCAGGAGTACGCCGTGCGCTCGGCGGAGCTCGAGGCCGCGCGCGCCGAGCAGGCTGCCAACGCCACCGAGGTCACGGCGGAGGGGCTGGAGGCGCTCGCCGCGGACAGCACCTCGCTCGCGGCGGGCAAGGCGATCTTCGCGACCAACTGCGTCGCCTGCCACGCCGATCGCGGGCAGGGCGGCATCGGCCCCAACCTCACCGACCGCTTCTGGATCCACGGCGCCGACCCGCTGACGATCCACCGCACCATCGACCAGGGCGTCCCCGCCAAGGGCATGACCCCGTGGGGTCCGGTGCTCGGCCACGAGGCGGTGCGCCAGGTCACTGCCTTCGACTTGCCC
>JAPPOT010000389.1 GCA_028817855.1 Myxococcales bacterium
CCCCTTCCCCACCCTGGTCACCTACTTCCAGTCGATCATCGGCAAGGAGGCACGCCAGCAAGTGCTCGACGCGACCGGACAGCTGCCCAAGCGCGTGTACGCCTGCGTCGGCGGCGGCAGCAATGCGATGGGTGTCTTCAGCGGCTTTCTGGACGACGAGGGCGTGGAGCTGGTCGGCGTCGAGGCGGGCGGCGAGGGGCTCGACACGCGGCGACACGCGGCGCGCCTGGCGAGTGAGGACGCCTCGATCGGAGTGGCCCAGGGCTACAAGACGTTCTTCCTGCAGGACGAGGACGGGCAGATGTGCGAGACCCACAGCGTCGCCGCCGGACTGGACTACGTGGGGGTCTCCCCGATCCTGGCGGCGCACCACCAGAGCGGACGCGTCCGCTTCGAGGCCGCCACCGACGATCAGGTCAAGGACGCGCTCGCCCTGGCGATGCGCAAGGAGGGGCTGATCCCGGCGCTCGAGAGCTCCCACGCCTTCGCGCGCGCCTTCGAGGAGGCGGGCAGCCTGTCCTCCGAGGACGTCATCCTGATCAACCAGAGCGGGCGCGGGGACAAGGACATCTTCACGGTGGCCGACGCCTTCGGGGACCCGGCCTGGGAGCAGTTCATCAAGCAGAAAGCGGAGCAATACGGTGCTTGAGCAATACCTGCGACAACGCAAGCAGGAGCGCGGCGTGCTCCTGATGACGCACATCGTGCTGGGCTATCGCGACTTCGACGAGTCCCTGCGCCTGATCGAGACGATGGTCGAGGCCGGGGTCGACCTGATGGAGCTGCAGATCCCGTTCTCCGAGCCGATCGCCGACGGTCCGATCATCCTGCGCGCCAACCAGCAGGCGCTGGCCGCCGGCTCCACCGTCGATCGCTGTCTCGAGCTCGGCGAGCAGGTGGCCAGCCGCTTCGACATCCCCTTCCTCTTCATGACCTATTACAACGTGCTCTTCCGCCGCGGGGTCACGGCCTTCACCGAGCGCATGCGGGCCGCGGGCATGAAGGGAGCGATCGTGCCCGACCTGCCGCCCGAGGAGGGGAGCGACTACCTGCGTGCGATGGAGGAGCGGGCGCTGTGCCCGATCTTCATCTACTCGCCCAACACCGATGACGCACGCCTGGCACACATCGCGGAGCATGCCCGCGGCTTCGTCTACTGCGTGGCGCGTAAGGGCGTGACCGGCAGCGCCACCGACTTCTCGGCCGAGCTCGACGACTACCTCGCGCGCTGCCGCGCCGCGACCGACCTGCCCCTGGCGGTCGGCTTCGGCGTCAAGGAGGCCGCCGACGTGGCCTTCCTGGCTGAACGCGCCGACATCGCCGTGGTCGGCACCCAGTCCATCCGCGTCATGGAAGAACGGGGCGTCCCCGCCGTCGGCACCTTCCTCCGCAGCCTGCGGCCCTGAGGGCCGAGCGGCACACCGGCCCCCGAATCGTCAAGGCGCGCACCGGAGGAGGAGCGCGCAGCGACGACGACCTCGCGGGAAGGGGGGCCCCAAGTGGCTTTGCCGCTTGGGGGAAGGGTTGCGTGACCCTTCCCCGGGTCGGGCGCAGCCCGACGACAAGCAAGCCGCTCCTAGACGAAGCTCGACGATTCCTATTCCGCGAAGCAGTAGATTGCGCCGTAGCCGCCGGTGCATCCGATACAGCTGCCCTCGCCGGTGCCGACGTTGTCCAGCAGGCGACCGCGCCCGCAGCCGCGCAGGTTGTGCTCGCTGAGCCACTCGGCGCCGCTGCGGAGGTCCGAGAAATTGCGTGGGAAGGCGTGCCCCGAGCGGATGCGCCCCCCTTGGATCGTGCCGTTGCCACCGATGATGGGACTCGACGTGGTCCAGTCGAGGCACGTGGATTCCCAGTCGTCCTCCCAGAGCTGTCCTCGGTGGTCGCTGCCGGTCACCACGTCGTGTGCGTTGCCGTGCACCGTGAGCGGGAGCCCGCACTCGTCGACCAGGTTGAGCGTGGCGGCCTCGTCACCGTCGGGTCGCGGCCGGGTCGTCAGGTCGTCCGTGGTCTCCGCGATCAAGCCGCCATTGGCGTCGTGCCAGGGCCCCTGCCCGATCCGATCGATGGCGTGGACCGGGTTGCCATCACCGCCGTCGGTCGCGCTGAGGAACGCCCGCCACGTGCGGTCGCCGTTGCCAGTCGCGTCCCCGATCGCCTGACAGATCGCATCGGCCCCCTCGAGGCCTCCCAAGTTGCCGCCGAAGCCGCCGTCATCGTCCGAGATGTCATCACCGGCCAGGGCCCACAGGCCCTCCATGCTGGTGACGAAGAAGCTGAAGTCCTCGTCCTGACCCCCGCACCAGTCGACGAGCGGCTGTAAAACGGGAGGGTCTCGGTAGCCGGGGCCGGCGGAGCCACCGCTGCCGCCACCGCCCGCCCCCCCTGTGCCGCCCGTGCCACCCGAGCCGCCGTCGCCCGTGTCGTCATCGGCATCGCCGGCGTCGCCCTCATCGCTGTCGCCGTCGTCGTCCACCGCGTCGCCGTCGCCGCCGTCGCCCCCGTCGGGGCCGGGATCGCTGGGGTCGGGGGGCGATTCGTCGTCGAGCGGACCGATCGCACCATCCTCGCGGGTGCTTCCATCGCACTGCAGATCCGGCTGGCAACGCTCGCCCGCCGGACAGTCCTCGTCCCCGGAGCACGAGACCACGCCCGGGATCTCGACCGCCAGTGTGACGCGCGATGCCACCACGAGATCGATGCAACCCAACCCGCTGTCGACCGAACCAGCGGACTGGCGAATGATGTCGAGGGTGGGGAAGCCGGAGTTGCCCAGCGCCAGCAAGGCGTTGGTGAGGTCCAGGGGAATCGTGACGCGTCCGCTGTCCTCGACCTCGCACTCGAGTCGAGCGGGCGTGCCGCCGTGGTTGGCGATGTTCAAAACGAGACGCACGCGCACGGCATCGCTGGGGTCACCGGGCTCCCAGGTCACCGTGAAGAGCCGATCACGCCGCAGCCGCGGCATCCCCTCGGTCACCTGGAGCGGGGCGACGCCGCGGGCATCCAGGCTGAAGCCGTCGGTGACGCCGCCCTCGGCGTTCAGTCCGATCGCCTCCCCTTCGCCAAAGGGCGGCGCATCGAGCTCCCCGTTGAAGAAATAGACCTGTCCATTGCCACGAGGCTCGAGCTCCACGTCGGCACCGAGCCCCTCGAACGCCACTTTGCCCACATCCTGGGCGACGGGGAAATCGATGCACTCGCGACCATCGCAGGTGGTCCCCGACTCGCAGGCCGGCTCGCACACGAGATTGGGCGGTCGCAGCAGCTGACAGCCGCGCTCGGCGAGCTCCGCTTCGAAGACGTCCTTGGGTACGACGCCGTTGGCGACCCTGCCGCCGACGGAGGTGAGCTCCCGCTGAAGCAGGACCTCGAAGCCACCGACGCGCAGCGCAGGCGCGCACAGGGAGTAGCCGCTGGTCCGCTCCGACTCGTCCCCCGCGTCGGTGCCCCCGTCGGAGTCGCGGCAGCAGAGCAACGCCAGACACGTACACCACATCAGCGCGACGCGCGCGCGTCTTCCCGCTTCAGCCTGCAGCACTGCAAGACCCAGGTCGCACACTAGCACCACTTGATTGGCCCATGTTCGGATGATCGCGCGGGAATGAGCGAGGGCCGGACATGCGCCCGCCGGCCATGAATCAAACGGCCGGCGCCCGGCGATGTTACTGGAAAAAGTGTATTCTCACCGCCTCCATGGAGCGGCCCCAGGATCTGCTGATCGCACACGAAGCGCGCAGCCTCGAGCGCTCGATCCTGGCCCGAATCGCCGTTCTCTCATTGATGGGCGTCTTCTCGGTGCTCCACCTGCTGCGAGTCCTGGACACCGGCGTGGTCGCCGAGACGGACACGGAGGCTGCGACCACGACGGTCGTAGCCATAGTGAGCCTTGCGGCAGCACTGCGCGGCCTAGCCCTCGCCCGTCGCAGACGAGAGCTGCCCCTGGTCGGCACAGGTGTGGTGCTGCTCGACATCCTGGTGCTCTCCGCGCTACCCGTGCTCTGGCTTGCCACTGGCACCGACAGGGACGTCGTGCCGGCCTTCCTGCTCAAGAACGAGCTCTTCGCGATTGCCGTCGTCCTGGTCGTCATCAACGCGCTCTCCCTGCAGCCGCGCTATCCGGCTTTCATGGCCGCGGGCGCGGTCGTGCTGCACCTGACGCTTCTGATCTATGTGCTGCGCGACCCGCGCGTCGTCACCACCGACAGCTTCCACGCCCACTTCACGACCGGCGCCGTGAACCTCGGGCTCGTCACCGTGCGCATCTGCGCACTCGTTCTGATCGGGGTGGTACTCTCACTGGTCACTCGCAACGCACGCCGGCTCGTCCACGACGCCGTCGGGCTCCAGGCCGCCAACGCCCAGATGCGCGAGCGTCAGGCGCAGCTCGTCATGGAGGGGCGGATGAATGCGATGGCGTCCCTGGTCGCCGGTGTGGCCCACGAGCTCAACTCTCCCCTGGGCGCGGTCAGCAGTAGCCTGCAGACAGCGGAGCGCGCTGCGGAGAAGCTCGGTAGCGACGACGGCGACGCGCGTCGTGACCGCGTGCTCGCGGCCCTGTCGGACAGCACCTCCGCGGGTCGGGCGGCGGTCGAGCGCCTCAGCGGACTCGTCGACTCGCTCAAGGGCTTCGCATCGCTGGATCAGGCCGACGTGCAGCGCGCAAACCTCGACGACGCGCTGGACGCAACGCTGGCGGTGATCGACGAGGGCCTCAAGGGCGGGGTCGCGATCGAAGTGGAGCATGGCGGCCTGCCAGAGCTGGTCTGTCGGCCCCGGGAGCTCAACCAGGTCTTCCGGACGCTGATCGTCAATGCCCTGGAAGCCCTCGCGGGCGAGGGCACCCTGCGCATTGCGACGAGCGCGACCGAGCACGACGTGCGCATCGAGATCGCCGACGACGGCCCCGGCATGAGCTCCGCCCAGCTAGCCACCCTCTTCGAGCTGTCGATCGGCGACAAGCGCGAGCGGATGGGCATGGGACTGGGCCTGCTGACCGGCAAGCGCATCGTGGAGAGGCACGGCGGCACCCTCGACATCGAGAGCAGGCCGGGGCAGGGCACAGCCTTCACGATCACCCTCCCGCGGCAGACCGCACTCGAGCCGGACAGCGCGGTCAGCGCCTGAAGCGGGCGAGGAAGCGCTGGGCCCAGGGCTGGTCGCCGTGTTCCCGCGACAGCGTGTGCAGAAACCGCTGCGCCCCTTGCAGGTCGCCGAGCCGCTGCATGGAGGCGACGGCGATCTCCGCGGGCTTCACCCCGCGCGCGCCCAGCCCCATCGCCCGCTGGGCATCGCGCGCGGCGCCCACGTAGTCACCGGCCACGAAGCGCATGTCGGCCAGCTGCAGCAGGGCCTCGACCCGGGCCGGCCGCTCGCCTGCCGCCGCCCGCTCGCGCACGGAGCGGAAGCCGGCCGGCACCACACGCTGCTGCAAGGCCCAGGGCAGGTTGCGCTCCAGCAGCGCGCCCACGTCCAGCCCCGCATGGTGATCGAATGGGACGCCCTGGCGCGCATAGTGGCGTGCGATGCGCTCGAGGTTGTCACGGTTGCGGGGCACGTCGCGCAGGTAGAGGACCTGCCCCGCGTTGCGGAAGACGCGGACCCACCCGCGCTGCCCGTCGAGACTCGCCAGCGTGTACGGCACCGAGTAGCCGTAGCCTGGTGGCCCCACGCCGAGGAAGAAGTCCACCTGCCGCCCGTCGAGCAGCTGGAGGAAGTCGCGACCATCCGCGTGCCGGCCGCGGAAGGTGATGCTGCGCCACTCGGCGAAGACCTCGGCCGTGTAGTGCTCGGTGCGCGAGTCTATGAAGGTGCGCAAGCCCGGCGCCAGGTGGTAGCCGTAGTAGGCGCCGAGCTCGTAGGGGTTGAAGAGCCGGCCGCGAGCTTCGACGTCGAGCAGGAACTGGGCGGCCTCGTGGGCAAAGCGGCCGCGATTGACGGGCGTCCCGAGGTAGTCCGCGGCGCCCCTTGGCACGTCGGAGGCGTAGGCCGCGAGGCCGCCCGCATTCCACGCGAAGAGGGCGAGCGCGGAGGCGATCGAGGCCGGCAGCAGGGCCGCGGGCCGTCCGGCTCGGAGGCCACGCAGGGCGGTGAGGAGGTAGAGCAGCGGCAGCAGGCCCATCCACAGGAAGCGGACCGAGATCAACATCGCACCGCAGGCCGCGGCGGCCGTGATGAAGGCCGGCGGATCGAAGCGCTCGAGCGCCTCCACCGTCACGCGCCCTCGGAGCGCGCGCAGGCGCACCACGGCAAGCGCGGCGAAGCCGAGCATGATGCCATCGGCGACCAGGAAGCCGAGCCGCGAGACACGCCCGCCATTGGCCGACAGCGACAGGGGGTGGAACGGGCTCCACTCGTCGTGGATCTCCCAAATGGCAGTGTCCGACGTGGAGATGAAGAAGGTCAGCAGCTGGTCGACGCCGCGCGGGTGAATGAGCCCGACGACGAGCAGCAGCGGTAGCGCCAGCGCGAGCGCTCGCATGCGCGCCGCCGCGCGTGCGCGCATGGCCTCGGGTGGACGCTCGGTCTGCTCCAGGATGCCGCGCTCGAAGGCCACGCCCAGCAGAGTGGAGGCGGTGAGCACGACGCCGATGGCGGCCAGCGAGTGCGCGTTCGACCAAAGCAGGTGGAGCCCCAGGGCTAGCAGGAGCGCGCGGCGCGTGGGTCCGGCGCTCGGAGCGAGCAGCAGCAGGTAGACCGCGCAGACCGCGGCGATGGTCCAGAGGTCCGGGCGGAACTGCACCAGTCGCGGCCACGCGAGCAACAGGAACGCCGCCACTCCGGCGGCCGCGCCGGTCCAGCTCCCCGCAGCCTTTCGCGCGAGGTGCGCAACGAGGACGACCACCCCGAGCACCATGGCGACGTGCAGCAGGCGCAGCCCGTGAAAGCCGAGCGCCCCTTCGCCCAGGTGGGCGAACACGCCGAAGAGCCACTCGTGCTGCACCGGTCCGGTCGACAGCCCGGTGAAGAGCATCGGGTCGTGCGCGGGCCACAGTCCCTGGTTGAAGTAGGCCTCGCCGGCCTTGAGGTGAAACCACAGGTCGGGCGTCGAGAGCGGACGCCCCGCCACCCACAGCACCAGCGCCAGCAGCCCCGCGCACGCGACCACGGCAAGGACCGACGCGGATCGGGCGAGACCGGCGGGGGCTTGGGAGCTCGGCGGCATCGGACGCGGAGTCGATCGTAACACCCGCCGCAGCCGCGGGCCGAATCCGCGGAATCGGGTACCATCGCGCCGTGGACCACGGGCAGAAGGCGGCCAACCGCATTACGTGGGCGAGCGTGCTGATCAGCGTGGGCATGGCGGCGCCGCTCTTCGCCGCCTACCGGTTGCTCGACAGCAAGATCGCCCTGGCCCAGGCCGCCGACAGCTTCACCGACTCCTTCACCTCGCTGGCTCTGCTCTACTCGCTGCGCGTGGGCGCCGCGCCCGCCGACCGCGAGCACCCGCGGGGACACGGTCGCGCCGAGCCGATCGCCGCACTGGTGGCGGCCGTGCTGGCCGGAGTGGTCGCGATCGAGGTCATCCGCGAGGCGATCGACGCGCTGACCAGCGCGAGCCAGCCGAACATGCACATCGCGCTGGCGGGTCTGATCGGCGTCAAGCTTGTCGGCAAGGCCGTGATCGCCGTGCTCTCCGGACGGCAGCATGCGCGCAGCCGGAGCCCTGCGCTGCGCGCGCTGCAGATCGACGCCCGCAATGACGTGCTGGTGGGGCTGCTGTCGCTGGTCGGCTTCTACGCGGCACGCTACGGCTGGCACGGCTGGGACGCCTGGCTCGCGCTGCCGGTGGCGGCCTGGATCGCCGCCTCCGGCATCCTGCTGGCGATGGAGAACATCCGGCTGCTGATGGGCGAGGCGCCGGACCAGGAGCGCCAGGACTCGATCGCCGCGCTGGCCCGCTCGGTCGACGGCGTGGAGTCGGTCCACGATCTGACCGCCCGCTACGACGGGACCCAGCTCGACGTGACCCTGCACGTCGTAGTCGACGAGGAGCTCTCCCTGCGCGCCGCCCACGACATCGCCGAGTCGGTCGAGCGGCGCCTGATGCAGGAGCGGGACATCCTGCACGCGATGGTTCACGTGGACGTCGAGCCAGACGAGGCTACATAGCCGCCATGGAGTTGATCGCGACCGTCGCTCGGGGCCTCGAGGCCGTGCTCGCGGACGAGCTCACCGACCTGGGTGCGACCCGCGTGGAGCCCACGGCGGGAGTCGTGCGCTTCGAGGGCGAGCTGGAGCAGGCCTACCGCGCCTGCCTGTGGGCGCGCAGCGCCAGCCGCATCCTGCTGCCGGTGAGCGACTTCGGAGGCGAGGGGGAGCAGGCGTTGTACGAGGGCGTGCACGCGATCGACTGGCTCGCGCACCTGGGGCCGGCCCAGACGCTGGCTGTCGACTGCGTCACCGCGCGCGGGGTGCGCGGGCACACGCGCTACCTCGCCCAGCTGACCAAGGATGCGATCTGCGATCGCATCCGCGAGCGCGAGGGGGCCCGGCCGAGCGTGGATCGCACGCGCCCCGACCTGCGGGTGCACGTGCACGTGGCGCGCGAGCGCACCCGCGTCAGCCTGGATCTGGCGGGCGAAGCGATGCACCGGCGCGGCTACCGCGGTCCGGGTGGCGAGGCGCCACTCAAGGAGAACCTGGCCGCCGGGCTGCTGCTCCACGCGGGCTGGCCGGCGCAGGCCGCCGCGGGGCGCCCCCTGCTCGATCCGCTGTGCGGCAGCGGCACGCTCCTGCTCGAGGCCGCGCTGATTGCGCGCGACGTGGCACCCGGGCTGCTGCGCGAGCACCACGGGATGGCGGGCTGGCGCGGGCACGACCGCGGGCTGTGGACGCGCCTGCTCGAGGAGGCCCGGGCGCGACGCGACGAAGCGCGGGCGCGACCGGTGCGAATCGTCGGGCACGATGCAGCGGAGCGCCCCCTCGCTGCAGCGCGACGCGCGGCGTCGCGACTCCGGGTGGAAGACGCGGTGCGCGTCTCACGCGCCAGCCTCGCCCAGGTGCGCGCCCCGGCCAGCGAGCCCGGCCTGCTCGTGACCAACCCGCCCTACGGGCAGCGCCTGGGCGCGGAGAGCGAGCTGCTGCCGCTCTACGAGCAGCTTGGGGACCTGCTCAAACGCCACCTGCCGGGCTGGACCGGCTGGGTGCTGACCGGCAGCCCTGCCCTCGCGCGGCGCATCGGGCTGCGGCCGGCAAGCCGGCTAATCGTGCACAACGGTCCGATCGAGTGCCGCTTCTTGGAGCTGCCGATCCGGGAGGCGGCAAGGGACGGGCAGGGGCCGCGCTGGCGCAAGCCGAGCGCGGAGGCGAGCGCCTTCGACAACCGCCTGCGCAAGAATGTGCGGCACTTCGGGCGCTGGGCGCGGCGGCGGGAGATCGAGTGCTACCGCGTCTACGACGCGGACATCCCGGAGTACAACGTGGCGATCGATCGCTACGGCGACCACGTGGTGGTCCAGGAGTATTCGCCGCCGGCATCAGTCGACGCCGACGCGGCGCTCGGCCGGGTCCGCGACGTCCTGCTGGTCACTGCAGAGGTGCTCGAGGTGCCGGCCGAGCGTGTGGTGCTCAAGGTGCGCCGGCGTCAGGTGCAGGGCGAGCAGTATCAGCGCGGCGAGGAAGACGCCGCGCTGCTCGAGGTGGGGGAAGGCGGGCATCGCTTCCTCGTCAGCCCGAGCGGGCACCAGGACACCGGGCTGTTCCCGGACCACCGGCAACTGCGTGCGATCGCCGCGGAGCACGCGGTGGGGCGCAGCTTCCTCAACCTCTTCGCCTACACGTGCAGCGCAAGCGTCTACGCGCGGCGGGCGGGCAGCCTGGTCACGGTCAACGTGGACCTCTCGGGCACCTACCTCGAGCGCGGCCGCGACAACTTCCGCCTCAATCGCCTCGACCCGGCGGTCGAGCACTTCGTGCAGCAGGACGTGTTGCACTTCCTGCGCCAGGACCGTCGACGCTACGGCGTGATCTACCTGAACCCGCCCAGCTACTCCCGCTCCCACCGCATGGACGGCGACCTGGACATCAAGCGCGATCACGCGGGTCTGATCCGGCTCGCCTGCGAGCGGCTCGAGCCCGACGGGGTGCTGCTCTTCTCCACCCACGCCCGGGACTTCGAGCTCGATCCTGCGCTCGCGCGGGAGCTGGAGGTCGAGGATATCAGCCGCCGCAGCGTGCCCGACGACTACCGTCGCAGCCCGCACCGCAGCTTCAAGATACGAAGACCCTAACCTGCCCCTGCCCTGCACCGGTTGATCGCTTGGTGGCGGGAGGACAAGGACAAGGACAAGGACAAGGACAAGGACAAGGGCAAGTTCAGCTGGTCAGTCACTGGCGGCCAGCTCCACGTGCGGCAAACGCAACACCTCGCCGGGGGCGAGGTAGACCGTGCCGTGCCAAGGCTTGAAGCCCTCCCGCTCCACGGTGACCACGTGGCGCTCGCTGCTGCTGAGCGCGTCGATCACGACCGGGCTCAGCGCCCCGACCAACTCACCATCGACCGAGACGTGGGCGTCGAGCGGCGTCGTGGTCACGTGGACCATGCCCGGCGTGCGATCCACGCGCAGCGCGTACGCCATGGCCAGAATCGCGACCGCCAACGCCGCGGCGAGCACCCGCGGATCGAGCCGCTGCCAGGCCGGGCCGGCGACGGCACCGGTCAGGCCGCGACCACGCGTACGGAACGCGCGCGGCGTCGGGTCGGCCCGCGGCGTCGAGCGCGGCGTGTGCGTGGGACGTCGAGCGCTGGCTGGACGGATGGCGACGGGCTCCGGCGCGGCGGCCACCTGCGCTCGCGGCGCGGCCGGCAGCGCGACGCGGGGTCGGTGCACGGACGGCAGGTTCCGGTGCACGTCGGTGCGCGCGTCCTCGTCGTCTTCATCCCAGTCCAGGTCGGCGCCCACGACCGACGGCAGCCGCTCCAGGTCGTCGAGCACCAGGCTGTCCGTGATCGCATCGAGGCTGGGGCGCCGCACCGGGGGAGGGGCCAGATCGGAGTCGCGCGCAGAGGCGCGAGTCGGGGCTGCGATCGGATCCGCGTCCGAGCCGGGCGCGAGCTCCGACACCGAGACCACCTCGGCGTCGGAGCCGGTGAAGGACACGTCCGACAGCTCCAGCTCCTCGGTCGTAGTCGTGACGTGGTCCGGATCGACCAGCGAGGGCGAGCTCGGCGCCAACCACTCCGCGAGCCCCCCGGCGGTGCACAGCGCGCCGTCGATCAGCTGCAGCTTGACCAGGGCGCGCTCCATCGCGCGGGCGTCCTGAAAGCGCGCGGCCGGGTCGACGCTCAGGGCACGACGCACGATCGCCTCGAGCCGCTGGGAGACCAATGGATTGACCGCTCCGATGCGCGGCACGCGGCCGCGGCGCACGTGGCTCAGGGTGGAAGCATCCGTACGACCCTCGAAGAGCCGCTCCGTGGTCAGCATCTCGTAGAGCACCGCGCCGACCGCGAAGACGTCACTGCGGCGGTCGACCCCGTCGAGCGCCGCCTGCTCCGGGGAGAGGTAGGCGTGGGTGCCCTTGAGCACACCGGCCTGGGTGCGCTGGGTCTGCAGGCTCGAGCGGGCGAGCCCGAAGTCCGTCAGCCACACGCGGCCGTCGCGCCCGATCAGGACGTTCTCGGGAGAGACGTCACGGTGCACGATGCCCAGGGGCAGGCCGTCCTCCGTCGTGAGCTCGTGCGCGTAGTGGAGCGCGACCAATACACGGCGGGCGATGAACATCGCGATGCGCGGGGGCATCGGTGCGTGTCGCTCGCGGGCGTGGCGCAGGAGCGTGCCGAGCGTGGTGCCCTCCACGTAGTCGAGGGCGATGTAGGGGGCGCCGTCGACCTCGCCCACGTCGACGGCTGGCACGATCGAGGGATGGGCGAAGCGCAGCGCCAGCTGCCCCTCGTCGCGGAACATGGCCACGTGATCCGGATCGTCCCGGAACCACGGCAGCATGCGCTTGATCGCGAGCGGCCGACGGGGAGCATTGCGGTGGTGGGCGCAGTGCAGCTCCGCCATGCCGCCGGTGCGGATGCGCCGCTCCAGCACGTAATCGCCAAACGGGATCGGCTGCTCCGGGCGCAGCTCGCTGGCGTCGCTCGCGGGCAGACTGCGCTCGAGCGCTGCTCCATCGCCCGCTTCGTCGGCCAGCGCCACGCTCACTCGACGACCTTCCGGCTCACTCGACGATCTCCCGGCTCCATCGACGACCTCGCGGGTCGAATGCCGACCCACGGGCGCCCCACCTGAGTGTGAAAAAAACGTAACACCGTCAAGGCGCACGCGATTCAGGCGTGTTTTCAGGAGCTTGGAGACGTCGAGGCGAGCGCGGGCTGGCCGCTCGATCAGCCTTCGGGCAGGCTCTCGCCTTCCTGCTCATTCCAGATCCGGATCGGGTCGTCGGCGAAATCGATGTCGCCGTCGATCGAGATCTCCACCATGTCGATGAACGGGATCCGGATCTCGATATCCTCGTTCTGCTCGAAGTCGAGGTTGTGGGGCGCCACGATCTCCCAATCGGACATGTCGGTCTCGACCACGTCGATGTGCGCGATCAGGTTGTCCTCTCCGCGGACCACGATCTGACGCGGGTCCCCGTCGTAGACGGTGGCCCTGAACGGCATCGAGATGCGCACCGTCTCGACGAACATCGCCTCCGTGGCTTCCTCGTCGACCGTCATCGAGCCGACCAGCGTCTCCTCGTCGGTATCGCCGCAGGCGCCCAGCCAAAGCAGCGCGGGCACCACAAACCAAACCGTTCTTCCTTCCATCTCTCTACCTCCTCGCTCCGCGTGTGCTCATGCCTCCGCCGTCAGGCGCAGCGTCGTATGTTCTCCGATGCCCCCCGCGCGATCGTGGACGCGTACATCCAGCGTGTGCTCGCCGGGCGACAGTACGACCTCCGAGCGCCAGAGCGACCAGACGCCGCGCGGCGGCCAGTCGAAGCGCGCCATGTCTTCGACCTGCAGCACGCCGGCAAGCTCGGGGTAGCGCTCCATGTGCTGCTCGAGCGGCTCCAGCCGCGCGGGCGTCGCGGGCTCGGCGTCGAGCGCGAGCTCCACTCGCTCGATCCCCGCGTACCCGCTCAGCGCGATGCCGCAGAGCTCGATCGGTCCCGCGCGCAGTTGCTCGCGGATGCGCAGGTTCTCGACCGTGGGCACGGGCTCGATCACGCCGGAATCGGGGTAGCCGCGCTCCTGGTACTGGCCGGTCTCCTCGTCGCGCTCGGTCACCTCGATGCGCTGCAGGAACTTGGTGTTCTTGAAGCCGTAGCGATCGGCCAGCAACAGGCGCATGGGCGCACCCAGCTCCCGCGGCAACCGCTGTCCGTAAATGTGGAAGGCGACGAGCGGCTCGAAGATGTCTTGCGGGTTCTGGTAGATGTCGGTCACGCGCAGGTTGTTCTCGAAGCCGTCGGCGCCGAAGAAACGCACGCGGCGCGCGGCAGCCAGATCGAGGCCGGCGTCGTCGAGCAATGCGCGCAGCGGAAGCCCGGTCCAGATCGCCGTGTCGCGGAAGCCGAGCACGCACATCATCGTGTTGAGGACGGTGACGTGGCGCGCGGCATCGGCCTCGAGCTCGGGCACCGTGATCTCCAGGGGACGCTCGACCAGGCCTTCGATGCGCAGCACGTGGGTGTCGGTGTCGAGCTCGGGCAACTGCCAGCCCTCGACCGTGGTGCTCGCCCCGAACTGCTGGAAGAAGCCATCGACCGGCGTGAGGAAGGGGCGACACGCCTCCAGTGCCTGGCCGCCATCCGCCGCGGACGCGGCCGCGCCCGGCGCGTCGTCCGCGCTGCACGCCAGCCAGGGCGAGAGCGCGGCGCCCACCACCAGACCTCCGGCGGCGCGCACGAAGACGCGCCGTGAGAGCCCGCCGGAGGGCACATCGAGACTCGTCTTCTGTCCTTCCATCGGCGACGCCACCCCTGACTCTGCGGACGTAATCCCCGGCTGCCTGCCGTCGAATCGGCACTCACGTTCTCCACCCGTCCCCATCCCTGGACGCAGCGCCCCGGATGGCGTTGAATGAGAGGGTCTGGATCGCGTCTCAATGTCTTGGATCGGCGCTCTGCTGCCCAGGCGGCGGGTGCGCATGCTTGGGAGGACTGCTCATGTCGAGCTCTGGAATGCATCGGGCGGGCACGCTGGTGTGCCTGCTGGCCCTCTGCCTGTGGACCGGCTGCGGTGACGACAGCGGCGGCAACGACAGCGGCGGCAACGACAACGGCGGCAACGACAACGGCGGCGACGACAACGGCGGCGACGACAATGGCGGGGCCGGCGCGGCTGGCGACGGGGACGGCGATGGCGACGGGGACGGCGATGGCGGCGGCAAGACGAGCCCGGCTGGCGACGCGCCGCTGCTCGACACCGGCCTGCCGGAGGGCGCGATGCTCTCCGAGCTCGACGAGGACGACGCCATGATCGCCTGCGAGCAGCTCAACCAACAGGCCGACAACGCGTTGTCGGACGAGGTGCTGCAGGAGCTTGCATGCGCGACCACCGGCGCAATCGCCGGCACCGACCTCTTCGATCCGAGCGCGCCCTTCGACGAGGCCGCCTGCGACGCGGCGGTCGCCCAGTGCCTGATGGGCGAAGGCGAGTCCACCAGCGAGTCCATGTGCGACGCCGCCACGATCACCGCCGAGCTGGCGAGCTGCGACGTGACGGTGGGCGAGTTCGAGGCCTGCTACTCGGCCGTCCTGGCGGGCGCCGTGGCAGCGGCCGAGCTCTTCACCTGCGAGAACCTGGCGGCGGACCCCACGGGAGAGATGTTCGCGGCCGAGCAGGAGGCAGCCGCCAACCCGCCGGAGTGCGAGGTGATCGACATGAACTGCCCAGCCCTGTCACCAGCCGCGGACCCGGACGACTCGGGCAGCACGAACGACGTGGGCGGTGGCGAGCCCGCGCCCAACGGCTGCGATGACACCTGCATCTTCTCGGACGACGGCGAGTGCGACGACGGCGGAGAGGGATCGCCGTTTGGCTTTTGTGCGTTGGGGACCGACTGCACCGACTGCGGCCAGCGCTAGCGTTTCGGCGGTGAATCGCGCACGGCCGGCTTCGCCTGCGATCTTGTCCGC
>JAPPOT010000334.1 GCA_028817855.1 Myxococcales bacterium
CTCGGCCTCGGTCTCGGTCTCGGCCGCGGTCTCGGCCTCGGTCTCGGTCTCGGTCGCGGCCTCGGTCCCAGTCTCGGCCTCGGTCTCGGCCTCGGTCTCGGTCTCGGCCTCGGTCCCAGTCTCGGCCTCAGTCCCCCGATTCCGAGGCACGAAGACTTGTGACCAATGCTCAGATGCGCACGAGCACGAGCACGATGCGCTGAGGTGCTGGAGAAGCCTAGTTTCCCAGGAGGACCGAATCGCCGACGATGGAGCCCGCCTCAATCGGGCACGAGCTGAAGGTTTCAAGAGATCGCGGCCCAGTACCCTCGCATGGCCCAGTTGTAGAGGCCTGCGATCCCCACGGGCTCTAGAGCACCTCGAGCAGCGCCACGTCGAATACGACCATCCCGCGCGGCCGCCCGGGCTTGCCTTCGAAGGCGAGCTCCTCAGGGACCCACAGGCGGCGTTCCTCACCGCTGGCCATCGATCGCAGCGCCTCGGCCAGGCCCTTGATGTTGAGTCGGGACAGCGGAATCGTCGCGGGCTCGCCGCGGGCTACGCTCGAGTCGAAGCCCTCCCCGGCGGTGGTCCAGCCGGTGTAGTGGACCACGACGGTGCTCTCCGGCCCCGGCTTCTTGCCATCCCCCGGCTTGAGGACCTTCATCGCCAGGCCGCTCTCGGTCTTGGTCGCGTCCGCCGGCACCTCGGCCACATCGCTGGGCGCGGTCGGCATCGGCTGGGGCTTGGGCACGTTGATCGCCTTGGTGGCGCCGATCTCCTGCATCACCTGCTGGTACGAGGCCACGCCACCGCCCACCCGGTGGCAGTGATTGCGGTGACACTTCGTGAAGCCTGGCGGTGGGTTGTGGGGGTCGAAGACGACCTCCGGCATGGACATCATGGCGGAGGGGTCGGCCGCCTCTTCCGCCTCCGCCTCGGCTTCGCCCTTGGGCTCCGCGGGCTCGCCGGGCTGCGAGCATGAAAGCCCCAAGACGGCCAAGCTCAGGATGAGGATTCGCGGACCGCCCTGTACTCGTCTCATCAATGCAGTGCTCCTACTCGGAAGGGTATCAAATCGGTGGTCGATCATCGCGACAGCCGGCCTATCGTCCGCAACCCCGGAAGCGCCAGCCCAACCAGCAGCGCGCCCAGGACCACGAGCCACAGGGCACCCAGGATGCCGCGCAGGCTCAGCTCCGCGGTGGGTTCCTCCGCGAATTCGAACCTCGGGACGTCGCGAAGCTCCTGGGTCCCGAGCCGTTGGTCCCGGTCGATCCGTGAAAAGAAGAACTCGCGATAGGCCTCATGGTAGTCGTCCACCTGGGACTCGAACCTGTTGTGGCGCAGGTTGCCGCTTCCGGCAATGTCTTCCACAGCCAGCTGCACCACCATCGCAGGCGAGAGGAACTTCAGGGTGGCCGTCAGCGACTGGCGCTCGGACTGCCTGGCCCGCGCGTCGGTCAGGATGGGCTCCATCTTGGCCACCAACCGCCGCTGCATGGCCGTCACCTGCTTGGCGAAGCCCTGGGCCGCCTGGTCGAGGTCGTGGCGGCCCTGGATGCTGGCCAGCTCCTGCTCCGCCTCCTGGGTGGCTTCGCGCACCTCGTGAAGCAGCTCGATCCGCGATGGCGGTGGGTAGGTCACATCGACCGCCACCTGCACCAGCCCGGGCACGACGACGACCAGCAGCAGCCACGCACCGACCAGGGCCAGTGCGTTGCCGGACGAGCTCCGGCCGACGGAGTTCACGTAGATGGCGGCTGCGAACCAGAAGAGCGCCCAGCCCAGGGTGACGACCACGAACAGCGCCACATGCGCCCAGGCGATGGCCGATGCGAGCTTGGCGCCGCTGAACACGAGCCCGAGCAGACTGAACGCGAGGGTCACGAGCACGACGACGAGGGCCCGTGCACCCGCCTTGCCCAGCACCAACTGGCGCTGGGTGACCGGCTGGGACAGCAGCATCGCCAGCGTGCCCCGCTCGCGCTCGCCCGTCAGCAGCTCGTAGGACAGGGCGATGACCACGAGGGGGAAGATGAAGACGAAGAGGAACGCCGGGTCGAAGGGCCCCGTGGCGAGACGGCTGGGGCCAATCATCGGCGTCTCGATCTCGCGATCCGCCGCGAGCTCGACCCCGCTCGTGACCCGTACCGCCTGGGGTGCCAGATCGCGCTGGCCCACAGCCATGGCCGCCAGCGGGCTCGGTGGCAGGACGGCGACACGCGCCGCCCCCTCGCTACCCATGTAGTACGGATTGCGAGGGTCCTTGGACTGCAACGCCTTGTCCGCACGGCTGTAGGCCTCGATCTTCGCCGCAGCCTGAACGTAGCGCTCCGTCTCGGCCTTCTGGGCCCGCCGGATGCCGGCTTCGAGCTGCGCCGCGTGGTGCCCGGAGGACAGGGCCGACAGCACGAGGCACAGGGCGAAGAAGCCCAGGATGGCCAGGGCCGAGCGCTCCCTTCGAAGGATGCGCCACTCCAGGCGCATGACCGTGCGCAAGGTGCTCACACCGCCACCCTTCGGGATGAAAGGACGGCGAGACCCAGGGCGAGCACGAACCAGAGCGCCAGCACGCCGAGGCTCAGGGCGTGGGCCGACAACACGAAGCCCAGGCCCGGCTCCTGGTACTCGAAGGCCGGTGCCTTCTTCCAGAGGTCCGAGCCCGCCCGGTAGTCCCAGCCCTCGGCGCCGCTGTCCCTGGCGAAGGCGTCGTTGAGGTACTCGACGAAGCCTTTGCGCCAGCGCTCCGTGTACGCCGCGAAGTGTTGGTGATGGGCGAGGTCGGTGCCGCAGAGTCCCGCGGAGAGGTTGCGCATGGCGGCATAGGGCGACAGCAGACCCACGACGGCGCCGGCCCGTTCCTGCGCGGTCACGCGGCGCTGGAAGGCCTCCACGTGGTGGTCGTGGATCATGTCCTCCCAGCGCGCTTCGGCCTTGAGCTCGATGCCGTTCAGCTCCGCCTCGTCCATCAGCATGCCGGCATTCACCAGGTTCTGGTCGCCCATGAGCTTGGTGATGAGCTCCTCGACGGCGGCGTCGCGGGGCGTCTTTCCATCGATCCCATTGTCGAGGCTGGCAGCGACCGCCCTGGAGAGCTCGGCCTCGCTCGGCAGCGGCACCGCGAAGCCGGCCACCTCCGTGCCCAGGCGTGGAACGACGAGGCAGAACATGCCCCACAGCCCGATCATCCCAACCAGGGATGCGCGCGAGGGCCTGGCGATGGCGGAGCCAAAGAGCGCGAGGCCCCCGAACGTCGCGAGATACAGAC
>JAPPOT010000902.1:0-6763 GCA_028817855.1 Myxococcales bacterium
CCCCGCACCCCGCCCCCCCCCAGACCCAACCACTCCCCGCCGCCCCCTCGCGCCTTCCACGCGGGTGAAGGCGTGGCGCGCACCACGACCTTGCCACAGGGCTCCGAGTGCAGCTGCAACCTGGGCACGAGCTCTGCGCGAGTCACAGGACGCTGGGTTGGGCGCGGTCGAGTCGGGGACGCAGACTCGCAACCGCTGAGCACGAGCGCCGCGAGGCCCAAGCCAGGGATCATCCGAAGGGCCCACACGCGCCACGCGCGAGCCGAGGCCCGAGGCCGATCCCGTGTGACCGAAGTCTGAACCACTCGCGCTCACAACCGACGAGACCGTCGCTCCACTGCCAACCCCATCCGCCGCATCCGCCGATACAGGGACTGCCGCGTCAGTCCCAGCTCCCGCGCCGCACGCGCCACCACCTGATCGTTGCGCTCCAGGGCCTGTTCGATCATCGCGGCACTGGGCTCCCCAGCGCTCGAGCCACTCGCAGGCTGCGAGCTCACGATCCGCGAAGCACGCCCCGCCCCGCCCGCCTCGATCGCGAGGCCGAGCTGCAGCGGGCCGCCGCGCGAGACGATCGCGGCGCGCTCCATCACGTTGGCGAGCTCGCGGATGTTGCCGGGCCAGCCGTAGGCGCGCAGCTGCGTTGCCTCCCGGTCGGTGATCGGCGACGTGGGCACGCCCAGGTCGCCACAGGCACGCGCCAGGAAATGACGTGCGAGCGCCACGACGTCGTCGCCGCGGTCCCTCAGCGGGGGCACCTCGATGGGAAAGACGCTCAGGCGATAGTAGAGGTCCTCGCGGAAGCGCCCGGCCTCGACCTCCGCCTTGAGGTCGCGGTTGGTGGCGGCGACCAGGCGCACGTCCACCCTGCGGGTGCGGTCGTCGCCGATGCGCTCGAGCTCGCCCTCCTGCAGCACGCGCAGCAGCTTGCCCTGGAGGTCGAGCGGGATCTCTCCCACCTCGTCGAGGAAGAGCGTGCCCTGGTGCGCCAGCTGAAAGCGGCCCTCGCGGCTGCGCACCGCGCCGGTGAAGGCGCCCTTCACGTGCCCGAAGAACTCGCTCTCGAAGAGCTCCTTCGGCACCGAGGCGCAGTTCACGCGCACCAGCGCCCGGCTGGCGCGCGCGCTGCGGTCGTGCAGGGCGCGCGCGAACAGCTCCTTGCCCACGCCGGACTCGCCCTGGACCAGCACGTTGGCGTCGGTCGCCGCGACCGCGTCGAGCTGCTCGAGGGCGCGTAGCAGCGCCGGGCTGTCGCCGACGATGTCACCCGAGCGCGCCTCCGCCACCTCCTCGCGCAGGTAGTCGCGCTCGCGCTGGAGCGCCGCGTTCAGGCGCTCGATCTCCTCGCGCGCCGCGACCTGTTCGGAGACGTCGCGCACGGAGCCGGTGAAATAGATCGCGTCGCCCAGGGGCGTGTAGCTGAAGCGCACCTCCATCGGCAGCTCGCTGCCATCCTTGCGCCGGCCGTGCACCTCCACGTAGCGGATCGGCATGCGGGCAGGATCGCGCAGGCGCCTGGCGAAGCCCGCCTCGTGCTCGACGCGGTAGCGCTCCGGCATCAGGATCTGGATCGGGCGGCCGAGCAGCTCGCCCTCGGCGTATCCGAAGATGCGCTCGGCCTCCTTGTTGACCAGCACCACCTCCTGGCGCTCGTCGCAGACGACGAAGCCGTCGCCGCAGGTGTCGAGCAGATACGCCAGGTGGGCGGTCGTCAGCTGCAGGTCGGCGCGGGAGACGGGCACGGCCGCCACCCTAGCAGGCGCGGACACTGCGCGGACAGGTGTCCGAAAAGTGTCCGCATGGATACGCGTCCAGACCTTGATTTTATTGGATTTTCCGTCACCCGACCGCTGGCACGGGACTCGCAATGCATGGAGGCGAACCCAAGGAGAACGAACGATGAGCTACTACGCCGAGACCCTCTTCCCCCGCTACTACGACCGCGTCATGAAGGGCGAGCCCCTGGCTCGCGCCCGCGCGCGCTCCCTGCACCCCGCAGCCGGGCGGGTGCTCGAGATCGGCATCGGCACCGGCCAGAACCTCTCCCACTACCCGGCCGGCGTGCGCGCGATCACCGCCGTCGATCCCAACCCCGGCATGGCGCGCGAGCTGCAGGCCAAGCTCGACGACTCGCCCGTCGCGGTCGACTTCGTGCAGGCCCCGGCCGAGCAGCTGCCCTTCGACGACGCCAGCTTCGACAGCGTCGTCAGCACCCAGGTGCTGTGCAGCGTCGACGACGCCGACGCCGCCCTGCGTGAGGCGCTGCGCGTGCTCACACCCGGCGGCCGCCTGGTCTTCCTCGAGCACGGCCACAGCGATGACACCTCGGTCGCGCGCTGGCAGCGCTGGCTGACCCCGATCCAGCGCCGCTTCGCGGCCGGCTGCCGCCTCGACGTGCCGATCGCCGAGGTCATCGCGGCCGCCGGCTTCGAGATCGAGACGCTCGAACGCTACTTACCTGGAGGGCGATCCCCGCACCCACGGCTGCATGTACGAGGGCACGGCCACGAAGCCGATTGGCCCCACGGCCTCGCGCCGTTATGGTGCGCCCGTCCAACCTGTCTGACATCGAGGGGAGGCCGGCATGCGCAAGCTGTCACTGGCTCTGTCGATCGGGATCTGCTTCGCGCTGGGGTCCACGGACGCGCTCGCCCAGCGCCGCGCCGCCGAGGGCAAGCGCACCCTGACCGTGGCGATCGTCCAGGACGGTCCGTCCGAGGCCTACGACATCATCGAGCAGATGATCCGCACCGAGATCACCGCCCTGATGCAGGACGAGGTCGAGCTGCGCTTCTTGCCGGCCGATCGGGTCCGCGGCGACTGGACCGAGGCCAGGTCCAAGGCCCTGGTCGACGCGCTCTTCACGCGCGGCGACGCCGACGTGATCGTGGTGACCGGCCCGCGCACCTCCCGCGCCATGCGCGCACGGCCGACGCTCGAGGTGCCGGTGATCGTGCCCCTGGTCTTCGACCCCACCATGCTCGGCCTGCCGCGGGACGGCAACCGCAGCGGGCGGAAGAACCTCAACTACATCACCGGGCTCGACAGCATCCTGCGCGACGTCCAGCGCTTCCGCGAGGTCGCGCCCCACGAGCGCACGGTGCTGCTCGTCGATGAGGCGATCCACGGCAATC
This sequence comes from Myxococcales bacterium, assembly GCA_028817855.1. Lineage (GTDB taxonomy): Bacteria > Myxococcota_A > Polyangia > Polyangiales > JAFGIB01 > JAOUOP01. The sequence continues at coordinate 3,135 of JAPPOT010000902.1, forward strand.
TCTCCGGCATCGACCGCTACATGGCCGAGATCAGCGCCAAGGTCGGTGGCCAGGTGCGCATCGTGGCGGTCAAGCCGAGCGCCGACGCGATCATCGCCGCCCTGCCGACCGACGCCCAGGGCGTGATCCTGGGTGGCGTTCCGCGCCTGCCCTGGAGCGAGATCGATCGCGTGATCGCCGAGCTGCGCAGGCGGCGTCTGCCCTCCTTCACCAGCCTCGGCCCCGTCTACGTGGAGCGCGGCGTGCTCGCGACCGCCACGCCCCACGAGGACTGGATCCGCCGCGCCCGGCGGGTGGCGCTGCACGTCCAGCGCATCCACCTGGGCGAGGAGGCGGGTGAGCTGCCGGTGCTCTTCGAACCCCGTGAGGCGCTTCTCATCAACATGAAGGTAGCGCGCACGATCGGCGTGTGGCCCAGCTTCGCCACCCTGACCGAGGCGCGCCTGGTCAACACCGGCGCCGGCGTCAAGCGCCGCACCCTGACCCTGGCCCAGGTGGTGCGCGACGCCGAGCGCGCCAACCTCGATCTCGAGATCGCCCGCGGCGACGTGCGCGCCGGCGTGCACGCGGTGGACGAGGCGCGCGGGCGCCTGCTGCCGTCGATCCGCGCCGGCCTCGACGCCACCCTGGTCGAGGCCGACGCCGCCAGCGTGCTCGGCCCGGCCGAGCGCACCCTCGGCTGGTCCCTGAGCGCTTCACAGGTGCTCTACTCGGAGGGCGCCTGGACCGACCTGGACGCGCGCAGCGCACAGCAGCGCAGCCGCGAGGATGAGCTCGCCCAGGTCCGCCTCGACGTGCAGCTGCAAGCCGCCGAGGCCTACATCCACGTGCTGCGCGCCAAGACCGCCGAGCAGATCCAGCGCGAGAACCTGCAGCGCACGCGCTCCCATCTCGAGCTCGCCCAGGTGCGCCAGGCGGTCGGCGTCGGCCGCCCCAACGAGGTCTACCGCTGGCAGAGCGAGATCGCCAACGCCCGCCGCGCGGTGATCGAGGCCGTCTCGCGTCGCAACCAGGCCGAGATCGAGCTCAACCGCGTGCTGCGCCGCCCGCTCGAGGAGTCGATCGAGGTCACGCCCCTGGCGCTCGACACCCCCGAGTCGCCCCTGGTCGACACGCGCCTGCTGGACTACGTCGGCGACCCCTGGTCCTTCCGCCAGCTCCGCGCCTTCATGGTGCAGGAAGCCATCGAACGCGCGCCCGAGCTCGACGCCCTCGACGACGCCCTGGCCGCCCAGGAGCGCGTGGTCGACGGACGCCGCCGCAGCCTCTACGTGCCGACGGTGGCCCTCACCGGCGGGCTCACCCACGAGCTGCTGACCGGCGGCGAGGGCGCCGGCCCGGAGCCGCTCTTTCCGGGCACACCGGCGATCGAGCGCAACAGCTTCGTCTGGCAGGTCGGCATCCACGCCTCGGTACCGCTCTTCGAGGGCACTTCGAACTACGCCGCCATCGGCAAGGCCGAGCAGGAGCTGGTCCAGCTGCGCGATCGCCGCGCCGCCGTCGCCCAGCGCATCGAGCAGCGGGTGCGCTCGGCCCTGCACCAGGCCGGCGCATCCCGCCCGGGCATCCAGCTCACCCGCGCCGCCTCCGAGGCCGCCGGAAAGAACCTGGAGCTGGTCGAGGACGCCTACCGCAGCGGGACCCTGAGCGTGATCGACCTGGTCGACGCCTCGAGCCAGGCCCTGGTGGCCGAGCTGGCCGCCGCCGACGCGCGCCACAACTTCATGGTCGACTTCGTGCGCGCCGAGCGCGCCATCGGCAGCTTCACCTTCCTGCGCGACTCCGATGCCCGTGCCGCGCTGCTACAACGACTCCGCCGCCACCTCGAACGACAGAAGGAGGTCTCGCCATGACCCGCGCCCTGTGCCTGGCCCTCACCACGGCCGTGCTGGCTCCAGCCTGTCAGAAGAAGAAGGAACCCCCACCGCCCGTCATCCGTCCGGTCCGCTACGTCACCGTCGCCGGCGACGACGGGGCCAGCAGCCGGCGCTTCTCTGGGGTCGCCCAGGCCGGCGAGGAGAGTCGCCTGAGCTCCCGCGTGCCCGGCACGCTCGAGGAGCTGGCGGTGAAGCTCGGCGACCGCGTGAAGAAGGGCGCCCTGATCGCGCGGCTGGACGCCCGCGACCTGGAGCTGCAGGTCTCCGAGGCCACCGCCGCCCTGGGCCAGGCCCGCGCGGGGGAGCGCAACGCCCAGGCGAGCTACCGGCGCGTGCGCGCCCTCTACGAGAACCAGAACGCCTCGCGCCAGGACCTGGACAACGCGCGCGCCGCGGCCGAGAGCGCGACCATGCAGGTGCGCTCGATCTCCCAGCGCATCGCCCTGGCGCGGCGCCAGGTGGGGCACGCCAGCGTGACGGCGCCCGCCGACGGCGTCATCTCCGGCATCTTCGTCGAGCAGAACGAGAACGTCAGCCCGGGCCAGCCGATCGCGAGCCTGCAGAGCGGCGACGAGCTGGAGGTGCGCGTGTCGCTGCCCGAGTCGCTGATCACGCGGGTCGAGCGCGACCAGCTGGTCAGCGTCGAGTTCGACGCGATCAAGGGCACCGCCTTCGCGGGCCGCGTCTTCGAGGTCGGGGTCTCGAGCGAGCGCACCGCCACCTTCACGATCACCGTCCGCCTCGAGGAGCCGAGCGGGGCGATCCGCGCAGGCATGGCAGCCGATGTCACGATCGAGTTCGCCGCCGGCGACGACGCCGCGCGCCACCGCCTGCCCTCGGTCGCGGTCGGCGAGGACATGGACGGGCGCTTCGTCTTCGTCGTGACACCCACCGACTCGGGCTTCGGCACCGTCAGCCGCCGGCCTGTGAAGATCGGCAAGCTGACCGGCGAAGGCCTCGAGATCCTCGAGGGCGTCGAGGACGGCGAGCAGGTGGTGACCGCCGGCGTCAGCCACATCCGCGACGGCCTGAGGGTGCGCGTGCCGCCCGCCCGCGACACCGCCCAGTGAGGAGCGCGCCATGAACATCACCGGCGCCAGCATCCGCAACAACCGCGTCACCCTGGTGGCGATCGCCGTGCTCGTCCTGGCGGGCGCCCTCGCCTACCGCAGCATGCCGCGCCAGCTCGACCCGGGCTTCATCATCCGCGCCGCACAGATCGTCACGGTCTTCCCCGGCGCAAGCCCCGAGCGCGTCGAGCAGCTGGTCACCGATCCGATCGAGGAGGCCGTGCAGGAGATCCCGGAGCTCGACTTCGTCCAGAGCGAGTCGCGCACCGGCCTGTCGGTGGTCACGATCATGATCCGCGAGGAGTACCGCAAGATGCGTCCCATCTGGGACAACCTGCGGCGCAAGGTCGACCGCATCCGCTCCGACCTGCCCTCCGGCATCATCGGCCCCAACGTCAACGACGAGTTCGGCGACACCTACGGGATCGTCTTCACCATCAGTGGCGACGGCTTCGACTACGCCGAGCTGAAGGAGGCGGCCGACCAGATCCGCGACGACCTGCTGCGCGTCCAGGACGTGGCCAAGGTCCAGATCATGGGCGCCCAGGAAGAGCGCATCTTCGTCGAGTACAACAACGCGCGCCTCGCCAACCTGGGCCTATCGCCGGCGGCCCTGGCCAACCTGCTCGAGGCCCGCAACATCATCATGCCGGGTGGCGACATCAGCCTCGAGCGGGAGAAG
>JAPPOT010000902.1:6773-15058 GCA_028817855.1 Myxococcales bacterium
GGAGCGCACCGTGCTGCAGCTGCCCGGCACCAGCTCGGTCGCCTACCTCGGCGACCTGGCCGAGGTCACGCGCGGCTACGTGGACCCACCCACCAGCGCCGTCGGCGCCGGCGGCGTCCCCGCCCTGGCGCTCGCCGTCTCGATGCGCACCGGCGGCAATCTGGTGGACCTGGGCGAGCGCGTGCAGGCGCTCTACGAGGCGCTGCCCGAGCGCTACCCCCACGGCATCGAGTTCCAGATCGCCTTCTTCGAGCCGAACACCGTCGACACGCGCATCGACGAGTTCCTGGGCAGCGTCGGACAGAGCGTCGCCATCGTGCTCGTGGTCATGCTGCTCTTTCTCGGACTGCGCACTGGCACCGTGGTCGCCTCCCTGATCCCGACCACGATGATCATCACCATGTTCGTGATGGCGCTCTTCGACATCTGGATCGACCAGATCTCCCTGGCCGCCCTGATCATCTCCCTGGGCCTGCTCGTCGACAACGCGATCGTGATGAGCGAGGCGACCCTGGTGCGCATGACCGAGGGTGAGGCGCCCTTCGACGCCGCCGTGGCGAGCGCGCGCGAGCTGGCGGTGCCGCTGCTGACCTCCTCGCTGACGACGGCGGCCGCCTTTCTGCCGATCTTCCTGGCCGAGTCCAACACCGGCGAGTACACGGCGCCGCTCTTCAAGGTCGTCACGATCTCGCTGCTGATCTCCTGGGGCCTCTCGCTCACGATGATCCCGCTGCTGTGCGTGACCTTCCTGCGCGCCAAGGCGGCCCAGAGCGAGCAGAAGAGCTTCGAGTCCCGATTCTACCGCCTCTACCGGGGCTTCCTGCGCGGCTTCCTGCGCTTCCGCCTGCTGTCCCTGGTGGCGGTGATCGCGGCCTTCTTCGGGATCATGCAGCTGATGGCCGTCGTGCCGAAGATCTTCTTCCCGCCCACCGGACGCTCGTTCTTCATCGCCTCCTTCGAGCTGCCCACCGGCACCCCGATCGAGCGCACGCAGGCACTCGTCTCCCAGATCGACCGCTTCATGCAGGAGGAGCTGCTCGCGGGCGAGGGCCGCGCCGAGGGCGTCAAGGACTGGACCAGCTTCGTGGGCGCGACGCCGCCGCGCTTCGTGCTGAGCTTCGACACCAAGCCGCCCGAGCCCCAGCGCGCCACGTACATGCTCAACACCACCAGCTTCGAGGCGGTGGAACCGGCGATGGCGAAGCTGCGCGCCTTCGCCGACGAGAGCTTGCCGGACGCCGAGACCTGGGTGCGGCCCCTGCAGAACGGCCCGCCGGTGACCAAGCCGGTGATGATCCGCCTGTCGGGCAAGGACATCGACCGGCTCTTCGAGATCGCCGGCCGCGTCCAGGAGCGCCTGGGCGAGGTCCAGGGCACGCGCAACATCGGCCACAACTGGGGCAGCCGCGTGAAGAAGTTCGTGGTCGACATCGACGGCGACCGCGCGCGTCGTGCCGGGGTCAGCCACCTGGACGTGGCCGTCTCCCTGCAGACCTTCCTGTCGGGCATGCAGGTCACCACCTACCGCGAGGACGAGGACACCATCCCTGTGGTGCTGCGCTCGGTGGCCTCCGATCGCCAGGACATCGACCGGCTCGAGACCCTGAACGTCTTCTCCCAGTCCACCGGCCAGAGCGTGCCCCTCAGCCAGGTGGCCGACATCGAGCTGGCCTTCCAGCCCTCGGTGATCAAGCGGCGCGACCGCTACCGCACGGTGACGGTGGAGTCGGAGCTGAGCGAGGGCGTCACCGCCTTCGACGTGGTCGCCGCCATCCGCCCCTGGCTCGACCAGCAGCAAGAGAGCTGGCCGGTCGGATACCGCTACGAGATCGGCGGCGAGATCGAGTCCTCCGGCAAGGCCAACGCCTCGATCGCGGCCAAGGTGCCGGTCGGCATCCTGTTCATCGTGCTGCTGCTGGTGTGGCAGTTCAACTCCCTGCGCAAGCCGGTCATCATCCTGGCCACGATCCCGCTCGCGATGATGGGCGTCGTGCTCGGCCTGCTCACCATGCGCTCGTACTTCGGCTTCATGACCCTGCTGGGCGTGATCTCCCTGGCCGGCATCGTGATCAACAACGCGATCGTCCTGCTCGAGCGGATCCAGCTGGAGATCGACGAAAACGGCCTCACCCCCCAGGCGGCCATCCTCGAGGCCGCCCAGCGCCGCCTGCGGCCCATCCTGCTGACCACCGCCACCACCATCGCCAGCCTGCTCCCCCTCTACCTGGGCGGCGGCCCCATGTTCGAGCCGATGGCCGTGGCGATCATGTTCGGCCTCGCCTTCGCCACCGTGCTGACCCTGGGCGTGGTGCCGCTGCTCTATTCGCTCTTCTTCCGCGTCAGCTTCCGGACTTGAGCGCATCGTCGGCGAGCTCGGCGATGCGTGGCGGGTCGGGCTCGTCGTCGAAGTAGCCGGTGGTCTCGAGCGTCCCGCCCATGTCGAAACCGCGCACGCCCACCCGGCCGCTGTCGGGGTAGAGGCAAACGTCGTGGGGATCGAAGGCGCCGATCGCGAGATATACCAGGTCCTCTTCGTGGGGGTTGTAGATCTGGTGGGCGATCTTGGTGCCGGCCGGGCAGGAGATGCAGTCGCCCGCCCGGATCGGGCGCACGTCCTCGCCGTAGCGCAGCACGCCGCGACCCGACAGCACGAAGAAGACCTCGTCTTCGCGCAGGTGGGCGTGGAAGGGGCAGACGCTGCGCCCCTTGGGCACGCGCATGTGGTTGACGCCCAGGCTGCCGCCGCGCGGCGCCATCGAGGGCGTCAGCTGCTTGACGTGCGCGCCATAGTGCTCACCGAAGGTGCGCTCGTTCTCGGGGATCTGGTCAAGGTTGACCACGTGGGATGGAATCTCGCCTGGCATGGCTGGACTGTAAACCGCAGAACCCATCTGCGCACGCGGGAGTTGACTTCGCGATCGAGCGTGACATGAACACGCAACACGAAAGGGGGAAGCACGATGGCATTGCGTTTCGTGGAACTGGAAGAGGCCAAGGCAGCGGAGGGGCTGCGGTTGGTGTTGCTGGCCGGGGTGCCGAGCCCCTGGTCCCAGGCCGCCAAGGCGTTCGTGGAGATCGATGGGGTCGACGCGCTGGGCGTGTGGATGCGCGCGGGTGACGCGGAGGTCGCCGCCTGGACCGGCATGCCCAACGCGCCCGTCGCCCTGCTCAACGCCGAGCCGCCGCGCAACGGATGGGCCCAGATCCTCACGCTGATCGAGCGGCTCTCGCCCGAGCCGCGGCTGATCCCCGAAGATGCCGAAAGCCGGGTGGAGATGCACGGGCTGAGCCACGAGGTGATGGGCGAGGACGGCCTGATCTGGAACGCGCGCCTGGTCACGGTCGACGCCTCGCTCGACGGCAGCGGCGGGCCGGGCTTCGCGGTTCCGGTCGCCCAGTACCTGGGCGCACGCTACGGCTACAGCCCGGGCTGCGGCGAGCGCGCGAGGTCGCGGGTGTCGGAGGTCTTCCGGCTGCTGGAAGAACGGCTCTCGCGCGGGCGAGCCACCGGTCCCTACTACTGCGGCGCGCGACTGAGCGCCCTGGACGTGTACGCGACCGCGGCCCTGGACGCGCTGGTCCCGCTGCCGGACGACCAGTGCGCGATGCACCCCGGCTTCCGCAAGGCCTTCAGCGCCCAGCAGGAGCTCTTCGGCAAACGCGCCCCCACCGCGCTGCTCGAGCATCGCGACATGATGCACGAGCGCCACATGCCGCTGCCGATGGCCCTCGGCTAGCAAACCCGGCTGACCGGGACCGCCGGCGTGATCGGCTCTTCACCATCGTGCGAGCCCGCCCCTTTGCGTGTCCCGGAACTTTTCCTGGACGTCGGTTGTCACATCGAACGGGTCTTGCTGGAGGTGTCCAATGTTGGAGCTGCTGGTGGTGGTGGAGGGGGCGCTGTGCCTGCTGCTCGCGGTGGCCATGTTCCAAGCCCTGTTCGGACTGCCCAAGACACCGGAGCTCGAGCTCGGCCAGCGCGCGTGGGCGGCGGCGCGCTTCAGCATGGCCGAGGCACGCGCCCTCGGGCCGCTCTTCAGGCACCTGGTGCGCGCTTCACGCCACGGGCTCGGGCGGGCCCACCGCATGCAGGAACGCATCCGCCGCACGCGCGAGCGCGCACGGGGCCCGCTGCGTTCTCTGTGGCAACGCCGCGTCACCCACCGCAGCCCGGAGCTGGCGGAGCTGCGCCACCTGGTGGAGCAGCTCGAGCAGATGGGCCGCGCCGTCGCGCGCTACCGAGCTGGCGCCGGTGGACTGATGGATATGCGAGTGCCGATGCAGTGCCTGCACGCCAAGTCCGCCTTCGACACCCGCGGCTGACGCTCGTGGCTGCCGAAGCGATGACGTGGCTCAACCACGAGCAGCACCACCCGCTGCCCGCCACTCGACGATTCCCTCTCCGTTTGATCCACTCCCCCAATCACTTGCGCGAGGGGTTGAGCCCCTTGAAGAAGGCGCGCAGGGTGGCGATGCGTTGTTGCGCGTGGGGCTGCTCCGCCAGGTTGCGGCGCTCCTCCGGGTCCTCGCGCAGGTCGTAGACCTCCTCTGTGCCGCGCTTTTCGTCGACCATCGCCTTCCAGCGCTGCTCGAAGAGCATCGCGCGCATGGCGCGGCCACCGTCCACGGCGAGCGGCCGCGACAGCTCCGGACGCTCACCGCGCATGAACGGCACCAGGCTCTGGCCCATCACGTAGCCGGGCGTGGGCTGACCGAAGAGGGAGAGGATGGTGGGCGCGACGTCGATCAGGCCGGCCGGTCGGTCCACCCGGTGCGCACCGACCCCGGGCCCCTCGATCAACAGGGGGATGCGGATCATCTCCTCGTACACCGTGGTGGCGTGGAAGTCGCGCCCGTGCTCGCCGAAGGCCTCGCCATGGTCCGAGGTCACGATCAAATAGGTGCGATTGTGCAGCCCTCGCTTGCGCAGCTCCCGCCGCAGCGTGCCGATCGCCCGATCGACCATCGAGACCTCGGCCAGGTAGCGCTCCCACGGTGGCCCCTCGTCGCCGCCGAGATTGTAGGGCGAGTGCGGATCGAAGATGTGCGAGTAGATGAAGAGCGGGCCCTGCGGGTCGTCGCCGAGTCGCTTCAGGACCCCGGCCACCACCTTCTTCGCCGGCGCGTGGGAGCCGAGGTTGGCCTCCTCGCCGAACCCGCGGCAGATGCCGCCATCCCGCGTGAACTTCGCATGGGTCTTGAGATTGACCGTGGTCACACCTGCGCGCTCGAGCATCGCTGCCAGGTAGGGCCTGGCTCCCACCCTGGCCTTCTGCCCGATCGCATGGCGCAACTTCCCCGCGCTGCGACCCTGCTGCTGCAGGTAGTAGATGCCGATGAACATGGAGCGAATGGAGGCCATGGTGTACGGCGCGGCCGACCACGCGCGGGTCAGCTCCAGCCCCTGCTCGCCCATCTCGACGAGATTCGGAGCGACCTCGCGATGCTCGCCCTCGGTATCGACCACATCGGCGCGCAGGGCATCGACGGTCAGCAGGATGACGATGGGCTCGGGCGGCGCGCCCGGCAGCACCTCGGGCGGCACGGGCGCGTGGTGGTGGCGCGGCGCGAACCAGGCGGAGCGCTCGATCGCCGCGGGCTGCGCCGCCCTGCGCGGAAACTGCGCCCACGCCTGGGCGACGAAGGGCGCCGCCACGGCACCGGAGCTGCCCAGGAGGGCCGCACGCACGCTCATGGAGGGCAGCAGCAGATAGCTCGGCAGCGAAAGCAAGCAGGCGGCGCCGAGCGCGACGCGCGCGGTGCGCGGTCCCATCCGCGCGAGCCAGGAAAGCGCCGACATGCCGATCAAGCCGGCGGCGGTCCAGGCCAGCACGAAGTGGACCCCCGGGTAGTCCAGCGCCAGCACCAGGTGGTTGCCCACGCCGAGCGCCAGGCCGAGCAGCGCGCCGAGCACGCCCCACGGGCGCCGGCCGAGCCAAAGCCCCACCATGTAGCTGGTCACGAGCGCACCCGCGGACAGTACGGCGAAGAGCACGTGCCACGGCACGCCACTGTCGGCATGGCGCGTCAGGAAGCTCTCCAGGTCTGACGCGAGCAGCGCGTAGTGGGCGCCCCCTGCCAGCACCGCGGCGAGCGCCAGCCGCGGCCAGCGCGGCAGCTTCCAGAGCAGGCGCAGCGCGAGCCAGCAGAGCACGCCCAGGCCGAGCAGCTGGCCCGCATCGTAGAGGTGGTGCAGCAGTCGCTCCGTCGGGTCTAGCTGGACGCGCACGCGACGCACGAAGTACGCGTTGATGACAACCAACGGCAACCAGCCCGCCAGCGCCGCAGCGGCGACGTCGCGCCCAGTGGTCGCGCCCGCCAGCCCCCCGGCATCGGCAGGCTGCCCGCGTGTCGGCCCGGAGGCCGGCCGATCGAGTGAGCCTTCCAACGTGGGGGCAGTTGTAGGCCCAAATGACTCGTCCGTCGAGCTGGGCTCCGCGATCGGGGCACGCGGCTCAGCTCACAGCCAGTCCATGCTCTGCAGGAGCCGGTCGATGAAGTGGTCGCGAACCTTGATCAGCGACACGCGCTCCCAGCGCCGCGACGTGCTCACCAGCTCGCCGTCGGGTCGAACCAGGTCGCCCAGCACCAGGTCGTCCTCGAAGTCGTACTGGGTCTGGTTGTCATAGTCGCTCGCCAGGGCGGTGGAGCTCGCCACCAGGCACAGGGCGAGCACGATGCCGAATTTCTTCATGGGATCCTCCTCGTTTTCGGGGTCTCAACCGTGCAAACGGGGGCCCAGGAGGATTCCGTCGATCTTTTTTCGAGTCGCGCGAGACGGGGCTGAGGCGTGGACGCCTCAGGCGATGAGCAGCGATACCGGTGTCGCGTCCCGGTGGTCGTTCTGGGGATCGAAGCTGCCGTCGATCGGCGGCTCGATCGGGCGCCGGCGTGGCCTGATCCCGCGCTGTGCCTCGAGGCTCGCGACGATCACGTCGTGCAGCCGATCCTCGATCCAGGACGGCGCCTCCACGAAGCGCAGCGCAACCTCCGCCGGCGTGTGTCGAACGATCCTCGCCGGTACCTGCAGCAGCTCGAGCTCGTGCGCGTGCAGCATCACGTCCACGGCCTCTTCGAACGCACAGGCCGGTCCATCGCGTAGACAGCAGCCACCGAGTGAGAGGTCCGACACGGTGTAGAAGCCACCGAACCTCTTGCCTTGCCACACCGATGCGGTTCCGGGAATGACGACGCGAAACGATCGCCGACGCTCCCAACTCTTGATTCGTGTCGCCATGTCCTGCCCCCGTGCAGCGACGAATCTAGATCCATCCTCGACGACTCAACAGGGGATCGCGGTCGATTCGACACAACAGTCACACGCACGGCGCAGCACCCACGCGCAAACGTCACGCAGCCCACGATCGCTCGGTCAACCCTGCCCCCGTTTGGTTTGTGTGTGCCCGTGTGATGACAGCGCGAATGTTGTGCACTTCACGAGTCGGGCTGACGCCAACGGAAGCGGTCGATGAGCACCTCGTCCCGCGGGCGCGCGTGGGTGATGGCAACCCGCCCTCTCCAGCATTGCCCCACTCACCGCCTCAGGTCATGCAGGCTCTTGAGACCATCCCGGTAGGTGCTCGCGGCTCGCACCATTCCGGCCTTCGGCCCACAGCTATCGGCCGGCGGTGCGATCTCCTACGATCGATCATGTGGACTCCGCTGCCCTCGCACCCGACGTCGTCGAGGCGATCCGCGCGCGCACGAGCCGGCTGATCAAAGCGTGGCTGGCGGTGATCGGCGTGCTCTTCCTGCTCGCGCTGGTCACGGGCGGCGACGGCATCGCGAGCGTCGTGATGCTCATGCTCACGGGGGTCGTGCTGCTCTACACGCGCGCCGCCCGCACCCTGAAGGCCGGCACGTCGGTCCCGGCGCGGCTCACGAAGGGCCCTGTGAAGATGATCGCGGCAGAGCTTCCGGTGGAGAAGCTCCTGCCGATGTGGGTGGTGCACCTGCAGTACGAGCTCGGCGGCGAGGCGCGGGAAAGCTTCTTTCTGTTGTTCGGCGACGAGGCCCTGGTGGGCGACGGCGGGCAGGCGACCGTCGTGGTGGATCCGGACAACGGGACGATGCGTGCGCCGGTGACGGCGAGCGGGAGCGCGACCGGGGCGGCGGTGACCGAGACCGGGGCCGAGACCGCAACCGAGGCGGCGACCGCGACCGGAACCGTGCCCGGGACTGGGGCCGTGACCGAGGCCACACACGCGGTCGTCAGGCGGCCGCGGCCCGGGGCGGCGCGCCCCCGTGGTGGGGCCCGCGCCGGCGCCGCGCGCTGCCCATCCAGA
>JAPPOT010000796.1 GCA_028817855.1 Myxococcales bacterium
ACTCTTAGCGGCCGTCCCCGAGCCCCGCCCTCACCCCCCGGGGACGGCGCTAGTTCATGGCACGGGGGCGGGGGCGGTACTTGCCGTCGACGAAGCCCTCGAAGTGCTCGCCGATCTCGGGGTGACGGCAGGGACCGTGCTCGGTGTCGTCGAGCAGGTTTTGCTCGGAGACGTAGGCCACGTAGGTCGTGCGGTCGTTCTCGGCGAAGAGGTGGTAGTAGGGCTGATCCTTGCGGGGACGGCGGTCCTCCGGAATCGACTCCCACCACTCGTCGGTGTGGTTGAAGGTCGGGTCGATGTCGAACACCACACCCGAAAGGGGTAGCGCACGTGGCGCACCACGTCGCCGATCGAAAACTTGGCCATTCGCTTCCAGGTCACGCTGGGAAACTTAGGCGTTCGCACCCCACTTGCAAGGCATCACTCGAGGCAGTGCCGAGCCCCACATCCATTTGCGGTGGTCGGGTGGGAGTGCGCGCCTGCGCCTAGGCACAGGCAGACCGGGCAGGACTCGGGGACGGAGGTCAGCAACGAGATCAGCAGCCGAGCACGACCCGCAGGTCCTCGTGGGAATCAACCACGTGGTCGCCGTCGGGGTGCTCGCTGATGTCGTCGTGCTCGGCGCGGATGCGGATCGCGCCCATGCCGATGCCCTTGGCGCCGGCGATGTCGGTGCGGCGGATATCGCCCACGTGGACCGTGTCGGCGGCGTCGACGCCCAGACCCTCGAGCGCCGCCTCGAATACGCGCCGGTGCGGCTTGGGCACGCCCGCCTCGTCACTGAAGATCAGCACCTGCAGGTGCGGCAGCAGACCCACCTCGTCGAGCAGCTCCCGCGTGACCGCGCCCGTGATCAGGCCCGTGTCGCAGATCAGGGCCATGCCGAGGCCGCGCGCCTGCAACCGCTCCAGCGTCTCGCGCGCCCCCGGCAGGGCCGCCACGCCGTCGTCGGTGCGCGCCTCGGCCAGCACGCGCGTCAGCTCCTGGACCCGCGCAGCGTCATCGAGGCCGAAGGGCTCCAGCGCCCAGCGCGCCACCTCGGGAGCGCCGGTGTTGCGCCCCTCGGACCAGGCCTGGGCGTGGCGGCGCCAGGCGTCCGCCAGCGCGATCTCCGCGCGCGCCGGCACCACGTCGCGACCGCCATCGATCAACATGCGGTGGTAGGCGCGCAGCCGGATCTCGAAGCCCTGCTCGGGATTGGTCTCCACGAGCAGGGTGTTCCAGCAGTCGAAGGTGACGGCGCGCAGCGTTCCGGAGGGCGTCGGCACCCGCCGAGGATACCAGAATCCTCCGACCGAGGATTCTAGAGGCGCGCTCTTGTGGTGGAGCGCTGCTTGGTCTACCGAAGAGAGCGATGAGTGGTCGGGTCACGATCGAGACGGACGTGGTGTTCGGGCGCGGCGGGGACCGCGACTTGCATTGCGACATCTTCACCCCGCCGGACCCGCAGCCGAGGGCGCCGGGCGTGCTGCTCGTCCACGGAGGCGGGTGGCGCCAGGGCGACAAGGTGCAGCTGCGCGCCTATGGCATCCAGCTCGCGCTGGAGGGCTTCGTGTGCGTGTCGTCGGCCTACCGGCTCACACCCGAGGCCGCCTGGCCGGCCCAGATCCACGACGTGAAGACGGCCCTGCGCTACATGCGGGCCGAGGCCGACGCGCTCGGGATCGACCCGGACAAGCTGGCGTCGGTGGGCGCCTCGGCCGGGGGCCACCTCGTGCTACTGGCCGCGGGCACGGTGGCGCACCCCGAGCTGGAGGGCGACGGCGGACACGCAGGACACGACACGGGCGTGCACGCGACCGTCGGGATCTTCCCGCCCACGGTGATGTCCCCGCGCGGCACGCGCCTGAGCGGCGCGGTGCCGGCGCGCGCCCTGATGGAGCAGGACGACGAGGCGGCTGCGGCGCTCGCGAGCCCGATCAGCCACGTCGACGCCAGCTACCCGCCCACCTTCCTGATCCACGGCAGCGCCGACAGGATCGTGCCGCCCAGGGCGAGCACGCGCATGTACGAGTCCCTGGTCGAGGCGGGCGTGGCGGCCGAGCTGCACATGTACCCGGACCAGCCCCACGCCTTCGTGCACCAGAAGCACTTCCACCGGCTCAACTGCCGGGAGATCAGCATCTTCCTGAAGCGCTACCTCGGCATCACGAAGCACGTGGAGCTGCCCGCGGGTTTCGCAGGCCGCGCCGCCCAGTAGCTACTCGGCGGCCGGGGGCTGTGCGGCCTCGGCAGCCGGCTTGGCCGGCTCGGGCGCCGCCGGCGCGGCGGGAGCAGCCGCGGCCGGCTCCTCGGCCACGGGCTTCTTGGCCTCCTCCGTGAGCGCGTCGAGCTGGGCGACCAGCCCGGCGGTGTCCATGTACTGCCAGCCCTCGACGATCTTGCCCTCGGCGATTCGATAGAGATCGGTGCCGCGCGCGGTCAAGCGCATGCCCGTCGGCTTGCGACCCATCAGCTCGCCGCTGTGCACCATGCTGTTCTCCCAGTGGGCGATCACCATGTCGCCATCGGCGAGCACGGCCACAGTGCTGGGCTGCTGCTCGGCCGTCGCGGTCATGACGTCCTCGACCCTGCTCGTGAAGCCCGACAGGCCCTGGGACTTGGGATCGAGGCCGTGGAAGAGGGCGTCCTCCGCGATCACGCCCGACAGCGCCGCGCTGCGCTCTTCCGGCGTGGTGCCGGAGAACGCCTTGGACGTGAGGAAGCCCTCGATCAACTTCTGGTTGGCGACCGGATCGGGCGCGGCGTCGCGGCGCTCGGACTCACCCGGCGTGATCACCGGCTTGCCCGGCGCGGCGCCCAGCTGCTGCATCAGACCGTGGCGATCGAAGGTGGCCCAGCGCTCGGCGATCTTGCCCTGGTCGTAGCGCATGATCTCGATCCCGCGCACCGAGACCATCTCGCCCGTCGACTTGATGCCGTTGAACTCTCCGGTGCTGCGCATGTCGAACTGGAGGTGCGCGCCGACCAGGTCGCCCTGTGCCCAGGCGCCGAGCTTGGTCGCCTTGATCTCGCTGAAGGCGTTGTTGATGTTGGCGATGGTGGCCTTCCAGCCAGCCAGGTCCTGCTGGCCCTCTGGCTGATCGTGGACCACGACAGTGGGCACGACGTATTGATCGATCTTGGCGACGTCGATGCGCCCGCCCACGAAGATGCTGGCGAAGCCCTCGTCGTAGCTCTTGAGATTGTCCTCGGCCGAGGGGGGCGGGGGCGGTGCCGGAGCGGGAGGCGGCTCCGGCGTGG
>JAPPOT010000081.1 GCA_028817855.1 Myxococcales bacterium
AGCGCGCCCGGAGCGGAACACCGGAGGCGTAGCGGAGCTACGTCGAGGATTTCCGTGAGGACGTAAGCCGCTGCTGGGCGAACCTCGACGATTCCCTCCCCAGAAGCATTTCCTCACAATTCTTTTAGTTCTTTGACGACGTCGTTGAGGACCTTCTTGGCGTCGCCGAAGATCATCGTGGTGTTGTCGTTCTCGAAGAGCACGTTCTTGATGCCGGCGTAGCCGGGGCTGAGGCTGCGCTTGACCACGAAGACCGAGCGCGACTCGTGCACGTTGAGGATCGGCATGCCGTAGATCGGGCTGGCCTTGTCGTCGAGGGCGGAGGGGTTCACCACGTCGTTGGCGCCGAGCACGATCGAGACGTCGGTGGTCTTGAACTCGGGGTTGACGGTGTCCATCTCGAGTAGCTGCTCGTAGGGCACGTCGGCCTCGGCCAGCAGCACGTTCATGTGACCGGGCATGCGGCCGGCCACCGGGTGGATGGCGTAGGTGACCTTGCAGCCGCGGGCCTCGAGCAGGTCCGCCATCTCGCGCACGGCGTGCTGGGCCTGGGCGACCGCCAGGCCGTAGCCCGGCACGACCACCACCGACTCGGCGTTCTCGAGCACCATCGCGCACTCCTCGGCGCCGCAGCTGGTGACGTTGACGTACTCGTCGCTGCCGCCGCCGCCCGCGGCGCTGTCCTCGCCGAAGCCGCCGACCAGCACGTTCAGCAGCGAGCGGTTCATGGCCACGCACATGATCTGCGTGAGGATCAGGCCGGAGGCGCCGACCAGGGCGCCGCTGATGATCAGCAGGTTGTTGCTCAGCACGAAGCCGGTCGCGGAAGCCGCCATGCCCGAGTAGGAGTTGAGCAGGGAGACCACGACCGGCATGTCGGCGCCGCCGATCGGGATGACGAGCAGGACGCCGAGCGCGAGCGCGACGCCGGTCAGGCCGATCGCCATGGTCGTGGCTTCGGCGCCCTCGGCCTGGTAGGCGAAGGCGACGATGAGATAGAGCATGGCCGCGCCGAGCACCAGGTTGATGACGTGGCGGCCGGGCAGCAGGATGGGCTGGCCGCGCTTGAGCTTGCCCTGCAGCTTCAGGTAGGCGATCAGCGAGCCGCTCAGGGTCAGGGCGCCGATCAGGATCGACAGGCCCACGGTGATGGCCTGGGAGCCGCCGAGGGTCTCGGCCGCGGTGCCCGTCGTGCCGGCCTCGACGACGTTCAGCCACACGACGGCCAGCGCGACCACCGCCGAGGCGGCGCCGCCCGAGCCGTTGAAGAGGGCGACCATCTCCGGCATCTCGGTCATCTCGACCTTGATCGCCGCGGTCGCGCCGATCAGGCCGCCGACCGCCATGCCGCCGATGATCCAGCGGTAGTCGACGATGCCGATGTCGAGCAGGGTGCCGACGACGGCGAGCAGCATGGCGAAGGCCGCCATCTGGTTGCCGCTGGCCGCGGTGCGCACGCGCCCCAGCCGCTTGAGGCCGAGGATGAAGAGGATCGCCGACGCCAGGAAGATGAGCGGGACGATCACGGTGTTGACGGCGTCGCTCATTTCTTCTTCCCGAACATCTGAAGCATGCGGTTGGTCACCATGAAGCCGCCCACCACGTTGATCGTGGCGAACAGGATGGCCAGCCCACCGAGGATGTTGCTGGTGGTGACGTCCGCGGTCTGCGCCGTGTAGAGCGCGCCGACGATGGTGATGCCACTGATTGCGTTGGCGCCGCTCATGAGCGGCGTGTGCAGCGTGGGCGGCACCTTGGTGATGACCTCGAATCCGACGAAGGACGCGAGCACCAGCACGTAGATTCCGATCAGCAGGGGTCCCATGGTCATGTGGAGCCTCCTCCCTGGAGGGCCTCAGCGGTGGGCTTGTGGCGGACCTCGCCGCCGTGGGTGAGCAGCGCGCCGTCGATGACCTCGTCTTCCAGGTCCAGCTCGACGGCGCCTTCCTTGCCAAAGAGGGCCGTGAGCGCCTGCACGTTGCGTGCGAAGAGCATGCTGGCGTCGGCCGAGGTCTGGGCCGGCAGGTCGGAGTAGCCGATGATGAGCACGCCGTGCTCGGTGACTTCCTTGCCGTTCTGGGTCAGCTCGCAGTTGCCGCCCGAGTCGGCTGCCAGGTCCACGATCACCGCGCCGTCGCGCATGTCCTTGACCATGTCGGCGGGCACGAGCCGCGGCGCGGGCCGGCCGGGCACCTGGGCGGTGGTGATGACCACGTCCGCCGCGAGCACGCGCTCGCGCACGATCGCCCTTTGCTTTTCGAGGAACTCGGGGGTGACCTCCTTGGCGTAGCCACCTTCGCCCGAGCCGCTCTCGTCCATCGGTAGGTCGATGAACTTGCCGCCCAGGGACTCGACCTGCTCCTTGACCTCGGGGCGGATGTCGCTGACCTCGACCACGGCGCCCAGGCGGCGCGCGGTGGCGACCGCCTGCAGGCCGGCGACGCCGGCGCCCATGATCACGACGCGCGCCGGCTGGATGGTGCCGGCCGCCGTCATCAGCAGCGGGAAGTACTTGTCGAGCTTCGCGGCCGCCAGCACCACCGCCTTGTAGCCGGCGATGTTGGCCTGGGAGCTGAGCGTGTCCATGCTCTGGGCGCGCGTGATGCGCGGCACGAGCTCGAGGGCCAGCACGCTGACCTTGCGGTCGCGCAGCTTGATGACCGCCTCGAGGTTCTTGTGCGGCCACACGTGGCAGACCAGCACGGCGCCTTCCTTGAGCAGGCTGGCCTCGTCGGCCGCGAGCTTGGCGTTTTGCTGAGGAGGACCGACCTTGAGGACCACGTCGGCGCTGGACCACAGACCCTTCGCGTCGCTGGCGATCTCGGCGCCTGCGTCTTTGAAGGCCGTGTCCGATATGTGCGCAGACTCGCCGGCCCCCGCTTCCACCGCGACCTCGAAGCCCGCCTTGATGTACCGCTTGACGGTCTCGGGGGTCGCGGCAACGCGGGTCTCGCCGGGTGCACACTCCCTGGGTACGAAAACCTTGGCAGCCATGGCCGGCCCTGTATACCCGTTTTGGCGCGCGCCGCAACCGGCGTTTCCCGTTCCCGTTTGGGGGCTTAGCATTCAGCCAGAGCGGGCAGCTGCCGGCTCGCGATGCGGAGGTAAGGATGGACTTCGAGACCCTCACCATGAGTCAGGAGGGCGCGCTCGCGCGCATCACCCTCAACCGCCCCGACGCGTTCAACGCGCTCAACCTGAAGATGGCGCTCGAGCTGCGCGAGGCGGTGCGACACGTGGAGATGGACGAGTCCGTGCGTGCGTTGCTGCTCACCGGCGCAGGCAAGGCCTTCTGCGCAGGCGGCGATGTCGCGAGCTTCCACGGCGCGTTGCCGATGCCGGAGCAGCTCATCAAGGACATCGTGTTGCCGATGCACGACGCCATCGCGATCATGACGCACATGGACAAGCCGGTCGTGGTCGCCATCAACGGCGTGGCCGCCGGCGCGGGCATGGGGCTGGCGATGGCGCCGGACATCGCGATCGCGTCCGAGAAGGCCAAGTTCAGCATGGCCTACACCGGCATCGCTGCGGCGCCCGACGGCAGCACGACCTTCTACCTGCCGCGGCTGGTCGGGCTGCGCCGAGCGCTGGAGCTCACGCTGGAGAACCGCGTGCTGAGCGCGCAGGAGGCCATGGAGTGGGGGCTGGCCAACCAGGTGGTGCCCCCGGAGGAGCTCGAGGCGGCCGCGCTCGAGCGTGCCCGGAAGCTGGCCGTGGGACCCACGCGCGCGCTGGGCATGGCCAAGCGCCTGCTGCACCGCAGCTTCGAGAGCTCCCTGGAGACCCAGCTGATGCGCGAGGGACGTGGCATTGCGTCCATGGGCAGCACCGAGGACTTCGCCGAGGGCGTGACCGCCTTCGTCGAGAAGCGCGACCCGGAGTTCCAGGGGCGTTAGCAGGCCGGTGAAGAAGTCACTCACGCGCCTGCCGGGCGGGACGACCCTCGCTTCGCCCGTCCGCTCGACTCGAAAATACTCGGCGTTTCCTCGTCTCGAGGACGGCGAATCGAGCGCCGTCGCGCTCCGACATCCACGCAAAGCACTTCTTCACCGGCCTGCTAGAGGGTCGTAACGCGCCCGCGAGGGTGGCGTACCGAATTGGGATGGCAGCCGAAGGACGGCGATGACCGGGAGTCCGATGATGACGCTGATGTTCTTGAGCTCGCTGTGTGCGGTGCTGGCCTGCTCCGCGCCCGCGGACGCGCCACGCCCCGCGGCACCGGCGGCCCAGCCGGGCCCGGCGGCGGTCGAGCCTCCCGCGCCTGAGCCCACGCCCGCGCCCGCCTCGCCGGCCGCCAAGCTGGATGCGGCGCCCCTGGACCAGGTGCTGCGCAAGCACGTCCGCGGCGGCTTCGTCGACTACCGCGCGCTGAAGAAGGATGCTGCTGCGCAGGCTCAGCTCACGGCCTTTCTGAAGGCGGCGGCCGACATGCCCGAGAGCGAGCCGCTGTCGTCCTGGCTCAACGTCTACAACGCGCTCGTCATCCAGCTGGTGCTCGAGCGCTATCCGCTCGGCAGCGTCATGGACGTGCCGGATTTCTTCAAGGCGCTCAAGCGCAGGGTGGCCGGCAAGGCGCGCAGCCTCGACGAGATCGAGCACCAGATCATCCGCAAGCGCTTCCCCGATGCGCGCGTGCACGTGGCGCTCAACTGCGGGGCCGTCTCGTGTCCCGCGCTGCAGCCCCGCGCATTCCGCGAGTCCGACCTGGACGCCAACCTGACCGCGCTCGCGAAGGCCGCCATGGCCGACCGCCTGCACGTGGAGCTCAAGGGCGGCGCCCTGCACGTGAGCGCGCTCTTCTTTTGGTTCGGCGAGGACTTCGAGCGCGACGCCGGTTCGGTGCTCGGCTGGATCAAGCGCTACGGCCCTCCGGAGCTGGCCAAGCTACCGGCCAGCACCAAGCTCGTCCAACGCAAGTACGACTGGAAGCTGGCCGACGCGAAGTGAGAGGGAATCGCCGAGGTCCGCCCAGGAGCGGCTTCGCCTGCGCTCCTGTCCGCTCGATCGCGGCCAAGGCTGTTACTCGGCTCAGCGTCCTCGCGACGATGCTCGACGTAGCGCTGCTACGCCTCCGCTCGTCCCTTCGGGCGCGCTCGCTCCTGAACGAACCTCGACGATTCGAGTGGCTTGAGGCGGTAGGTGCCGTAGGCGGTGGGGCCGGTTGGGGAGAGCCGCACCTGGCGGATCAGAAGGCCATGCTGTCGACTTGCGGCTCGGGCAGGTCGACGCTCAGGCGCGTCATCGGCAGGTCGCGCTGGGCTCTGTAGGCGGCGTAGTGGGTCAGCACGCGGCGCACGTAGCGATGGGTCTGGCTGAAGGGGATGCGCTCGAGGAAGGCGTCGAGCGGCATGTCCGGGTGGTTCGCGCGCATCCACAGCCGCACGTTGTGCGGGCCGCCGTTGTAGGAGGCGATCGCCAGCGGAAGGCGCCCATCGAAGCGCTTGAGCAGCGAGGCCAGGTACCAGGCCGAGAACTCCAGGTTGGTCTCAGGATCGAGCAGGTCGGTGGTCTCGAAGCCCTCGACCCCGAGGCGCTCGGCGATCCGCCTGCCCGTGTGGGGCATGATCTGCATGAGTCCGACCGCGCCCGCGTAGGAGACGATGCGCCGGTTGTAGATCGATTCGACGCGCATCACCGCGAACAGCAGGTTGGGGTCGACGCCGTACTTGGCGGCGGCGGCGTGCACCTGCTCGGTGTAGGCGCGCGGCCGCTGCCCCTGGCGCCAGTCGCCGAAGCGCAGGGCCACGCCCGGGTCGCCCACCAGCTCCGCCACCTTGGCCAGCTGCTTTCGCGTGTCGGGCTCGAGTGACAGACGCGCCCGGCGCAGCGCCCAGTCGGCCGGACGCCGCGGCGGGGCCGAGCCCGTGTAGACCGCCTCCAGACCCGAGCGCAGCCGCGGGCTGCCCCGGGCGTCGCGGTAGGCCAGGTAGGCCTCGTTGATCTCGTCGCCGGCTTCGTAGAAGCGCTCCAGCTGCACCAGGGACAGCGCCCGCTGCAGCCAGGGGTAGGCCTCGCCGTGGGACTGCGCGATCGGCTCGAGCAGCTCGACCACGCGCTCGCGGCGCTCGGCTGGCGTCATCCGGGGCGCGGCTTCGGCGGGGGCGGCCTTCTTGGCCTTGGTGACCTTCTTCGCCTTCGCCGTCGCCTTCACCTTCGTCGCCTGCGACTTCTTCTCCGCCGGCGGCGCGCAGCTCTGCTGGGAGGCGCTGCGCTGGGCCCAGAGGCGCTGCTCCGCCCACATCGCGTAGTAGCGGGTGGCGCTGCGATCGCGCTCGATCACGCGCAGGTAGTGCGACTCCGCCTCCGCGGTGCGCCCCAGACGCTCCAGCGCCCGGGCGTAGTGGTAGGTGCCGGACACGCGGTAGCGCCGCACGTGGATGATCGTCTCGAGCAGCGGCGCGAGCTTCTCGTCGGAGGCCAGCCCGGAGGCGCGGATGGCCGACTCGAAGCGGGCCGCCGCGACCATCGACTTGCGCCGGGTCATCGCCTCGACCACCTCGTCGGCGGTGTCCTTCATCGAGTGGCGCACGGCCAGGTCCAGCACCAGCCGCAGCTGCGTGTTCGTCAGCTTGCGGATCGGCCGGCCGCGCCGCAGGCCCTTGATGCGCCGCTCGGCCGCGCGTCGCGCCGGGCTCACCTCCGGCTGCTCGCTCGCGCGGGTGGCGGCGGGCGGCGGCATGA
Source organism: Myxococcales bacterium (assembly GCA_028817855.1). Lineage (GTDB taxonomy): Bacteria > Myxococcota_A > Polyangia > Polyangiales > JAFGIB01 > JAOUOP01. The sequence goes on from JAPPOT010000081.1 coordinate 6,685, forward strand.
GCTTACCCGCGTCGGGCACGGCGACGCCCTGGCGGCGCGCGCTCGCGATCTCCTGCTTGACCGCGTCCCAGCGCCCCTGGATGCGCGCGATGCGCGCGGCCATCACGTGGACCCGCGCGCGCAGCTCGGCGTTGAGGCCGCGGCTGCCGCGCAGGGCCTCGACCTCGGCTGCGGCCACGTCGACCGGCGCGCTGCGCAGCAGGCGCTCGGCGCGTTCGACGCGGGTCTTCATCGGCATCTTGCTCAGCACCACGCCGGCCTCGGCCAGGCGCTCGACCTCGGCGCGTGCGATGGCGGCAATCGGGCTGGCGGGGTCCGCCACGTCGATCGCGCGGAAGAGCTTGGCCGCGCCCCGGCGGTTGCCCCAGGCCTCGCGTGCGTGGGCCAGCTCGAGGCGCAGCTGCTGGCGCTCACTGAGCTGGGGGTAGCGCCGTAGCAGGGCCTGCAGGCGCTTCTCGCCATCGCGGTCGCCCGCGCGCAGGCGGCAGGTCACCGCGCCGATGCGCGCGCGCGCCGCGATGTTGCGGTCGGGGCTGCGCGCGGCCGTGGCGAAGGCCCGGCAGGCGCGCTCGGGCACGCCCAGCTCGAGCAGCAGCTCACCGCGCTCGAGCGCGATGCGGTCCTCGATCTCCGGGGTCGCGCGCTCGACCACGCGCAGGTGCAGCAGGGCGTCGTCGAGCGCGCCGCGGGCGGCCAGGTGGTCGGCGTCGCTCAGCTCCTTGCGCGCCTGTTCGATACCGATCGGCGCGCTCCAGGTGGGCTCGCGCGGCGTGACGATGCGCGCCGGCTCGCTGCCATCGCAGACGTCGGCGACGCCGGGCACCGCGGGCGGCACGTGCACGCTGCTGTTGATGGTGGGGATGGGCTCGCTGGCGCCGCTCACGGCGCACACCGGCGAGACGTCGTAGGCCTGCGCACTGGCCGCCGTGCCGGCTACCGCCCCTACCGTCAAAAGCCTCCAGAGAATGCGCACCTTGTACCCGTTCTAAAAATGGCCGATCGGAACACCTGTGGCAAAGAAGCCGCAGTAATTCTCGCATGTGGTTGGACGCCGTGCACACTCGCCCGATTCATGGGCGGCCGCATGGTGCAAACCAGCTGGTGAGTACGTGCGGCTCGCCCTCAGGTGCCCGCGTCGGGCTCGTCGTCCGCGGCTTCCTGCTCCGGGTCCTCGGACAGCTCCGGGACCGCGACGGTGGCCGCAGCCACGGCGAGCAGCAGGCCGAAGCCGAGCCAGATCAGGCCCTCGCGCAGGTAGGTGCCGCGGCGCTCCGGGTCCCGCTCTTGCATCGTGGCTCAGGCCGAGAGCGCGGCGCGCATGTTGCGCTCGAGGCGCTCGGCGGGCGGCTCCAGGTTCGGCTCGAAGGGCTGCCCCTGCACGGCTTCGCAGGCCTCGATGTAGCGGCGCGCGGCCTCGAGCCGGACCTCGTCGGGGATGGTCGGGACCTCGCCGTCGCCCTTGAAGCCCTGATCGACCAGCCAGCGGCGCACGTACTCCTTGTCGAAGGACTCGGGCGACTTGCCCTCGGCCACGCGCGCTTCGTAGCTCTCGGAGAACCAGTAGCGCGAGGAGTCCGGCGTGTGGATCTCGTCGATCAGCACGATCTCGCCGTCCTTGGTCTTGCCGAACTCGTATTTGGTGTCGACCAGGATCAGGCCGCGGTCGGCGCACTGCTGCTGGCCGAAGGCGAAGAGCTGCTTGGCGTAGGCGGCGGCGCGGTCGAAGTCCTCGGCGCTGACGTGCCCCCACTCGATGATCTGCTCGCGTGAGGCGTTCTGGTCGTGCTCGCCCTGGGCGGCCTTGGTGGTCGGTGTGAGCAGCGCCTGGGGCAGGGCCTGGTGGGGCGTGAGGCCGTCCGGCAGCTGGTGTCCGCAGAACTCGCGCTCGCCCTTCTTGTAGGCGGTCAGGATGCTGGTGGAGCTGACGCCGGTCAGGTACCCGCGCATGACCATCTCGACCGACAGCGGCTCACACTCGACGCAGAGCATGGCCGTGGGGTCGGGCACCGAGATCACGTGGTTGGGCACGATCTGCTTGGTGGCCTCGAACCAGTAGCTGGCGACGGTGTTGAGGACCTGGCCCTTGAACGGCAGCGTGCCGAGCACGCGGTCGAAGGCGCTGATGCGGTCGCTGATGATGATCGCGCGCTTGCCGTCGGAGGTCGTGTAGTTGTCGCGCACCTTGCCCTGGTAGCGCTGCCCGATCCAGTCCAGCGCCGTCCGCTCCAGGGTGAGCGACAGGCCTTGCTTGAGGGTATCGATGTCGACGGTCATGGGGGCTCTCCGCTGCGCCATGGCGCTAGAAGGGGCGGACGCTACCAGAGGGGTTGGGCCTGCGCCACAGGCCAATGGGCGCGGTTGACGGGTCCGGGGTGGCGCGCTACCGCGAACATCAGCAGTGACCGCCAGCACCGACCTCGAGGCCATCCGCGCGCGCCTGGGCGGGCGCCCGCACACCACCTACGACGGCGAGATCCGACGCCGGGCGGCGGTCGCCGCGGTGCTGCGGCCGGTGCCCGGTGACACGGAGATCTTGCTGATCCGGCGGGCCGAGCGCGAGGGCGATCCCTGGTCCGGCCACATGGCGCTGCCGGGCGGCCACCACGATCCGGGCGACATGGACATGTTCAGCACTGCGCGCCGAGAGACCCACGAGGAGGTGGGACTGGCGCTGTCGCCAGGTACGCTGGTGGGGGCGCTCGACGAGCACCCGGCGACGGCCCGCGGGCAGTTCACCGGCATCGTGATCGCGCCCTTCGTCTTCGCCGTGGAGGGCGCGGCCCGGCTGGCGCCCAACGACGAGGTGGCGGAGGCGCTGTGGGCCCCGCTCGGGCGCATGGCGCGGGGCGAGCTGGACGTGGTCAAGGAGGTCGAGCGAGGTGGCGAGCGCGTGCGGTTCCCGGGTTACGGCGTCGGCGAGCACGTGGTCTGGGGGCTGACCCATCGGGTCCTGCAGAACCTATTCCAGAGCCTCGGCTGAGGGGCGCCTTGCGTCGGCGGCGGTGCAGTTTGGCCCGGACATTTCACCGATGCGCACGCCCTCGCACAACCGCTCGACTCCACGGCGCTTCCGCCTCGGTCGCGAATGCACGCCGCATGCGCTCCACTCGCCGAAAACACCGCGAAGCCGATCACTTGCACGATCATCGCTCGCATCGATGAAACATCCGGGCTAGGAAGCGGCCGTGGACGAGGCGACCTACGAACAGCTGGCGGCGGCCGCCCTCTCGGCGGTGCTCGACCTCTTCGACGACGTGGATCCGGACGATGCCGATGTGGAGTCGACGGGCGACGTCATCCGCATCGAGCTGGCGCGCGGGCCGCGGGTCGTGCTCAACACCCAGCGGCCCGCTCGGCAGATTTGGCTGGCCGGGGGCAAGCACGCCTGGCACTTCTCCTACGACGATGCCGAGGAGCGCTGGCTCGACGACAAGGGCCGGGGTGAGCTGCAGGGGGTGTTGAAGGCGCTGGTGGCGGAGCTGGGCGGCATCCGCCTCTGAACGCAGATCCAAGGCGGTCCTAACTGTGGGTACTCCCACTTTTGTCAGGGGATTCGCCCCGACCGGCCTTGACGTGCGTACCGTGTACGATATGTAGGAGAACGTCGTCTCCGCAAGTGTTGGGCCTCCACCGTACCGGGCCCCCGGAGATGGCAAACGCCATTCCCCGTGCTCGCGTTTGTCCGGCTGCAGTTGCCGGGCGAACACGGGGGCTTTTCTCCACCCGAGGGATCCATGAGCCGCTGGTTGCTCCTGTCGTGCTGCGTTCTCGTTCTGGCCGCCCTGGCCTACGCGGAGCCGACCCGCTCGCCCACCGCGAGCGGCCTCGGCGGCAGCTGCGCCACGGACCGCGACTGCCAGCTGGGTCTGGAGTGTGCCTACGTGGCCGGGGTGATCGAGGCCCAGTGCACCGCCAGCTGCAACGCCACACCGGCGTGCCAGGAGCGCTTCGGGACGCAGAGCCTGTGCCTGGGCGCCGACCTGTGCACCCGCACCTGCGAGCAGGACACGGACTGCCCGTCCGACACCGCCTGCAACACCTACGGCTGGTGCGAGGGCTTGTAGGTTCGCGCCCAGAAGCGCCCAGGACCGGCTGTCGTCCTCGGACCAATCCGGTCGATTAGCCGGCATCGCGGGCGCGCAGCGTTGAGAAGCCGGCTACGCCGCCGGTTGGCCCTCCGGGCGCGCTCGGTTCTGACCACTTCTGAACGCGACCGGCTTTGTGCTTTTTTTGATTTCTGGCGCGCGTTGCCTAAGCGTCGGAGGCCTCTGTTGAAGCAGGAGGCTGACGATGAGTGGTGTGAGGGCTGCCCAGGGATTGGCGTTGGATCGCGCGACGCCCGGCATGGACGCCGAGGCGATGCAGGATGTGCTCTACGACATCCTCGCCACCGGGATGGACACCGAGCAGGTGGACGCCCCGACCGAGCAGATCGAGCGCTTCCTGTTCGAGCACGCCCGCTCGCCCAAGAGCGGCAGTGAGTTCGAGGCGTTCTTCGCGCAGCACGGCCTGACGGTACGCCGCGGATCGGCGCCCGCCGCGGACACGGGCTTTGCCCTGCCGCCCCTGGACCCCCCGCCCGTGGACGAGTCCGCCGCGGTGCTCGCCCTTGCGGGCGAGGACGACCTCGGCGTCGACGAGGCGCGTACCGGGCAGCACAGCACCTTCAGCCAGCCCGGCGTGGCGGCCCCGCGTCCGTGGGCGATGCGCATGATGGGTGCGGCGCTGCTCGTGTTGTGCCTTGGCCTGGCGGCCATCGCGTGGGTGGGCCACGGCATCATCCAGGAGCTGCGCGGCGACCTGGATCGGGCCGAGGTGCGCGGGGCGCAGCAGGAGCAGGTGATCGATCAGCTCGAGGGCCGGGCTGCCGGCATCCAGTCGAGCATCGAGGCCAATGGGCAACTCATCCACCGCATGGAGCAGAAGAGCGACCTGCTGATCGACTCGCTGGTCAAGCCCGAGCCGCCCAAACCCAAGAAGCGCTGGCAGCGCCGGCTCTAGAGCCCATCTCATGAATGCTCCGGATGGATTTCGGAGCGCGACGGGGTCGAGCGGCGCGTCGGTGAACCGAGGCAATGCCGAGTATTGTCGAGCGTGAGGCGACGCGGCGAGCGGCCCCGTCCCGCCCGAAAGGCGCCGAGAGCATCTCAGAGATGGGCTCTAGAACCCATCTCGATGGGTTCTCCAGGCGCGCTCACTCGGCGGGCAGGTCCGCCTCGGACAGCAGCGCCAGGCGACGCCTGCGCGGGGCGTCCAGGCCGCTCTCGAAGAAGAACTCACGCTCGCCGAAGGCCGGGCGCAGGTCGCTCAGCCAGGTCGCTTCCGGATCGAAGCGGGCGAAGAAGGGGCGTCCGACCCAGCTCGGATCGCGCGCCTGCAGGAACTTGAGCACGAAGACCTGCTCGCCGCGGACGGTGGCCGTGCCATCGACCAGGACCTTGCCCGGCGTGGCGCTCATCGAGGGCCCGCGCACGGTGCGCCCGAGGCCGGAGACCTGGCGGAAGGCGCCGTTGAAGATCGCCAGTGCGCGCGCCAGTGGCACCTCGAAGTAGTGCTGCGGGCCCGTGTCGCGCTCGACGAACATGTAGTAGGGAACCGCGCCGAGGGCGACCTGGGCGTTCCACATCGAGGCCCAGGTGTCGGCGTCGTCGTTGACGTGGCGGATGAGCGGAGCCTGGGTGCGCACGACGGCGCCGGTCGCGCGGATGCGCTCCACCGCGCGCTGCGCGATCGGTGTCGAGAGCTCGCGCGGGTGGCTGTAGTGGGCCATCAGCGCAAGGTGGCGCCCGGACTTCACCACGTCCTCGAACAGGCGCAGCACGTCATCGGCGTCGGAATCGGTGACGAAGCGCTGGGGCCAGTAGCCCGGGGACTTGGTGCCGATGCGGATCTCGCGCACCTGCCCGAGCTCCGGCGACAGCAGCGGCTCGATGTAGGCGCGCAGGCTCTGGGCCTTCATGATCATCGGGTCGCCGCCGGTGAAGAGCACGTTGCGCACGCCGGGGTGGTCCTGCACGTAGCGTCTCAGGTGCTCGACCTCTCGCGAGGCGAACTTGAGTCCGTCGAGGCCGACGAACTGGGCCCAACGGAAGCAGTAGGTGCAGTAGGCGTGGCAGGTCTGACCCTGGCTCGGGAAGAAGAGCACCGTCTCGCGGTATTTGTGCTGCGCACCGGGAAGCGGTGTGCCGTCGTCCAGGCGCGGGACATTGAGCTCCTGCTGTCCTGCCGGGTGGGGATTGAGCTGGTGCTGGATCGCTTTGGCCGCGGCCTTGATCTCCGCGTCTGGGGCGCCGCGCTTGACCAGCGTGAACATGCGCTGAAAGTCGGCCGGCTTGAGCATCTCCGGCTGGGGGAAGGTCAGCTGGTAGATCGGGTCGTCGGGCAGGGCGCGCCAGTCGATCAGCTCGTCGAGGACGTACTGATTGACGCGAAAGGGCAGCACTGCGGAGACCGCCTTCATGGCATCGCGCTGGCTCTGGGCCAGCCCCGAGAGGGCAGGCAGACGATCGATGTCTCGGCGCGTGTACGCGCGGTATGGCCTCGCCTCTGTCCTCGTCTCGGTCATCGCACCCTCTGGGCCCGTGGCCCGGAATGAGAAACCACCCGACCCGGATCTTGCCCGGGCCTTTCCCGCCACCGCGGGTCCCCTGTCGCCGGTGCGTGCTTGGCTCCCCGTCGCCCGGGGGCCTTGGAGCCATCTCGGGGAGTTGAACCCCGGACCTACGGTTTACGAAACCGTTGCTCTACCACTGAGCTAAGATGGCGTCCGGCGAACGGAAGCGGTTTCGTAGCTTTGGGCCGCTTGGGTGTCAAGGTCGCCAGCCCCGGCCTACTGATCCAGTGTACAGGCCTTTGGGCGGTCGCGCCAGCGCTTCCAGCGCCTGGATATTGCGAGGATTTCGGCCATGAGCTCAGCCATCGACTTGCGCTCGGACACGGTCACCCGCCCGACCGCCGCCATGCGCGAGGCCATCGCCCGCGCCGAGGTGGGCGATGACGTCTACGGTGAGGACCCGACCGTCAACCGCCTGCAGGAGCGGGCGGCCGAGCTGCTGGGCAAGGAGTGCGCGCTCTTCGTGCCGACGGGCACGATGGCGAACCAGATCGCCCTGATGCTCCACTGTGACCGCGGCGACGCGGTGCTGGTGGGGGAGGGCGCCCACTGCATGCTCTACGAGTCGGGCGCCGGGCCCGCCTGGGCCGGCGTCAGCTTCCAGGTGGTCGGTGCCGGCGGGCTCTACGATGCCGGCGCGCTCGAGGCCGCACTCCACCCGCCCTCCGACTACCACTACCCGCGCAGTCGGCTGGTGGCGCTCGAGAACACGCACAACCGCGCGGGCGGGCGGGTCTTCCCGCAGCGGGATGTGGTGGCCATCGCCGAGCTGGCCCGCAGCCGCAGGCTGGCGCTGCACCTGGATGGCGCCCGCATCTGGAACGCCTCCCAGGCGACCGGCCGCAGTCCGGCCGAGCTCGCGGCCTGCTGCGACACGGTGAGCGCCTGCTTCTCGAAGGGGCTGGGGGCGCCGGTCGGGTCGGTGATCGCGGGCACGGCAGAGGCGATGGGACGCGCCCGTCGGTTGCGCAAGATGCTGGGCGGCGGCATGCGCCAGGCCGGCGTGCTGGCCGCTGCGGCGTCGTACGCGCTCGAGCATCACCGGGTGCGTCTAGCCGAGGATCACGACAACGCGAAGCGGCTTGCGGCGGGGGTCGCGGAGCTGCCCGGGGTGCGCTGCGAGGTGGCGGAGACAGAGACCAACATCGTCAACTTCGACCTGGACGACGCTGGTGCCTTCGTGAAGCGAGCGGCCGCGCGCGGCGTACTGGTCAACGCCACCGGCCCCACGCGCGTCCGCGCGGTCACGCACCTCGACGTCAGCGCCTCCGACATCGATCGCGCGCTGGCCGTGCTGGCGGAGCTGCTGCCCTAGGCTGCGGCGGCCTGCGTCAGATCTCGTCTTCGGCGGCTTCCTCGAGCTCGAGGGGGTCGCCCATGCTGTCGTCGTCGTTGTCGTTGTCTTCGTCGGGATCGTACTCGTCGTCCTCGTCGTCGTCGTCGTCGTCGTCGGCGTCGTCGTCGCCGACGGGGCGGTACTTGAGCTCGATGCTCACGTCCGCCAGGTGGGACTCGAGTAGCTCGAAGAGCTCATCCACATCGTCGCCATCCCATTCCTCTAGGGTGTCGCCGATGAAGTCGTAGAAGTCGCCGCCATCGATTCGGCGTTCGATCTCTTCGATCTGCTCCTCGTCGAAGGCGTCCATGACGTCTTCACGGAGAGTCTCGGTATCGCCGTCTTCGACCGCGTCGGCGGCCGACTGACGAATCTGTCGAGCCGATCGT
>JAPPOT010000515.1 GCA_028817855.1 Myxococcales bacterium
AAGCGATTGACCAGGATGCCGTACTTCCACGGGTCGTCCGCGGCGTCGTCCGGTCGGGCGAGCCGCGTCAGCGGGTCCTGCGGAATGCCGAGGTCGAGGGTCTTGATGTCCGAGCCCCAGACCAGCTGCCCGACGCCATCGAGCACGTAGTAGATGCCGATCGTGGCCATGAAGAGGATGATCGGCTCCTGATTGACCAGCGGCCGCAGCACGGCGCGCTCCACCGCCATCGCCAACAGCACCATCACCCCGGTCGTGATCAGCGCCGCCCCGATCAGCCCCGTGCCCAGCTCGGTCAGCCCCACGAAGGTGAGCGCCGCGAAGAGCACCATCGAGCCCTGGGCGAAGTTGAAGATGCCGGAGGCCTTGAAGATCAGCACGAAGCCGAGCGCCACCAGCGCGTACATCACGCCCGTCAGCAGCCCGCCGATCAGCACCTCGATGAAGAATGGGAAGGTGATGCTCACCCCTCGACCCCCAGGTAGGCGTCGATCACGTGCTGGTCCGCGCCCACCACTTCAGGCGTCCCGTCCGCGAGCTTGCTGCCGTGGTCGAGCACGACGACGCGGTGGGAGATGTCCATCACCACGCCCATGTCGTGCTCGATCAAGCAGATGGTGGTGCCGAGCTGATCGTTGGCGTCGAGGATGAAGCGGCACATGTCCTCCTTCTCCTCCACGTTCATGCCCGCCATCGGCTCGTCGAGCAGCAGCAGCGTCGGCTCCATCGCCAGCGCCCGCGCCAGCTCCACGCGCTTCTGCAGCCCGTAGGGCAGCCGGCCGACCGGCGTGCGACGGATGGCCTGGATCTCCAGGAAGTCGATGATGTGCTCGCAGCGCTTGCGGTGCTCGATCTCCTCGCGCTGATTCGGTCCCCAGTAGAGCGCCTGCCAGAGCAGCCCGCGCTTCATCTGCATCATCCGCCCGGTCAAGATGTTGTCGAGCGTGCTCATGCCCTTGAAGAGCGCCACGTTCTGGAAGGTGCGCGCGATGCCACGCCGCGCCGCCTCGTGGGGGCGCATCGCGCGCCGGGTCTTGCCCAGGTACGTGATCTCGCCCCTCTGCGGCTGGTAGAAGCCGTTGATGCAGTTGAGCATCGAGGTCTTGCCGGCGCCGTTGGGCCCGATGATCGAGCGGATCTCCCCTTTGCAGATGTCGAAGGAGACATCGCTGATCGCCTGCACCTTGCCGAAGGCCAGGCTGATGCCCTTCACGTCGAGCAGCACCTCGTCGCTCGTGGCCATCGGCTAGCTCGCCCGCTTCACTTCCTCGGCCGTGAACGTCTGCACATCCACGATCCGCACCTCGCCCTCGATCCGGCCCTTGCGCCCGTCCTCGAAGGTCACCTCGGTCTCGATGTGGCAGCTGTCGGCCTCGCTGTAGAGCGCCTCGATCAGCGGCTCATAGCGCTCGCCTATCACGACCCGGCGCAGCTTGCGCGTGCGGGTCAGCTCGCCGTCGTCGGCGTCGAGCGCCTTCGGCAGCACCAGGAAGCGCCGGATCTGGGAGTCCGCGAGCTTCGGCTCGCGCGCCAGGTCGCGGTTCACCTGCTCCACGTGCGCCTGCATGATCGCGTACACATCGGGATTGGCGGCCAGCTCCTGGTAGCTCGCGAAGGCCACGTTGTTGCGCTCGGCCCAGTTGCTCATGGCCGGCAGGTCCATGTTGATGAAGGCGCAGCAGTGCTTGCGCCCATCGCCAAAGGCCACCGCCTCGACGATGTTGGGGAAGAACTTCAGCTTGTTCTCGATGTACTTGGGCGCGAACATCGCCCCACTCGAGAGCCGCCCCACGTCCTTGGCCCGGTCGATGATGCGCAGGTGCCCGTGCTCGTCGAAGAAGCCGGCGTCGCCCGTGCGCACCCAGCCGTCCTCGGTCTTGGTCTCACGCGTGGCCTCTTCCTGCTTGTAGTACTCGAGGAAGACACCCGGGCTGCGGTAGAGCACCTCGCCTTCGTCGCTCACCTCGACCTCGACGCCGGGCGCAGGCGTGCCCACGCTGTCGGCGTGGACCTCGCCGTCCGGCTGCACCGTCACGAAGACGCTGCCCTCGGTCTGACCGTAGAGCTGCTTCAGGTTCACCCCCAGCGCCCGGTAGAAGCTGAAGAGGTCGGGGCCGATCGCCTCGCCCGCCGTGTAGGCCAGCCGCACGCGCGAAAGGCCCAGCACATTCTTCAGCGGCCCGTAGACCAGCAGCTCGCCCAGCCCGTAGTGCAGGCGCTCGAGCAGCGACAGCGGCTTGCCCGACAGCACCTTGTCGCCCACGCGGCGCGCCACCGCCATGAAGTGGGCGTACATGCGCTGCTTGATGCGGCTGGCGTCCTCCATCCGGATCGTCACGGTCGTCAGCAGGTTCTCGAAGATGCGCGGCGGCGCGAAGAAGTAGCTCGGCCCCAGCTCGCGCAGGTCGGTCAGCACCGTGTCCGGCGACTCCGGGCAGCTCACGCAGAAGCCCGCCACGAAGCTCTGCCCGTAGCTGAAGATGTGGTCCCCCACCCACGCCATCGGCAGGTAGGCCAGCACCTCCTCCTTCTCCGTCAGCCCCTCGAGCTCGACGCCGTTGCGCGCCGTCACCAGGATGTTGTCGAAGCTCAGCACCACCCCCTTGGGCCGCCCCGTGGTGCCCGAGGTGTAGAGCAGGATCGCCACGTCACTGCCGCTGCCGGACTCGATCGACTCCTGGAACAGCTGCGGATGCTCCGTGGCATGCTCCCGCCCTCGCTCGCACAGCCCCTCGAAGCTGCACAGCCGCGGGTGGTCGTAGTCGCGCAGCCCGCGGGGGTCGTCGTAGCCGAGCAGCTTCAGCTCCGGCAGCCGCTCCTCGATCTGCAGTACCTTGTCGACCTGCTCCTGGTCCTCGACCATCACGAAGGACGCGCCCGCGTGCTCGATCACGTAGGCCAGCTCATCAGCCACCGAGTCCTGGTAGAGCGGCACCGGCACCCCGCCCAGGGCTTGGGCCGCCGCCATCGACCAGTAGAGCTGCGGCCGGTTGTCCCCCACGATCGCCAGCCGGTCCCCGCGCCCGAAGCCCGACGCCGCCAGCCCGTGCGCGAGCTCCTTCACGCTGGAGGCCACCTCCCCCCAGCTCCAGCTCTGCCAGATCCCGAACTCCTTCTCCCGCGACGCAGCCGCCCCCGGGCGCACCCGCGCGTGGTGCAAGAGCAATTTCGGAACCGTATCCAACCCCACGGCGCCGCCACCCTTCCCCAACCCCTCACCCCCGGTCAAGCACCCGACAC
>JAPPOT010000630.1 GCA_028817855.1 Myxococcales bacterium
CGCGCGCGTGCTTGGGATCGCCGCCGTGGTCGCGTTCCTCTTCCCCACGCTCACGCTCTTCCTGCCGATGGGCGCGGAGATGGCCTACGTGACCATCGCGTTGCTCGCCTCGTTCCCGGCGATCATGGGCTACGCGATCGTGCGCCTGGGCATGTTCGACATCCGCGTCGTGCTCGGCCAGGGCCTGATCTACGTGACGCTCTCGGTGGCCGTCCTGGTCGGCTACCTCTTCCTGGTCGCGCTCGCCTTCCACGGGGTCGACTCGACTGCCCAGCGGCCGATCGTGATGGGCGCGCTGGTGGCGGCCTCGGTAATCTTCCTGAGCCTGGTGCAGATGCGGGTGCAGGGCGCGATCAATCGACTCGTCTTCCGCTCGCGCTATCTGCTGGGCGACGCCCTCGCCCAGGCCAGTCACAAGCTGCTGCGCGCCCACAGTCAGAAGGAAGCGCTGGACACACTGCGCGCGGCGCTGCTCGACACCATGCAGCTGTCGCGGGCGGCGATCGCCGTGCGCCGGCCGGGCGACGACGTGCTGGGCTGCCGTGTGCTGGGCTCGCGCCCCGACCCGATCACGGGCGAGCTGCCGGCGACCCTGCCCGACGAGCTCGACCCGGCTCGCTTCCGGCCGGTGGCGCGCGCCCTGGGCAGCCACGATCCGATCAGCACCCACGACAGCCAGGGGGCCTCGGCGCTGGTGGCCGATGTCGAGCCGGGCGCCGACGGCAGCGACGAGGCAAGCTTCTGGACGCACTACGGCATCGAGTGGATCGTGCCGATCCACTTCCGCCAGGGCGACGAGGAGGAGCTGGTCGCGGCGGGCGTGCTGCTGCTCGGACCCAAGCTCGACGGGCGCGCCCTGGACGGCTCGGACCGCTCGCTGATGATCACGCTGGCCAACCAGCTCGCCGTCGCGATCGAGAACACGCGCGCCTTCGAGGAGATCCAGCGGCTCAAGGATGGGCTCGAAGCTCAGGTGGACGCGCGCACTCAGGATCTCTCCGAGGCGCTCGCGGAGCTCAAGCAGACCCAGGGCCACCTGGTGGAGTCGGAGAAGCAGGCCATGCTCGGACGCGTGGTCGCCGGCATCGTCCACGAGGTCAACAGCCCGCTGGGGTCGCTGCGCTCCTCGATCGACACCACCGACCGGCTGCTGTCCCGCATGCACGGCTACCTGGCCACGCACGCCGAGGGCGGTGATCCCGAGGCCAGGCGACTGCTGGCGGCGATCGATTCCGGGGCGGGGCTTCTGTCGGTGATGCAGCAGAGCGGCGACCGCATCGATGGGCTGGTCGAGAGCCTGAAGCGCTTCGTCAGCCTGGACGAGAGCGAGATGAAGCCGCTCGACGTGCGCGAGGGTATCGACAGCGCCTTGACCCTGCTGTCGCCGGTGCTCGGGGAGGACATCGACGTCCAGCGCCACTACCCGAACACGGCTCCGGTGGTGAGGTGCTACCCCGCGCGCCTCAACCAGGTCTTCCTGAACCTGATCGAGAACGCAGCCCACTCGATCGAGGACGAGGGAACGGGCGAGGTGCGGATCGGAGTCAGCAACGACAACGGACGCGTCGAGATCGAGGTCGCGGACAACGGCCGTGGCATCGCGCCCGAGCGCATTCAGACGTTGTTCGACTTCGGCTTCACCAACAAGGCGGGCCGCGTGCGCATGCGCCTGGGGCTGCCCTCCAACAAGCGCACGATCGAGGAGCTGGGCGGCGAGCTGACGATCGAGAGCGAGGTCGGCCAGGGCACGCGCGTGCAGATCGCGCTGCCGGGCGCGTGAACCGCGGCACGGACGGTCGATCGACATCGTCCACAGACCCGCATGCGCAGGGTTGTCCGCCGGTCCACTTGACGCCGACGCCGACGGCCCATATCTCCCTGGGGCGTGAGCGACACCCCCAAGAGCTTCGCCGAGCGCTTCGCCGCCCTGCGCGCCGAGCGCGGTCCCTTCTGCCTCAACCTGGACCCCACGCCGGGCCTGCTCGCGGACTGGGACCTGAAGGACGACATCTGGGGCCTGCGCAGGTTCTGCGACCGCGTGATCGACTCGGCCGATCGACAGTTGGCTGTGATCAAGCCCCAATCGGCCTACTTCGAGCGCTTCGGAGCGGCGGGCTTCGAGGTGCTGGCCGACATCATCGGCTCGATTCACGCACTCGGCAGCCTGGCGCTGCTCGACGGCAAGCGCGGCGACATCGGCTCCACCAACAGCGGCTACGCGGATGGCCTGCTCGGCCCGGACAGCGCGATGGGAGCCGACGGCCTCACGGTGCACGCCTACCTGGGCTTCGCCGCGCTGGGTCCGATCCTGGAGCGCGCCCAAAAGCTGGGCTGCGGCATCTTCCCGGTCGTGCTGTCCAGCAATCCTGAAGGGCGCGCGCTGCAGGGTGCGCGCCTGCCCGGGGGCGAGACGGTGGCCCAGGGACTGGCAGACGAGATCACGACCCACAACCGCAGCGTTGCCGGCGACGGTGTGGGGCCGGTCGGCGCGGTGGTGGGCGTGACCGCACCGGAGGCACCTTCGATCGTCGAGCGCCTGCCGAGCAGCCTGATCCTCGCGCCCGGCCTGGGCACCCAGGGCGGCACCTTCGACGACGTCGCCACGCGGCTGGGTAGCGCGCGCCAGCGGGTCATCCCCTGCGCCGGGCGCAGCGTGCTGTCAGCCGGGCCCGACGGCGATGCGCTCGCGCGGGCGATCGGCGAGCACTGCGAGGCGGCGCGCAAGGCCCTGACCTAGAGTAGACCTGATCCCGGAGGAGGAAGAGCGATGCCACGCCTGATCGACAAGCCCACGCGCATCGAGGCCGCAGGCAACAAGCCCAAGGCGATCGACGAGTTCTTCGGGCGCGTCAACAGCGGCGACTCGGCGGTCAGTGTCGCGGTGATGAACAGCCCGGCCGGCTGGGTCGAGCCGGGTCAGCGCCCGGAGTTCGACGAGTACACCCTGGTGCTCGAGGGCCGCGTCGACGTCGAGCACGAGGGCGGCAAGCTCACCGTCGAGCACGGACAGGCGGTGCACACGGCGCCCGGCGAGTGGGTGCGCTACAGCACGCCCGACGGCGCGCGCTACGTGGCGGTGTGTATCCCAGCATTCCACCCCGACACCGTCCATAGAGATGGTGACTGAGTGTAGGGAATCGTCGAGGTTCGCCCAACAGCGGCTTACGTCCTCGGGCCTATCCTCGACGTAGCGCTGCTACGCCTCCGGTGTGGCCCTGTGGGCGCGCTCGCTC